>CAZPAM010000016.1:37300-39711 GCA_964584595.1 uncultured Candidatus Scalindua sp. | reverse complement strand
TGGAAAGGCCCCTGCTATCTAATCACAGACGCATATTATGAGACCTTTCAGGAATTGATGGACAACACAGATTGGGACAAATACGGCACCGGGCAAGACCCACGCTGCAGCAACTGCATGATGCACTGCGGATTTGAACCCACAGTCGTTTTAGAGACAGGTAAAAGCCTCAAAGACGTATACGAAATGGCAAGATGGAATTTCAGCTAATTTATTTTTGTTGTATATCGAACCGACTATAAGGTTCACAAATATTAACACGAGAGGAGAAATATTATGTCAAATAGAAGAGCATTCCTTAAATCATCATTAGCCGTAGCCGCCGGTATGGCTGTTGGCCATGTATCACCAGTATCGGCTGATTCTGCTTCGTTTCCCAAGGGCGTAGTATATACAAGTCAGAACCAGGGCAAATGGGCAGGGAAGGCCAAAGGACATGCTCCCAATGTCAAAGTGGAAGGTAATAAGGTAACGGTTACAACTATCCATGGAATGAGTGATAAACACTATATTGTTAGGCATACAATCGTCTCAAGGAATGGTGACGTCCTGGGCGAAAAAACATTTTCCCCATCTGATACAATAGCAAAATCAGAGTTTGAGTTGCCAGCTACTAGCTCAAAGTATGTATGGGATACTACAACGCTGTATGCTACCAGCTTCTGTAATAAACATGATCTTTGGGTGACTGAGTTCGAAGCATAGAAACCTATAATAATTTTGCCAGGGATTTACACGGATAAACACTGATGTTAAAGGCGAAAGGCAGGAAGATTTACGAATTACGAGTTACGAGTTTGATTACTTGGACATTGTGTTTTGTAATTTATTTGTAATTTGAGATTTGTAGTTTTTACCCTCTGCGTTCTTGGCGTCTTGGCGTGAGTTAGTCTTTTTTCAATCTTCAATCAACAATCGTCAATCATTCTGCCCTTCATATATTTCCGGTAACGATCTTCACCAACACACTCACTTCCCACGGGACACTTTTCGATACAGCTATCAGGCAGATCACGCTGTATTACCTCCCCACAGCTCTCACAGGTAAATTCATTCTCGAAGCCGGCCACCGATGCCGTACCCTTCTTGTGGCAGTGCGGGCATGTTACGTCTATAATTTCTATCCTTTTTATCTTCTCCGCACCCGGACAATCAAAGATAACTGGCTTTCTAAATTGCTCAGTAGTAGGCTGAACAAACTTTTTTATCTTTACTATGGTCTGGGCAGCTAAAATACGCAGAGGCATTCGCTTCTCTTTTCTTAAGAACTCCTGAACAGCCCCCATTGCATCGCTATTACCTTTCCCTATTCTGCCAATCTCTTCAAGAGCCTGCTCTACCTCCCCTGCATCCTCATTATACAATTGCTGTAAAAACGACTTAATATTCTCCATGAGTCAAACTTAACAGGCACAATTAGAAATGTCAACAAAATCAATGATACAGATATTTTTACAAAAGAAGCTCAATTAAATGCTCTTGACAATGTCAAATTCAATAAATATTATTGGTTATAAGAAAAAATACAAATCATTAACTAAAAAAGGAGAACAAATGAAGATCATTAAATTCACTGCTATTTGCAGTTTGTCAATTTTTATCATTATCAATGCTGTAATGCCTCAGTTTGCTGCTGCAGCTGATGAATCAAAGATAGGCTATGGCAGAGGAGGAAGGATGTCAGGCGCTTCTAAATCAACACGTTCCGACGAACCGATCAAAGCTATTCCAATTACCTTTGACTACGACAGGGCAAAAGTGGAACTTGGGAAGAAACTGTTTTTTGAGCCCAGATTATCCAAATCAGGCTGGATAACATGTAACTCATGCCATAACCTCTCTACAGGAGGTGCAGACAATCTACCCACCTCTATCGGGCATAAATGGTTCCTTGGCCCGATAAACTCTCCTACCGTCCTTAATTCAAAGTTCAATCTCGCACAATTCTGGGACGGCCGCGCAAAGGACTTGAAAGAGCAGGCCGGCGGCCCGATAGCCAATCCTTTTGAAATGGGTTCAAAACATGAGCTGGCAGTGAGCGTATTGGAATCGATACCGCAGTATGTCAAATGGTTTAATGAAGTGTATGCTTCAAATGAGATGTACACGGATGAAAAGATTCATATTGATCAGGTCACTGATGCCATTGCGGCATTCGAAGAGACCTTAACCACACCAAACTCAAGATTTGACCAATGGCTCATTGGCTACGATAAATCCATTTCTGAATCTGAGCTGGAAGGATACGCTCTGTTTAAGAGTAAAGGATGCATCACATGCCATAACGGTATCGGGGTCGGGGGAAATTCTTATCAGAAATTTGGATTGGCAAAACCATACGACAAAGATACCACCACTCTCGGCAGGTACAACGTAACGAATGACGATAAGGACAAATACTTCTTCAAGGT
>CAZPAM010000016.1:0-37200 GCA_964584595.1 uncultured Candidatus Scalindua sp. | reverse complement strand
ACCCTGACCGGAGATCAACCTTCAATCACTTTCCCGATTCTGCCGCCATCAACTTCAACCACTCCGGAACCTAACAGGAACTGACTCCTGGCTATTGGAAAAGACTCTTTTTAGGCAGGATAACAGGATAAATCTTATGTGCACGATCGTGCACACTTCTTTGTCCTCGCCTGTTGATTGTCCTCGGCGCTTTCCAGTCCGAGGAGCGCTTTTTGTCCGAGGAGCAATGCTGCCATCTTTACCAAATGGTTCGGTATTAAGGAGATTTGGCAATCTTGCCTTTTCCCACAAATGATCTCGAATAATGTCTCTAGTTTCCATATTATTGTTTCCCTTTGCTTTTTCATCCGTGTATATCAGTGTAAATCTGTGGCTACATTTCTGTTTTTTCCTTGGCGGGTGAGTGTGGTTTGGGGTGGGGGAAGGCGCTATTGTGTATTAAATGCCTCATTTATCTGTCTTGTCAGCTCTGAGAGATCAAATGGTTTTTTGAGAATGAAGTCTACTTTCAACCCATCATCATCCATGGGCTTGAGCTTCTCGTTCCAGCCTGTGATTATGCCCACTCTTGGCCTTTTCTCTAACTCGTTCAGAGCCTTTATTACATCGTATCCATAGACATTTGGCATCGCCAGGTCACACAAAACAAGGTCATAATCAGCAGCCTTTGCTAATATTTTAGCCTCTGTACCATTATCGACAGTCCTGACCAGGTGACCCTGCTTAGAAAAGAATTTATCCAGTATATTGCACATTTCCTCTTCGTCATCTACCACCAGGATGCGGAGACGATTACTCTCTGTTTCTTGTTTCGGTTCAGGTAATTCTTCCGGACTATCTGCTTCAGGGGCTGCCGGGAATTGCAAAGTAAATGTACTACCCTTGCCCACCTTGCTTTCCACCTCTATACTACCGTCATGTCTGGTTACTATGCCGTAAGCAGTGCTCAGGCCCAATCCAGTTCCGACGGCAGTCTTCGTAGTAAAAAACGGATCAAATATATTCTTCTTTACTTCTTCCGGCATCCCCTCTCCTGTGTCGGAAATACTTATGAATACGGTGTCCTCTTCATTCCATGTACGAAATGTTATACGGCCATCATCAGGCATGGCATCAAGTGCATTATTTATTATGTTTACAAATACCTCTCTCATTTCTGTTGGATTACAAAGAACTTCCGGTATTCCTTTCATGCCTTCCGTATCCATGTGGTAGTTTATGCCTTTAGCTTGAGCCATAGTTTTCCATTTGGGCATTGTGAAATCAATTACCTGGTTTATCAGATCCTCTATATCAAAAGGCACAAACCCTGCCGTGTCTTTAGCTGTTTCAGTAAATTTGAGCATTCTTCTGGATATTTGAGCCCCATCATTGGCCACCCTCTTGATAGTACGAAGTGCATCCACTAATTCTTCATCGTCTTTACGGCTCCCCTCCAGCAACTGTGCATTACCGGATATTATGGCAAGTATATTATTAAACTCGTGGGCAACCCCGGCGGTTATTGTTCCTATTGACTTTAGTTTTTCTGACTGGACGAGCTTCTCCTCCATCTTATGCTTGTACAATGCTATCTCTATACCAATGTGAAGGTCTCTATCTTCGAAAGGCTTGAGAATATATCCATATGGATCTGTTATCATTGCTCTTTTCAGTGTTGTATCATCTGAATGGGCAGTCAGATACACAACTGGAATACTGAAGCTTTCTTTTATCTGCTTCGCGGTCTCTATACCGTCCATACCCCCTTTTATCTTAATGTCCATCAATATTAAATCGGGACTATCTTCTGATACTTTCTGAATTACTTCTTCACCGGAAGAGGCAATACCTGAAACCGTATATCCCAGCTTTCTCAAGCTAATTTGGATATCTTTTGCAAGGATTGTTTCATCCTCAACTACCATTATTTTCGTTTCTGACATGATATTTCCTAAAAAGATTTAGTGATTAAGGAATTAAAAGACTATTTCTTAATTCCTCCCTGCCCGCCGGCCTGCCCCCGTCCGATCCGGCACGGGCGGGCGCCGGTTTGCTAGGCGAGGTCTGTTAGGCGGGAATTCCTTAATTCTTAATTTACACCTCAAAAGTTATCTTAAACTCCGTTCCTCCATTCCTGTTAAGCTCGATTGTACCTCCAAGCTGGTCTACTAATGACCTTACCAGATCCAGGCCCAGTGTCTCAGTTTCCTGGATATCTGTGTTCTCCGGCAATCCTACACCATTATCACTGAAAACCAGCGTATGTTCAGCACTATTTGCATGACAGTCAATGCGGATTTCCCCTTTTTTGTCTTCCAGGTTTACCCCGGACTTGTCGACGGGAAAGGCATATTTCAGCGAATTTGTAAAGAGCTCATTAAGGATCAGGCCGCAAGGGATTGCTGTATCTACGCCTAGAAAAACATTATCTATATTTACGCTTGTTATTACCCTGTTGGGGTCGACTTCGTATGACTTTGTTAAACGGGCTGTAAGGTTACGAGCATATTGTTCAAGGTCAATCCTTGCCAGGTCTTTACCACTATACAAATCTTCATGGACAAGAGCCATTGATTTAATACGGTTCTGGCTTTCGTTGAATAAATCAAGTAACTGCTTATCCTTGATTCCTTGAGATTGCAGTCTCAGCAGACTTGCCATGATCTGCATATTGTTCTTAACCCTGTGATGAATCTCCTTCAGGAGCACTTCCTTCTCTTGCAGTGATGCCTTGATTTGTTCTTCTGCTTGTTTGCGTTCGGTGACATCTTGCGTAAAACCAATTCCACTGATACAGTTTCCTTTTTCGTCAAACTTTAGATCCGCTTTTTCCCTGACCCATTTAATTTTACCATCTACTATAATACGATGTTCGATATCGTAAGGTTTCTTATTGAGAGAAGCCTTCCATTCCCTGTCAACATAATCCCTGTCATCCGGATGGATACAGTTCAGAAATATCTCATACGTAAGTTCTGTACCTTCAGGTACTCCAAAGATCCGGTAATTCTCATCTGTCCAGACAAGCTTGTTTTTGATGATATCCAATTCCCATGTACCAATGGTAGCGATCTCCTGCGCTCTTTCTAAATAGTATTTTTTTTGTTCCAGTTCATTTCCAGTTTTCTTACGCTCAGTAATATCATGAGCCATCGCATAGGTAAATCCATGTTCAGGGGTTGGTCTGGCCGTCCACATTAACCACTTATAAGAACCATCCTTACAGCGGTACCTGTTTTCAAAACCAACAATCTCTTTTCCCGTTGCAAGTATCTCTTCTACTTCATTAGTTGTTGAGTCTATATCATCCGGGTGTATAAAATCATAAAAAGGCCTTTCCAGAAGTTCTTCTTCTGAATATCCGAGTGTTTTTCCAAAAGCAGGATTAATCTTCTTGAAATAGCCATTGTTAATATCACAAACACATATCATATCAATGGACAAATCAAATATTCTTCTCAGTTCTGCTTCGGCTAGTTTACGCTCGGTAATATCAAGACCATAAAAGTTAACATAGTCTTCTCCTCCTTCTTCTTCTACAGGTGCAAGTGTTATGGAAAATATTTGATCATTACACTCCACTTCATAATTATTACTTTTACCGGAACGAAGGGCATCCAAAACGTGTTTGTACCAATCTTCCGGTACAGACTGACCCATTTTAGTGCCCCAGTAGTCTAAAAATATCGAACTGGCATTGTTGGCAAATAGGATTGTGCCATTCCTTTCAACACGTATTACGGGGTTGGGGTTTTCACTTGGAAATTTTGCCAGCCAATCTAATCTCTTCTGAGATACACTTAAATCATCAGACATCTTATTAAAAGAATCAGTCAGTTGGCCAATCTCGTTTTTAGTTTTGGTCTCAACCCTATATCCAAGGTCACCTTTTCCGATTATGCCTGCACCTTTTATCAGCTTTTGAATTTGCCCTGCAATCGTTCTGATGTAAAAGAAGGAAGCGAAGAATGATAATAAAGCAAAGGCAATTATAGAATACAGAATTATCAAATTAGTTCTGTGCTCAACCTTATATATTCTTTGTTGCATCATGTCAGACCATTTAAAAGCCTGTGTTGAAATCCTTTGGGACCTCAACATTATTTCATCTGTCAGCACTTTTTCTATTCTGACCTCCCTGGCAATTTCGACCTGTGGTTTATTTCCTTCAATCACTCTTTTTCTTCGGTCTAAATTATGTTGCAATTGTATAAATAAATCGCCCAGAGCATTATAATCAGCAATTATGGATTCGACAACAAATTGATGTTCTGAAGATAACGGCATTTCCCTGATTATCTCTAATTCCCTGTACAATGAATTGTATTTATTATGCCATTGCTCTCGCATCCTCCTCTCATGGTACATAGTGTACTCGTTTGTAACTATGTTTAATTCAAAGATATCTTTGATCAACTTACCACCACTATTACTCATTTTGATATCTTTGTTTATCTGACGAAGCGTATGGAACATTACTAAACCAATCACTGTAATCACGCAAACAGAGATAACTGACAACAAGTATAGATTAGTCTTAATTTTCAAATCTTGTACCCTCTAAGTTTTTCATTGTTTATCGTATTATGGTCACCGCTTCCGGATTTACAGCTTCTAATGCATCAATGTAGATAAAGTCAAGATAATTAGGAACTTCTTTTCCCTCCACCAGTCCGTCACGTATTGCCCACCTTGCTTCAGCTTCTAAAGATACAAATATTGATTGGTCCAGTATCAACTGATAGCTAAAATCATCCCAAACAGAAGCTGCAGCTTCTTTATCTACTTTTATTCTTTCCGATACGATAGTTATTGATTCATCTTTATTTCCCTGGATGAATTTCTCACCCTTTTCAATCGCTTGCAAGAACGTCTTCAAGGTTTCCGGATTATCCTTTACAAAACTCTTATGTACTACAAAATAAAAATCTTCGCGAAAAATATCCTCACCAGGCAGGAGAAGGGTTTTCTCACCTAATAACTTAATAGCATTTAGATTATGTGGTTCCCATGTACTAATAGCATCCACACGTCCATCTGCCAATGCTTGAGGCAACTCTGATGCATTTATATCAATCTCATTAACATCAGAACAGTGAAGGCCATTATAATTCAATAAAGTACTTAAATAAAAATGGCCTGTTGAACCTCTGGTTACTCCTACTTTCCTGCCAATTAAATCCATAGGTTTATTGATCCCTTTATCCTGACGCACAAGAACCTTGACATCATTATAAGAATAAACCATTGCCCCGATAATAACAAAATCATCTCTATTAAAGCTATGAAGCACAACCGGCGTTTGAGCCACAGTACAAATATCAATATCCTTGTTTTCCAACATAGCGGCAAGAGCGTTTCTTCCGGAGTCAAACTCTTTTATTTTTACATTAAGACCTTCCTCTTTGAAATATTCTTTATTTTCTGCAATCATGATAGCAGATGTCAGGAAACTAATCTCGGCTCCTAAAACAATGTCTTTTTTCACTTCTTTAGCAAATAAGTTTGTTGTAAGTAGAATTGCGACAAACCATAAAAAGATAAATATTTTTATTTTTTTCATTTGTTATCTTTTCTCCTGATTAATGTATTTCAATTCCTTCTATCTAAATTTTCTTTACATTTTGTAAACAATTTAAGCTTACAGGCTATTCTGTTTGAAATGAACAGAGAACTGTTGTTTTTGTGAGTGGGTGGGTGAATAAAATCAGGCCAGTAATGTTATGTGATAACATTGGTTTCTCCAATTACAGTTTATCCTTCTGTATTTTTTGGATAATATAGGTAAATTACCTTATTTTTTAATGAAATGCACCTTATTATTGGACTTAATAATTCAATAACAAGTACAAATGCTTCTTGTTATTTGAGCACAAAACCTGGATTCAGTTTGAATTTTTAAGTTGAAATGGAGAGATCTTGGAGCAAGAAGGGAGGTGTGGCCTTGGATTTACCACCTGATAAAGCATCGTGACAGATCGCTATTTACCAGATTTGGCAACCTTGCCATTTTTGGTAAAACAGTCAGTATATTCTTTATCTCTTATTTGAATATGGCCAACCAGCCATTGTTGTAGATATTCAAGTATATCGTCTGTGATTTGATTATCATCTTTAGTTTCTCTATTATTAAAAACGAGTGTTTTGATGTAAAAATCGGAATGTTCATTTTTATGAGATTCATACTCCGGACATTCAAACTTTTTCATATAAGCCTCTTCGGTTTTGAAATGTTCATAAGCGTATATAGTCATACCATATAATATTTCCGATATATCCTCCGGCCTGCCGTTGTGTTGTTTTGCAGTAATGGCTTTATTAATAATATCAATGAGTTTTTTGTGCTGCTCATCAATTATTGATACATTCACACTATAATTGTCATCCCATTCAATCATTTGGTGTTCCTTTCTCTCTAAAAAATTACATAAAAAAAGGCGCAACCGAGATTCTCCTATCTTAAGAGAACGACTCGATTGCGCCTTCGACTTACAGATCCTGACTCTGTACGACAAGGTTGTCCACACCTGAAGTGTGAAACCCATCTTACGTCTTTAATCCCTGAATTCCTTAATTCCTATATTCTTCAATTCTGATCCAGTGCATCATTTATCTCTCTTAATAACTCCGGTAAATTAAAGGGTTTTTCAGCAATAAAATGTGCTTTTAAATCCTCCTTCTTCTTAATCACACTCTCATCTTCCCTGCCGGTGATTATGCCTATTTCCGGTCTATTTTCCAATGCATCCAGAGATTTAATTAAATCAAACCCCTTATCCTTTGTCATAGCATTATCACTGAGCATGAGGTCAAATGTTTCGCTCTCAAGTAACTTCATGGCATCAACACCATTATTTGCAGTCTTTACAATATAGCCCTCCTCGGACAAAAATTTGTCCAGGAGCCTGCATATAGTCTCATTGTCGTCCAACACCAGGATGTTCCCTCTTTTGGTCTTTGTCTCCTGTGTAGACTCAGGTAATATTTCAGGTTTATCAATTCCCTTAGTCATTCCGAATCTTATGGTAACCGTCGTACCTTTTCCCGGTTCGCTTTCCACGCTTATCCTGCCGCCGTTTCTTATTGTTATGCTATGGGCGTTACTCATGTTCAACCCGGTTCCTTCAGGGCTCCGTGTTGTGAAGAACGGGTCAAATATCCTATTCTTCACGTCATCAGTCATACCCTTACCTGTATCAGATACGCTTACAGATACAGTCTCATCCTTACTCCATGTATTAAATGAAAGGTGGCCACCGTCAGGCATGGCATCCAGGGCATTATTAATAATATTAATCAAAACTTCTTTAATTTCAGAAGGATTACCAAACACGGCCGGTAGTTCTTTTATCTCTTCCTTGTCTATATCGTAGCTTATCCCTCTGGCCTGCGCTTCATCCTTCCATCTTGGCATCGTGAAGTCTAATGCCTGTTTTATCAACTTTCCTATGTTGAAATGAAAATATTCCGCTGTGTTTATTTTTACGTCATTAAATCCTTTTATTTCACGGATGATTTTAGTGCCTCTATCAATCGCATTATTAATACCATTTAACTCATCCTTAAATTCTTCATCTCCTTTATGACCTTGTTTCAGTAATTGTGCATTTCCACTGATAACTGCAAAGACATTATTAAACTCGTGGGCAATCCCGGCAGTCATTGTCCTCATGGCGTCCAATCTTTCCGACTGCAATATTAACGCCTCTTCCCTCTTCTTGTGCTCAGTGGTACAATTCGTAACCATAACAAAAAGAATGGTTTTATCATTTGTGTTTTTTACAGGTAAAATAACCGAAGGTTCCCGACATGGCTCACCCTCTTTTCCTCTAACAAATAATTCTCCCCTCCATTCCTCATCAGCCGCAATCTTGTCCCACATCTCTTTGTATACTTCAGGTGATGTTTTATCAGATTTTAACTGGGAAACGTTCTTCCCTAGGATTTCTTCGGACTCGTAGCCGGTCACCATGGAAAATTTGTTATTTATGAATTCAATGTCACCTTTGGTATCCATAATCATAATCATGCATGGACTTTGTTCAATCGAGAGAAACAGATTGCGAAACCTTTCCTCTGCCTGTTTTTGCTCTCGTTCCAGCTCTTTTTTATGAATAGCTATTTCGATGTTTGCTTTTACTTCATTATCGCTATATGGTTTTACAATATATCCATATGGCTCTATACTCTTTGCCCTCTTAATATATTCATCATCCGTATACGCAGTCAGGAATATAATCGGGATATCCATCTCTGCCTTTATTATTTCGGCGGCATTAATGCCGTCAATATCTCCCGGCATAACAATGTCCATCAGGATTAAGTCAGGGCTGAAGTCTTTGGCCATACGTACAGATGCCTCTGCCGAGGAGGCTGTCCCTACTACGTCGTATCCCATGGCACGTAAGCGCATCCCTAATTGCATGGTTATGATCGCCTCATCGTCTACGACCATTAATCTGTTCATGCTTCCACCCCATTGAAGTTAAAGTCTATAAGAAACTCTGTACCCTTATTACTCCTGACATCTATTTTACCCTTTAGTTGATTATATACCAGATTCCTTACTAAACTCATGCCCAGGCTTTTGACTCTTCCAAAGTCAACCTCTTCCGGGATACCAACACCTTCATCTTTAACTCTTAAAGAGAAAGTGTTAGCATCCGACTTCTGCATGGAAATCCAAATTGTCCCTTTTTGCTCCTCCCTGTAGGCATGCTTACAGACGTTAGTAATCAATTCGTTCAGGACAAGTGCACAGGGAACAGCCTTATTTACATTAAGGTATATGTTCTTAGATTTAATGTCAAGAGTAATTGCATTCTGCATTGAATAAAGTTGTAACAGGTTTTTGGATAGTTCCTGAATATGCTTCTCCATATTTATCTGATCAAATCGTTCACTTCTATAGAGTTGCGAATGGATAAGGGCAATAGAATTAATCCTGTTACGGGAATCTGCAAACAAATCCATTGTCTCCTGATTCTGTGTCTGCATACTGCTCATATCCAGAAGACTCGATATTATCTGGAGGTTATTCTTGACCCTGTGATGAACCTCCCTCAAAAGTACCTCCTTCTCTTTAAGTGATGTCTTGTTTTGCTCCTCTGCTCGCCTGCGCTCAGCATTTTCAGCCAGTAATTCTTCGTTCTTTTTCATCAACTCATCTGCCATTGTATTAAAACTATTGGCCAATACACCTATTTCATCATTACGATCTATGCCAACCCTATGTTTAAGGTCGCCTCCTGCTATTATTTCTGTTGCGGACTTCAGTTTATTGATTGGTTTTGCTGTTGAAGTGGAAAAAATAATCCCTACACCAATGACTGCCGCGCCGCATACACTCCCCACTATCAGTGCAACGATACCTAATCCTCGTAGAGATGCAAATGCTTCTGCTTTATCCATCTCCGCCAGAAGTATCCAGCCGTACTCAGGTATATTTACAGATGCCCCAACAATTGGTACACCCCTGTAATCAGAATAAATACCGGTCATTTCCTCACCACTCTCTAAAATCTTGCGTACTGGCTCTGTATCCACAACCTGTTTAAATGGAGCATCAGCTATAAACCTGGAATCAGTAATCATCATTTTATCCCTATTGACAAGGTAGACCTCGCCTGTCTTTCCTATCCCGATACGGTCAGTCGTTATCTCATTCAAGGATTCCAGGTCATAGCAATTGACAAAAACGCCTATTTTCTCAACACCATTTACGGAGATAATGGGTGTAGATATATCTATACACCTTTTATTTATATAAGGGCAATATGCGATAGGATTAATATAGTATTTACCAAAGTTTTTCCCTACAACTTGAGAAAATACCTCCTTATCAGAAATATTTTCATCTATCCATTTTTCGCTGGTAGACGAGACAACTATGCCATCCATGTTCACAATGGCTATTGCATCCAAAAAGGAATCAATAGGCATCTTGTTTACCAAGAGATGTTTGTTCAGGGTAATTACAGCTTTGTCTTTTTCAATGTCACCGCGTTTGATTTTTTCAAGGCTGTCTCTTACTAATCCATCTGAACTGAAGTCAATGGTTCGACCTCTTTTTGCCTGTATAAGAGAAATGATGTGGGTTTTCTTTGACTCTGCAATTGCCTTGAAATCCTGTAGTATCTGATTCTTTAACGTACTTCTGGCATTAATGTAATAAATCGTAGTGATTATGGAAATGGGTATTAACGAGATGCAGAGTCCAAATACAAGCAATCGTGTCTTTATTGACCGAAACGTACTCATACTAAACGCCTCCTCTCCGGAAGAACAACTTCCTAAGGATCACCGGCTATCTCTACGGCACTATAATCGGGTGTTGACGTGATGATACTAATAAAAAAAGTGTTGCGTTTGTGAGTTGATGATTTATTTTTATTTTAGACTTTAGTAAGATAATTACAACAAAAACTTGTACATTCAACGGCATTTCTTCAGGATTTGTACCTTTTCAACAAGCTCTTCATAGGAATCAGGTTTGGTGAAAAAACCGTTTGCCCCATTCTTATACGCTTCATCAATCGTTTTCTGACTTGAGCTTGTGGAGAGAATAACTACCGGAACAGTGCTATAACTTGAATTCCCCTTAATAAATTTAAGGACATCCATCCCGTCAACCTTCGGCAGATTAAGGTCTAATATAACAAGGGACACTTTCGACAGCTCTTTACACTTAAAGAAATCTATGGCCTCCTGGCCATCTTTCTTTAAGATTACATCAGTGTCAATGCCTTCAACGTTGTCGTCCATAAGTACATGTGTAATCAGCTCGGCATGATCCTCATCATCCTCAATAAGCAGAAATCTTTTTTCATTCATAGAAAAATACCTCCATTACTTTAAACAATGAAGTTATGTCTAAAGTCTACTATTTTGTTCACAATAAACAATAGGGTATTCACCTTATATAGATAAAATGAAGGTGGATTAGCCTTAATTAACTATCAGCGCCCAGTGCATCATCTACTTGTCTCATTATATCTGAGAAATCAAAGGGCTTTTTTATGACAAAGTTTACTTTCATCTCCTCTTTCTCATTTGCATCAATCAATTCACCCCATCCAGTGATTATGCCAATTTTTGGCCTCTTTTCCAATGTATCCAGAAACATTGCCACATCATACCCGGATACCTTTGACATGACATAGTCACTCAGTACAAGGTCAAACTCCTCTTTTTCCATTAATGCAATGGCTTCAGTACCACTGTATGCACACCTGACATCGTAACCATTCTTAGATAATAATCTATCCAGAATAACGCATATGTCAATTTCATCATCTATTACCAGAATTTTTTTCTTATTCATAACATTCTCCACGTTGTTAGAAATCATTTTTGCAAAATTCTGGCATAAAAAAAGGCGCAATCGAGATTCGTCTCCGTTAAGAGTACGATTCGAATGCGCCTTCGACTTACAGATCTGGTTCTGTACGACAAGGTTGTCCGCACCTGAAGTACGAACTAACTATGGCTTTATTTACATCATAAGTTTTCTCAGGCCTTAAAAAGTATATGTAGTACGAGACCTGTATATATTTTCGGCTGATTTTTGTGAAACTTTAGCCAGAATCTTCTTTACTCACATTTATTGGTAATTCTATTATAAAAGTGGTTCCCTTGTTAATTTCGCTCTTATAGTCAAGAGATCCTCCCATTATATCCATCATACCTTTGCAGATTGAAAGTCCCAGGCCCAGTCCGCCAGTAGGAATTTTACCCTTCGTAGAAAAGAATGGTTCAAAAATCTTATATTGTAATTCATCCGGTATGCCGGTTCCTTTGTCAGCGACCATGATTTTCAGATGGCCGTTATCAACTTTCATGGTAATATCTACACATCCACCTTCAGGAGATGCATCAATGGCGTTTTGTACAATATTAAATAACACCTGCCTGATTGAGTCTTCAAGCGTATACACCTTGAGCGATTCGTTGCATGTGTCAAAGTTTACAGTAACACCTTGCTTGTCGAGATTAACCTTAAGCATTGCAATAACATCACGAATTGTCGTATTAATGTCGAATCTTTGTATAGACTGCTTTGGCGGCCGGCTAAGGTCGAGCATCTGTCTCACAATAGAGGAAATGCGCTTAATCTCTCTATCTATCCTGTCCACATATTCAAAATGCTGGTGATCTCCAGGTATGCTATCCTTAATTAAGAGAAAAGAGTACTGTATCCCGGCAAGCGGGTTGTTTATCTCGTGAGCAACCCTGGCGGCCATTCGTCCCGTGATTGCCAGTTTCTCATTCTCCATTCGTTGGCGCTCAAGCTCTTTAATGCGCGTAGTTCTCTCATCTACAATCTTCTTTAAGTCCTTGTTATATTCGCGAATCTGTTCTTCCATTTTTTTATATTCTGTAATATCCCTGAAGTTCAGGACAACACCTATTTCGCCCCTTTCTTGATCCCTGTTGAGTGTAGCACTGTAATCAATGAATATTTCCTTCTTGTTTCTGGCAATGAGTATTGTGTTTCCTGTCGGGTTACTGACAATGCTATTTTGAAGGGCCTTTTCTACCAGATCTTTAATTTGAGTATCTGACTGTTTGTCTACAATCCTGCACACTTCGTTCAATTCTTTGCCCAGTGCATCTTTCTGCATCCAACCGGTCAGTCCCTCAGCCGCCGGATTCATGAACATTACCAAACCATCGGTATCCGTAACAATCACACCATCTCCAACATTCTTAAGTGTTGCAGCAAGCCATTGCTCACTCTCCTTTAACTTCCTTTCCATCTCATGCTTATAAAGGGCTATCTCAATAGCAACGTGGAGTTCTCTCGATTCAAAAGGTTTAAGGATATATCCATACGGTTCCGTTATTTTAGCTCTCTCAAGTGTTTTGTCATCGCCATAGGCAGTAAGATATACTACCGGGATATCGAAGCGTTCCTGTACCTGTCTGGCCGCCTCTACTCCGTCTATACTCCCATTTATCATTATATCCATCAGCAACATATCCGGACGTACCTTTGATACCGTTTCAACTACTTTATCACCGGTAGAAACTGTTGCAGGAACACTATACCCCTCCTTTTCGAGGGTTTTCTTAATGTCACTGGCTATGACACGTTCATCTTCCACAACCATAATTTTTGTTTTTGACATGATATTATTTCTTAAACCTCACACAGAGGCACAGAGCTTCCCCGGACAAAAAGCGCCGAGGACAAGCACTAAAAAATTAAAATTTAAAAAAACAAAAGATAATAGTTTTTACCCTTTGTGACTTCGTGTCTTTGTGTGATTACTTTTTTACTTGTAATTCCTCAATTACACCTTAAAAGTTATTTTAAATTCCGTACCACCATTATTAACATATTCAATTGAACCGTCAAGCTGGTCTACTAATGTGTTTACCAATTCCATTCCTAATGTCTTTGTATGTCGAAAATCTAATCCTTCAGGCAAACCCATACCATTATCGCCTACAACCAGTTCCATTATTCCGGATTTCGGGTTTTCCCGCATGAATACCTTGATAACGCCTTTACCTTCAAATTTATTTTCATCAACGCCAGTAGTACTATCAGGGAAAGCGTGTTTAAATGAATTTGTAACAATCTCATTGATGATCAGGCCACAGGGAATGGCCCTATTAACATCAAGACAAACCTCATCCATATCAATCACTAATTGGACTCTCTTAGAATTACTTCCAAACGAGTGCAACAAACGTGTTGTCAGGCTTCGTGTGTATTCAGCAAAATCAATACTGGAAAGATCTTCAGTCTGGTACAATTTCTCATGTACAAGGGCCATTGATTTAACACGGTTCTGGCTCTTCTTGAGTAACTGGCGAATGCTCTCATCATCAACTGATTCCGATTGCAGGTTTAAGAGGCTTGATACGATCTGCATATTATTCTTGACTCTATGATGAATCTCCTTAAGAAGCACTTCCTTTTCGTGTAACGATGTCTTTATTTTTTCTTCAGCTATTTTGCGCTCGGT
Organism: uncultured Candidatus Scalindua sp.; assembly: GCA_964584595.1. GTDB lineage: Bacteria > Planctomycetota > Brocadiia > Brocadiales > Scalinduaceae > Scalindua. The sequence goes on along the minus strand of CAZPAM010000016.1, from coordinate 23,242 downwards.
GATATCTTTTGCAACTCCTATAATGTGATCAGTTAATCCTGACTCCCCCTTGATCGAATAAGCACAATCTACAATCCACCGCTGCGATCCATCCGTACGCATGACTCGATACTCTTCTGCAAAGCCATCCTTACCATTGACGTGATTCTCAAGAGCGGCAGCTACTCTATCACGATCGTCCGGATGAATATTATCCATCCAGGATTCTGGATGTTCATACAAACTTTTGCACGTACGGCCCCAAATAGTCTCATACGCAGGGCTTATGTAAATCATGCGTTTGAAATCTGGTGAGGTTACCCAGAAGACTTCGGGAATGTTTTCTGCCAACTCTCTGAAGCGCTCCTCACTCATTCTCAACTTTTCTTCCATTTGTTTACGCTCGGTAATGTCTCTCATTACTCCTTCAACACAATATGGATTACCTTTTTCATCTCTGTTCATAGTAGAGGTACGTTCAGTGTAAATATGCTCTCCATTTTTTTTCTTACATAAGGATTCAAAGTTCTTCCATACTTCATCTTTTACAAGCTTCTCTAAGAGCCGTCTTCTATCTTCAGTATCAACGTAAATATCCTTTACCTTTGTCCCAATCATTTCTTCAGGTGATTTATAGCCGAATATTTCAGCAAAGGCTTGATTAACCCAGGTAAAAACCCCATCCACATGTAGTTCACTTTGGTAAATACCCTCTTTTAGTGAATTCAACAGTTTCCTGTGATGTTGTTCAGATTGCTGTAAATCCTCTTCTGCTTTCAAGCGCTCGATTTCTGCACCTGCCTTTGCCGCAATAATTTCCATTACTTCCTTTGTACGTGGTGGCAGATTTAGTTTATTACGAGATACTGTCCAAAATATCCCTATATCTTTACCATCTTTATTGCTTATAGCTGTACCAACATATCCTACAGCCTCCATTTTCTCCAAGAATTCACAATTTGTTATTACCGATTCGGTCAACCCATTTGGGTAAGATTTATAACCCTCTTTCATAATGGCTTCACATACTGTGCCTTGCAAAGCGCAGGTACAATGGCATGAAAGCTTTCCATTAGATAGTGTTGATAACGACTTAAGTTTATCTCCACCCTCAACTGCACATAAAGTGGCACAATCAGTACCAAGCCATTCGCTCAAACTACGAACAATCCTATCAAAGAAATCTTGCCCTGTTGTTCCAACTATGCTCTTTACAAGCGCCTGTATAGCATTTTCCACCTGCTGAAGATGACGTCTTTCTTCATATTCCTCCAATTCCCGTTCAATGGCAGGAACAATTCGTGTCAGGTTGTTCTTCATTACGTAATCATCCGCACCAGCCTTCATCGCCTCAACCGCAACTTCCTCCCCAATTGTCCCGGAAACAAGGATGAGTGGAAGATCGTTCTGATTTTTACGCTTTAGTTCCATTGCACTGATGGCATTGAATCCCGGCATGGAATAATCACAGATTACGATATCCCACGTCTGTCTATCAAGTGCATCCTGCATAGCTTTTTCTGTATCGACACGTTCATATAGAGGATCATAGCCTTTGCGGCGTATTTCCTGCACCAGTAGTTCTGCATCATCCTCTACATCTTCAACAATCAACACACGTAATGGTATGCCCATTTAAGTTCCCTCTAACTCGAATGATTTGGCGGAGTTTCGTTTAACAGGAGCCAGTACACCTTCAGTTGCTGTATCGCCTCACTGAACCTTGTAAAATCAACCGGTTTCCTGATATAGCTGTTAGCACCACCATTATAGCTTTGAACCATGTCTGTCTCCTCATCTGAGGTGGTAAGGACGACTACAGGAATTATCTTTGTTCTGTCATCACTACGCAACCGCTTCAAAACCTCATGGCCGTCTACCTTTGGCAGCTTCAGGTCTAAGAGAATCAGGACAGGCATTACACTGGCATCACGCTCATCATATTTCCCTGTACAAAAGAGATAGTCCAAGGCCTCTGCCCCATCCACAGCTACAACAATGTCATTCACAACATTATTTTTTTTAAGTCCAAGCAGTGTCAGTTCTACATCATCAGGGTTATCTTCTACCAGTAATATTGTCTTCTTTTCTGATTCTGAATTTGTCATTAATATCCTTTCATTTTGAATTACTAATCCTCACACAAAGACACGAAGTCACGAAGAACACAAAAGATAAAAACTATTAATATTTGTTTTTATAAATTTAGGTTTCTTTGCGCTCTTTGCGTCTTTGCGGTGGGCTGTTACTTGATTTTTACAATGTAAAATAAAATGTTGCACCCTTCTCTACTTCTCCTTCTGCCCATATAAGGCCGCCGTGACGATGAATAATACGCTGAACGGTCGCCAGGCCAATACCTGTACCTTCAAACTCAGAAACTGAATGCAGCCGCTGAAATGCGCCAAAGAGTTTGTCGGCATAGGCCATATCAAAACCGGCACCATTGTCTCTTACGAAATACACATTTCCACTGTCTTTTTTTGTAATACCAAACTCTATTCTCACAGGAGTACGCTTTTCAGTAAACTTCCATGCGTTACCCAACAGGTTATTCACCACTATCCGCATAAGATTTGAATCCCCGCTGACAGTAATTCCTTCTTCTATTACAAACTCTGCCCGGCGTTCCGGTTGCCCCTTCTGAAGATCTGACGCCATCTTGCGTATCATAGTACTCAAATCAACCTTTTCATGTTTCATTTCCCTGCGGGATATACGTGACAGATTCAGCAAGTCGGTGATTAATTGCCCCATCCTCTGGCTGGCCGCACGTATACGCTTTATGTACCCCATACCCTTCTCATCTACTTCTTGTGTATATTCTTCTTCCAGAATCTTACTGAAGCCATCAATACCCCTCAAAGGCGCACGCAGATCATGCGAAACTGAATAACAAAACGCCTCCAACTCCTTGTTGGTTGCAGTAAGTTCGTCTTCCGCACGCTTGTGTCCGGTGATTTCATCTGCAAGTTTACGTGTCATATTATTAAAACTACCGGCCAATGCACCAATCTCGTCGCTACGGGTTATCTCAACCTTGTGTTCCAGATTACCGCCTGCAATTCTCTCCGATGCTTGCTTCAGCCTGTTGATCGGCCTGGCTGTTGAAAGTGAGAAAACAATACCAACACCGATGACGACAGCAGAACATATTCCACACAGAATCACGGCAATGTTTCTCAACAACTTTAATGGAGCAAAGGCTTCAGCCTTGTCCACCTCTGCTAAAAGTATCCAACCGTACTCTGGTATGTCTATCGATGCACCAACAATTTGTACATCCCTATAGTCGAGATAGATACCAGTCATTGCACCTTTACCATATTCAACAATCCTACGCACTGGTTCAGTATCAACCACCTGTTTAAGGATAACATTCTCAATAAATCTTGACACCGTTATCATTATCATGTCTCGATTGACAATATAAACCTCTCCAGTTTCTCCCATCCCTACACGATTGTCCGTAATTTCATTCAGAGATTTCAGGTTATAAGCATTTAAAATAATGCCAATATTTTCACCCCCATGTTTGCGAGTAAGAGGTGCAGATACAAATATGCAGTCATCATCCAGAAAGGAAAACCGGTAAGTATGGTCGACATAAGTTTCACCGTAATTGTTTCTTATACTTTTGACAAATAAGTCATGTTTGGATACATCCATTCCAATCATCGCCTCATTGGTGGAGGACACAACCTTGCCGTTCGTATCCACAACCGCTATTGCCACAATATGAGGATCAAGAGTCTTCTTGTTCTCCTTGAGATGGCCATTCAGGTTAGTAACGGCGCTTTGATAACCATTGCGAGAGATAGCCTCAAGGCTGTCTCTTATAAAACCATCAGAACTGAAGTCAATAGTACGTCCACTTTTTTCCTTCATAAAGGACAATGTGTGAATCTTCTTTGATTCTGCAATTGCCGTTAATTCCCGAAGTATCTGAACCTTTAATGTACTCCTTGCATTAAGGTAAAAAATCGTTGTAATTATGAAAATGGGTATCAAGGAGATGCATAATGCAAAAATGATTAACTTGCTTTTAATTGTACGTAACATTTTAATATTTAACCCGAGCGAGTCGCCCGTCCGAACGGCCCAGCCGGGCGGGGAATTATAATATTGAAGGATTACCGCCTAACAAGCTGGCGGGTAAGGAGGAATTGAAAGATTCCTAAATTCCTAAATTTTAATTTTTTGCCAAAAATGGTCAAAAAAAAATTATTAATCACCTACTTTTTATTTACCTCATCCCCAATAATCGTCTCTAATTTCTTGCGTAATTCTCCCAAATCTTTCGACTTGAATGAGTTTTTGGTCTTTTTCAACACGTCTACTGTCTCTGACAATCCACCTTTCAGCGTTGTCAGACTGGGACAGTCAAGTAGATTACATACATATTGTTCATCGCTATGCATTGACAGTTCGTCTGTCATGTGTTTAAGGTCCATAAGGGAATCAACAACGTTTCGAAGCGTAAGTTCAAAGAAGGTATTAATAGCTATGGAGGTTGCATTTTCTGATTTCTGGCTTATAGACTTCGTAATATTATCAAGGTCATTACACCATTCACGCAAGCGGTTTCGTGTGTCATTTACAGCACGATATGTCCGATAATGTTCAATCGCCTTTTCCACTTGCTCCTGCAATTCACTGAATTCAACCGGCTTGACCAGATAGGCCGTTACAGTAAGTTTTATAGAGTCAATTGCAGTATTAACCGAAGGATAGCCGGTCACAAGCAGGACAGGCATCCCTTCTGCAATTTTTGGGATCTCCTTTACCAATTCCAGTTCAGGGTTTCCCGGCATATGAATATCTGCAATTAAGAGGTCATAGCTGTCTTCTCTCAGCTTTTCAACTGCTTCCCCGGAATCTGCGACACAATCACACTCATATCCGTCTTTGCGCAACAGATCAGCAGTGGAGTTGCGAAAAGTCTCCTCGTCATCAGCTATCAGAATTCGTCCTAATTTACCCATCTTCAACCTTTCTGTAATTTTAATTAAATAGTATTTAAAATACTAATTTCATGTTTAGATAAAATCAAGATAATTGTGAAATGTTGTTCCGCCGGAGAATTGATTGGAATTAAACAATGGCAGTATCTCAGTAGTACTCTTTCAGGCCCCCTAATTCTGTGATAAATTCTTCGTAAGAAACAGGTTTGGTCAGAAATTTAACAGCGCCATTTTCATAGGCTTCACTAATCGATTCCTCATTAGCAGTTGTTGACAAGATGGCTACCGGAACCTGGCTATACTCTGAATTCTTCTTTAAATACTTAAGTACATCCATTCCACTGACTTTCGGCAGATTGAGGTCTAATATAACCATTTTAATTATATCTTTAATTACTTGCCCATCACTCTTAACACTAAATTCCTGAAAATAGTCTATAGCGTCCTGGCCATCCCGTACCAGTACTATGTCGCTTTCATGGCATTCACCTTCAAGAATATCTGTAATCAGGTCTGCATGATCCGGATCATCTTCAACTAATATAATCCTTTTTTCTACCATTATATATTCTAAAGCAGAATAAGTTTGAATTTATAAGTGGTCTAAAGTTGGAAAAACGAAAATTTATTTCATTAACTTTAGGCACTTCAAACTTTAGCTCACTTTAGACACTCCTCTCAATTGGTATTGTAAAACAAAACCTTGAGCCTTTACCGTCACGAACAGGGCTCTCAACCCAGATATCCCCCATATGGCGCTCAACAATCTTCTTGACTATAGACAATCCAACGCCGGTTCCTTCAACATCTATGTCGTTTAGTCTCTTGAATATCTTGAATATCTGTTGTTGATAATCACCTTGAATACCAATACCTGTATCCTCAACACAAAATTTATAATATTCCCCGTTCTCATTGCATCCAATCTTAATCTCCCCACACCCTCCATTAACAGAACTCTCTTTGTCCCCATTTGATGAAGGGGTATTACCATTGCCCATATATTTGATTGCATTAGTGAGTAAGTTCGAAAACACATCTTTTATTCTCACGTCATCGCAGAATATATTCGGCAGATTGTCCTGAACTGATAGTTTAATCTTATTCTCTGATATCTTCTCTTGTAACGTATCAATTACATCCTTAACAATGGAGACACTATCATTATCTTTAAAATTATATTCAATCTTCCCGGCCTTTAAGACCTCCATGATCTCATGTATCCGCTGATTCATCTTTTCTATATTCACTTTTATCCTTCTTACGAACATCCTTCCCTTATCATCCAATGCATCATTGTACGCCAGAGACAATCTAGATGTAAAACCTCCAATTACAAACAAGGGTTCCTTTAAATCATGAGAAGTCAAATATACAAAATCTTCCATCTCTTTATTCGCCTTCTCTAATTCTCTGGCCTTTTCCAGTAATTCAGATTGTAATTCCTTCTGAAGAGTTATGTCCTTGGCAAGATGCACATAGGCATAAATTTGACCTGTTTCATCTTTCATCGGGTATGTCGATTTAATAAAAACCCCACCCATGTGTGGATCATCTACAATTTCAGACTCAGACTTTAAAGATTTAATACTCCTCTCGAGCTCAAAGCATTTTTTGCCGGTAAATTCCTCTCTGTCGACCTTAAACTTTTCATAAAAAGCCCCGTTTGCCATGATAATTTTATAATCCTCATCATGAATTACAATAATATCCGTGATCGTGTCGAACGTCCTCCTCCACTCATCCCTGCCCTTCTTTACCTGTAAGAAAAGCTCTCTATTTTCTCGGGTAGATTTATCGAGTTCTCGCATCATAACATTAAAAGACTCTCCCAACTCTTTCATTTCACCATCCATCATATCAATTTTAATAGGTTGCTCTAAATCACCGTCAGCTATTCTTTTGGTACCTCTTATCAACTTTTTGATCTGCCTGGTTATACCTGCTGAGATAAAGATAGCAACAATTGCCATAATTAAAATACCCGTAGCACCAATAATTATAAAAAAGTTACGTAACCATACAACGGGTGCAAATGCCTCCGACACATCCTTCTCCGCCAGTATAACCCAGTCCATATCCTCAAAGTATTTAGAAACACCCAGTGTCATAACACCCCTGTAATCTGTGTATATACTCGTCTCCCCCACACCATTATCAAATGCATGCCTGACACCCTCCGTATCAACAACCTGTTTGAGTATGGCGTCTGCCACAAACCTGGATTCCGTAATCATTAATCTGTCATTATTTACAATATAAATTTCCCCTGTTTCTCCCAATCCTTTCCGTCGTTCTTCTTCCCCAAACTCTTTAGATATTCCACTGAATGCAATCTTATTTAAGGTATTACCACTATACCTATTAGCGATTATACCTATAGGATCTCCATGTTTTTTACTTAACAGCAATCTCGACACTATGAATGCATTTTGCCCAAACACCGGTGAATAATGTAAATCACTTACACAAGAACCTCTTTTCAATGTCTTTGAAACACAGACATCTCCTGAAAAATCTTTACCTATATGTTTATTTTCTGTTGAGACTATCACTTCACCCTCAAGATCAATTATAAGTATCTCAAGGATATCAGGGTCCAGGGGTTTTTTGTTTTCCACAAGATGATTATTTAAACGCTCAATATAATATTGAAAACTATCGGTTCTTCCGGTTATTATTGATGCACAGCTCCTGATATAACCATCAGAACTGAAATCAAGAACCCTCCCCTTTTTGGCTTCCAGGAAAACACGAACATTTACCTGCAATTCACCGGCTGCTATCTCTAACTGGTCAAATATATTTCGCTCTACTACCTTCCGTGTATAGAAATAACAGAAAAACGCAGTACCGATTGCAATCAAAACAGAAGGAATCAGGAACCAGAGCAGTGTCTTTTTTCTTATAGTCATTATAATCTAATAAGGTCTATGATTGTTCACGTGCACCATATGGCGTCATTTTGAATTTCCTTTTGCACTAGCATTCTTAAGCATGTTGAGGATGCTTTCACCATTATTTTTTTCAGATTTCAGTTGGTCTGCGAAGAATGTATTGTAAGACAACATTTCAGACATTACCTCTTCCTCAGGAACACCGCTTGCCAGTTTCCTGGCAGCGCTCTGCAGCCGATTGGATACTGAATTATGTAGTTCGGCAAGCTTCTTTAACTCCTCCACTTTGTCAAGTAACTGACTTTTATGAGCCTCTCCAACTGTTCCCGGTGTAAGACACGATTTCATAATAGTTTCAGATGATTTAAGAATGTCCTTTCCGCCTGCAGAAACAATCTCTGCTGCCTCCATAAGCGTTTGTACAGAATTACCACTATCATGACTTTCTTCAGTATTTTTCTTATCATCCATAATCTATCTTCTCTATTTTCACTATCCAATAAAAAAAGGCACAACCGTTTCACTCTCTTAAAAGAAAATGATACGATTGTGCCTTCGACTTACAGGCCTGAATCCTGCACGACAAGACTGCCTGTAATAATATTACAAGCAATATCCTATTCAATCAATTTGGTAAACCTGAGACATACATGACTTAAGTTGTATAAAATATTTACATTTACAACAAAAGTCAAGTCTTTTTTTGCTCATCAATACTCATGTTTCTCTCTATCGTTTCTGCAAGCTCCTGTATGTTAATCGGCTTACTAATATAATCGTCCATACCGGCATCAAGGCATTTTTCACGATCACCATTCATGGCGTTAGCAGTCATAGCTACTATTGGAATTTTATGATTCCTTACAGTTGAATTTACATCCCGTATGGTACGAGTCGCCTCGTATCCATCTATCTCAGGCATCTGACAGTCCATCAGAACCAGATCGTAATCCAATCTTTTCAGCGAATCAATCGCCTCCCGCCCATTTGAAACTACATCGGCATGATATCCCAGTTTCTTATCCAATATACGCATGGCAATCTTTTGATTGACCAGATTGTCCTCTACCACGAGGATACTTCCCCGTTTCTTGTGGTCCTCGGTTATAGTATACCGTGTGATTATCTTCATAGAGTCATCATTATCCACACTTGCAGCTTTCCCTACAACAATCTGAAGACAATCATACAACATAGACTGCTTTAATGGCTTGACCAGATACGCATCAAACCTGAGCTTTCTATAATACTCGGCATCCCCACGTTTGCCAACTGAAGTCAACATCACCAGATGCGCATCCTGCAGTTGCGAATCCGTCTTGATTTTACACCCTAAAGCCTCAACATCAAGCTGTAACATACAATTGTCTAACAAGACAATCTTGAATGGGTCTCCATCTGCAGCTGCGGCCAGAAGCCTGCTCATTACTTCATCTGTTGAGTCTACCTCTTCAACCCGGCAATGCCAGGAATCCAGATAAGCCCTGAGAATGCGTCTGGAAGTACTGTCTCTATCAATAATCAGTACACGCATGTTTTCAATGTCACCAAGCTCGTAAGGAGTCGGTTGCCTGCCTGAGGGCTGTTTCTCCAGTACAGCCGTAAACCAGAATGTCGATCCTCTGCCTTCCTCACTGCTTACACCGATCTGACCTCCCATTAACTCTGTAATCTGCCTTGAAATCGCCAGCCCCAGGCCGGTACCACCATATTTCCTCGTAGTAGATGAGTCTACCTGAGAGAATGATTTAAAGAGACGATGCATACGATCATCAGGTATACCTATACCGGTATCTATAACAGCAAAACGGATGGTAGCGTGTGTTTCTGTCTCTCCTGTCAGAGTTACATTGACAACGACTTCACCATTATCTGTGAACTTGATTGCGTTATTGATCAGGTTAATCATTACCTGTCTCAACCGACCGGGGTCACCACGCAAAAGCAGTGGTACTGCCGGGTCGACAAAGGATAAGAACTCCAGCCCTTTTCTCTCCAGCTTTAAAGAAAAGATGTCTATGATACCATCCAAAGTCGTACCCAGATCGAAGTCAATGCTCTCGATCTCAAGTTTCCCGGCCTCTATCTTGGAAAAATCAAGAACGTCATTAACAATGGACAATAATGATCCGGCACTTTTGTGAACTGTCTCTGCATATTCGTGCTGCTCCGGAGACAATTCAGTATCCAATAGAATCTCCGTCATAGCCATAACTCCGTTCATTGGTGTTCGAATCTCGTGACTCATGTTGGCAAGAAACTCACTCTTTGCCATATTACCCTTTTCAGCCGCAACCTTTGAGGCATTTAATTTTACCTCCACAGCATTGCGATTTTGTATTTCCAACTCAAGTTTATTATTAGTATTATTTAAGGTTTCTGTTCTCGCCTGAAATGAATCTGCCATTGCGTTAAATGAATCAGACAATTCTCCAACCTCATCTCTTGACGTAATACTTATCCTGTAATCCAGTTTTCCCTTTCCTATTCTCTTTGTACCTTCCAAAAGTCTCTTGATAGGCAGGGTAATCCCTCTCGAAATGTAAATGGCAAGAAGAATAACTATACAAATTGTAAAAATCTTCATTGCAATTACAAAGTTCCGTAGATATTTCATATCAGCGAAAACCTTGTTCACATCTTCTTCTACAAGGATTAACCAATCCATCGCAGCATCATACCTTGACACCCCAAAGACATTATGGCCTATATGATCTTTATATACGTCTATGATTTTTTCCCCAGAATCATTAAAACTGGCCACCGGCTTAGTGCTGATTTCAAGGTTTAACATATCCTCCCTATGGATATTGGAACCTGCAATAACCTGATTCTTGTTATTAATAACATATGTCCTCAAATATGAACCCGGCGCAAAACTCTCCTCCTCTCCGGCCATATCATTTACAAGCAGATTCATGAGGGAAGAACCTTTAATCCTGTTTACTATCACACCAATGAATTTTGATTCTCTATTTTTCCTGCTGTGCAAGAGCCTGGATACCTCTATTACCGGCTCGTCTGAATCGACACATCTATGCATGTCCGTTACGTAAACACCCTGTCTTTTCGCACCTGTAAAATAATCAGCGCCAGGTTTCTTGAGTCTGACATGCTGCGGATTTGAAGATGCCACTATTTCGCCATGAACATCAATAATAAATGTTTCCAGGATGTCCGGATCGACAGGAATTTTGTTTTCGGAGAGATGATGATTAAGTCCGGTTATCAAATGATCAGAATTGTCATTTAAACTCAGGCGTTCAGTCTGGTCTCTGATAAATCCGTCAGAACTGAAATCTACAATCCTTACTTTTTTTACTTCGAGGAAGCTGTTTATCCGGTCGTGAATTCCTTCGGCAGTTGTTGAGAGTTGATTATAAGCATACTTTTTCAGTATGTCCCGGGCAATCTGATAACCAAAAAAGCCCGTAATTCCTGATGGTATGATTGCAATTACAAGAAACCATAATAGTATTTTGCTGTTTATTTTCATTTAAAATCCTTAAACATTATTTAAGAATCTTAATGGTCAATAAAGTCCATTCCTGTTGAAGCATTCAGTATACTTTTTATCAGTTCCCTGTATATGGTTTGCCAGGAAATGGTTTAGATATTCAAGCAAATCATGTGCAATATTATGATTCCCATTCATTACTCTTTTACAGAAGTCAACGGTTGTCTTAGTAAACTCCCGATGTTCACTTTTGTGCAGTTCATACTCCGGATACTCAAACCTTGTCATATAATCTTCTTCGGTCTTGAAATGAGATATTGCATATGAAGTCATCTCATTCAGCGCATCAGAAACCTTCTCTCGTTCATCATTCTCTTGTACTGCAGCAATTAGTTTATTTATGATCAAGATGATGCTTTTATGCTCCTCATCAAACCTTAATACATTTACGCTAAATGATTTATCCCATCTGACTATTTCCATTTTGATCTTTCTTTAAGAGATAACTTAATTCGTTAAACAGTTATAGCTGTATACTGTATTCAATTTTCGCAGTATTTTTTTAAAATCTTTACTTTTTCAACAAGCTCTTCATAAGAAGCAGGCTTGACAAAATAACCGTTGGCTCTATTTTCATACGCTTCATTAATCGTTTTCTGATCAGAACTTGTCGATAAAACAATTACCGGTATATTGCTATACTGTGAATTCATTTTTAAAAATTTAAGGATGTCCATTCCACTGACTTTTGGTAAATTAAGGTCTATTATGATCAGCTTAATCTTATATTCTACCCGTCCATTCCACTTAATACCAAATTCCTGGAAATAATCTAGAGCTCCCATGCCATCTTTCACTAAGATAATCTCCGCCCCAATGTCTCCCTCCCCAAGACCTTCTTTAATCAAGTCAGCATGGTCAGGATCATCCTCAACAAGTATAATCTTTTTTTCTTCCATGTTGACTCTCCTTCCACCATTAAATAAAAAAGGCACAATCTCCTCACTCTCTTAAAAGAAAATGATAAGATTATGCCTTCGACTTGCAGGCCTTGATCCTGCACGACAAGACTACCCGGAATAAAATTATACGACAAGAAGACCGAATCCCCCAGTAAACCCCTCTTAGGGAGAAGGGGGTGGAGGAACCGGGGGATTCAGCAAAAAGTTCTTTGGGAATCCTTCAATAATTATTCTTCTGCAACCTGCTTTGCAATATTCAGATCTTCTGATGTCAATACCTTCTCAATATCGAGGAGTATTATTATCTTCTCTTTTACCTTGCCCATGCCTAATATAAAGTTTGTATCTACTCCCCGGCCAAGCTCCGGTGAATCTTCTATCTCTGTCCCATTAATATCCTGTACCTCTGAGACACTATCGACTATAATCCCTATCTGTGTGCTGTTTACCTCTACCACAATTACACACGTTTCCTGAGTATGCTTCTCTTCTGCCATAGAAAACTTCAATCTCAGGTCAATTATAGGTATTACCTTTCCCCTCAAATTAATTACGCCTTTCATATAATCCGGAGTCTGAGGAACGGTAGTAATATCCATAATGCCGATGATCTCTCTCACTTTAATGATCTCAATACCGTATTCTTCACTTCCCAGGACAAACGTCAGATATTTCCCTTCGTGAATCGATGCTGCTTTTCTTTCAGCAATTGCTTCCATTTTGTATCTCCTTTCTCATACATGGGGAATTAAGGTGGATTTGATTAAAAATCATTCATATGTTCTCCTTGTTCTACGATTCTGTTTTCGCCCATTGGAATTACTTCCTCCGGATCAGCCTTTGTTGATGCTTTTTGGCCGCCGTTCCCATTACCATTTCCTATGTTACCCTGAGCGATTTTACGTACAGACCTGTTATCGCCATGATCTATATGATCAATCTGCCCGGAGTGCTCACGCTGGGTTCTATTTGTTTCTGAGGTTTCGTCTTTTGCCTGTGATACACCATCTCCTTTACCACCAACCAGTGATGATAATGTCTTAATCTGTTCCATAAGGCTTTGTGACTGTGCCGTCATCTCTTCACTTGCCGACGCCGTCTCTTCAGCATTGGCGGCATTCTCCTGCGTAACCTGATCCATCTGTTGTATGGCGTTGTTCACCTGGCTTATCCCCTCTGACTGCTCTATGGATGCATTATTTATCTCCTTCGTCAGGTCTGTCGCCTTCTTGACATTCGTAACAATCTCCTGTAGTGCCTCACCGCACTTACCAGCGAGCTTTGCTCCACCATCTGCCTTGGCAACACAGTCGTCTATCAATGCTGTAGTATCTTTTGCAGCGGTTGCACTCCTCTGGGCCAGGTTACGTACCTCTTCTGCCACTACAGCAAAACCTTTTCCATGCTCTCCTGCACGTGCTGCCTCAACCGCTGCATTGAGTGCCAGCAGGTTAGTCTGGAATGCGATACCATCTATTACCTTTGTAATTTCTGCTATCTTCTTACTGCTTACATTTATTTCTTGCATTGAATTATTCATCTCTCCAACTGCCTTGTTACCATTCTCGGCAGAAGCACTGCACATATCTACCAGTTTAGCCGCTTCTTCAGCATTCTGAGCATTTTGTTTCGTTACAGATGACATCTCTTCCATAGATGCAGATGTCTCCTCTAATGAGGATGCCTGCTCTGAAGATCCTTGCGCAAGGTTATGGCTTGACGATGATATCTCCTCTGCTCCTGTTGCTATCTGTGCAGAGCTCTCGGTCATACTTTTAATCATCCTCTTGATCACATTAGTAACATTACCGGTAACCCTCGTAACCAGAAAGCCAATTCCTACAATGAGGAAGATCATACCTCCTGCAACCTTCGATGCCTGTTTTGCCAGTGCAGCGACAGGACGCAGTGTCTCCTCTTCGTCCATTTCTGCCATAAGAGCCCAGTTTACGTCTTCTATTGCCAGAGGTGCGTAAGCGCTGAGAACCGCAACGTTACGATAATCATTAAACATCTCTACATTTGTCCCTCCTGAGATAGCAGCCCTGGTCCCTTTTGTCTCCACCTTTTGCCTTAGAATGGTACTCTCCTTCGCTATAATAACATTCAATAGCTCCTGGTTCATACCCAATCCTTTCATCAGTTCATTATAACCATCTTTATCTTCTATGATGAATCGTGACTGACTCCTCATAGCGAGATCTTCTCCCACAATATACGTCTCACCTGAATCACCAAGCCCCACACTCCTCCAATCATTATTACTTGTCATAACCGCATTAATCTTGTCAATCGGCATCTGGAAGATCAAAACTCCCACCTTTTCCGCACCGTCATATATCGGTGATGCTATAAAACTTGCCGCACCTTCGTATGATGGCGCATAGGGTTCAAAGTCCACCAGCTTAATATAATTTGAATCGTTACTATTATTTACCTCGTTGAATACTCTTGCAAAGTTAGTATCGGCATAAGGCCCGTCTTTCAGAGAGGTAGAAAAGTCAAGTTCTTTAAAAACAGAATAGACTATGTCCCCACTGTCAGGATCAACAATGAAAATATCATAGTACCCAAACTCTTCCAGATATCCTCTGATTACGGGATGATAAACCTTATGGATTTGGTTATATGATGAATTTGAATCTTCGATATCCACGGAATCCAGTAAATGTTTTTCTCCCAGTGGATTAGGATTCGCAGCTATAAAGTGATATTGCATCGCTATTGAATCATCATCAAGCTGATTAAGATAGCTGACTGCATCTGACTGTTTCCCACTGTTCTGTCGTTTATACTCATTTTCAAAATCACCCGTATAATAATTTTCTAAAGCAGGTTTATATTCATTTATATCAGAATCTTGTATATAATTTTCAAACCGAAAATCTAAAAAGGATTTCTTGAAATTCTTTGTTGCATCCACAATCATCCTGTCTTCTGAAAAGGTCCTTATCTGTTTTCTGATAGAAGAAAAGTAATTCTCAATCTGCATCTTCTTTGTTTCTCTTACAGATACCAACTGATTAAAGGCCGTTTCCTTTAATGCCGTACTTGATGCCCTGTGGCCAAAATAGCCCATTACGGCAAAAGGGACTATGCCTGCTACTAAGAATAATGTAATTACCTTTGTGCCCATTCCGATTTTCATCCTACTAATCCTCCTTTAATTAGTAATATAGTTATTTAAATTAAGATATATAAAGTATGTACAATCTCATCTTGAACGTACCAGGATTGAAGAATCAGGGGATCTGACTTTTAATTCTCTAATCCCCAAATCCCTTAATCCCTATTCTTCCTCTAGATTACAAGTTTTTGTATAGAACCATTTACAGAAGTATAGTCTTTGAGAAAGTGGTAAATCGCCCCTTCTTCCCCTCTTTTGAAATGGAGGTGAAAAGTATAAGAGAGAAAGAAGGGGATTACGAATAATCCACGGCTAAACAATCATTCCCAATCGTTTTGTGCCATCGTGTCGCTAATTAAAAATCCTTAAATCTCTCTGTCTGATCCTGTGAGGTTTCTTCTCCCATGGGAATTAATTCATCCAGATTTTCTAAATGCCTGGTATGTTCCTGAGTGCCTCCATTCTCTTTCACCTTTTCAGTTGTTGCTTTCTTATACACAGGCAATTTCTTAATCTCTCCTGGTCCCCTTCCTGATGAGGAGCTAAGAGAATTTACTTCAGCTTCATCTTTAGCACCAACCTGTAGGGATAATTGAGCCACCTGTTCCTTCATGTTTTGTGCTTGTGCCGACAATTCTTCACTTGCCGATGCCGTTTCCTCTGCGTTAGCAGCATTCTGTTGTGTAAGCTGGTCCATCTGTTGCACTGCACCGTTAACCTGGCTTATTCCTTCAGATTGTTCTCCGGATGCATTTGTTATTTCCTTAGTCAGGTCAGATGCTTTCTTGACGTTCGTAACTATTCCCTTAAGAGCTTCGCTACATTTTTCTGCAATCTCAGAACCGTTGCCTGCCTTGGCAACACAGTCGTCTATCAGTGATGTAGTGTCTTTTGCCGCAGTCGCACTACGTTGTGCCAGATTGCGTACTTCTTCTGCCACAACAGCGAAGCCCTTCCCATGCTCACCTGCACGGGCTGCTTCTACTGCAGCATTAAGCGCCAAAAGGTTTGTCTGAAAGGCTATACCGTCTATTACCTTGGTTATTTCTGCTATCTTCTTACTGCTTGTATTTATATCATCCATTGAGCTATTCATCTCTCCAACAGCTTTGTTACCATTCTCCGCAGCTATGTTGCACATATCTACCAGCTTGGCCGCCTCTTCGGCATTGTTGGCATTCTGTCTGGTAACGGATGCCATCTCTTCCATTGTCGCCGACGTCTCTTCTATCGAAGATGCCTGTTCTGAAGAGCCCTCTGCAAGACTCTGGCTTGATGATGATATCTGTCCTGATGCTGCTGCTACCTGACTGGCCCCATCAGAAAGATTTTGGATTATCCTTGTAAGGGTTCTTACAAGTGGCCGTATTATTAATGCCCAGGCTATTATGACAGTAATTACCGTAATCACGACTACGAAGATGTTTGACCATTGCATTACTGAAGCCTTTCTACTGACCTCTCCTTCATACATACCTACTGCCTTATTCATCTCTTTCAAGATCTCTACATTGTTCCCGTTTATGTAGGCCATGGCATTATTCGTCTCAGGAGCAAGTGTCAGGACTATGTCTATGTTTCCATTAAAATCTTTCCACAAACTCTGCACACTCGTTAATTGTGCAAGGATGGCGCCATCTGTCATGGCAGTTAATCCCAGATCGCTGTCACCTGAAATTAGCCCCTTGAGTGTCTTGTTGAAAAGGGTGGAAGTACCCTTCAAGGTATCAGCTGGTGTACTGCCCTGCACAAGGCCCAGTGTCTCCTTTACCATCTTTTGTGTAAGCATCCTCTGTTTACCTGCAAGGTTTACCGTCTTTGAATCAAATGTACCATTTTCCAGCATGCCTACAGCCTTATTCATCTCTTTCAATAATGTAATATTATTGTCATTTAGATAAGAAAGGGCAGCTGTAGTTTCTGTTGCATTTGTCAATACAACGTCCAGATTTACCTTGAGGCCTTTCCAAAGTTTCTGTACATGGTTGAGTTGATTAACGATTTCAATATTTTGTGTAGGCGGCAGTCCCAGATCACTGTTACCAGAAATCAGTCCTTTCAGTGTCTTATCAAATAGATTGACTGTCTTTTGCAGAGATTCTCTTGAGCCTGTACCCTGACTCAATGCAAGTGATTCCTTGGACATCTTTTGTGTGAGCATTCGCTGCTTTCCGGCAAGGTTAATCACCGTACCATCATTTTTCTGGCTACTTAATGTAACAATGACTATACCTGCCACACCTAAAGCTAGAAAAATACCAAAAATTACTGCTAATTTAGACTGTATCGTCTTCATAGCTTTCCCCCTCCTTCTTCAAAAATAAAAAAAGATTATAATTATATGTTTTTTAATTATCCTTATAGAACCAGCTGACAACTCCACTATTCATATTGCCCATTGTTACTTCGTGTAAAGTCCTGCTGAGACTATCAAATTTAAACGGTTTAATAAGAAATGCACTGACGCCATACCCGTCGAAGTTTTTCAAAACCGGATCATCAACATTGCAGCCTGATACAATCACTTTTGTTTCAGGGTCAATTTCAATCAGTTTATTAATCGCTTCTTCTCCTCCCATGCCATCAGGCACTTTTAAATCCATAATAACTGCATCAAAAGGTTTATGAGCTCTTGCCGCTCTTTTATATAAGTCTATGGCTTCGTTGACATGATTTGGAGTTTCAACCTCGTAATTCATCCTCTGCAGTACTAATTTAACGGTGACCCTGGCAGCCTCATCACCATCCATCACCAGGATCTTCCCTCTATTACCGGCACTCTTCTTAACACTATTGCTGAAATCACGACCGACACCTCTGTTTAGTACGGCAGTGGATTCACATCTTTGGTCTTGATTAACTTTTCCTTGAATCATAACTTCCTTAATAATTGGAGACACATATTGAAAATTTAGGCATAAAAAAAAGGCGCAATCGAACTAATACTCAATAAAGAGTACGTTTCGTTTGCGCCTTCGACTCACAGGCCCATGTCCTGTACGGCAAGGCAGTTCACATCTTATATGTGAACTATCTTAAATTTTTTTTATGTACTTAATATAATCTCATTCAGTCTTTGGTATAATATCGGTATTCACCTCTTAAACATTAGCCGAAAAGTTATTTTTCCTGCGTTGTTACTGAAAATGCAGCAAAATAGTTGCCAATTTAGTGGATTTGTGGTGTTTGACGAATGATATTTTAATCTTTGGATGGATAGCAAGCCGGAATAAGCAGATCTTTTAGTGCGTTACATTGTTCAATTAGAAATATTATTGCTTTTCAAAAAATATATTTCGCCTGTATCTTACTGTGTAATTAATGTTTACAGTCACTGGGACAGGAAAATGTTTCCAGTCTAGAGCCTCTTCATGGAAATTATGTTTCATACTATGGTGACCAATGAAGGTGTGATTTATTTTGAATGCTAACTGTAGAACAGAAGAAATATATCTATTATAGAGGCAAGGATTTGTAATTATCCTAAACAGTATGTATGTTATTTAAACATCTTCTTACTTAAACCGCACTTAAATCAAACTACTGCCAACCACAAATTACATCCTTAGCATTAGTCTTTAAATAGAAAAAGCCCCGGCTATCACGTTAACCAGGGCTTTAATTTGTAAACTATTACACAACAAGAAGATTGTGGTTATGTATTTCTAATACCAGTCAAAATCACTCTACCAGGTTTCTATATCTGCTCAATGCGAGTAGTGGAAAGTAACTTCTGTACATATGGTATCTGAGGTAAAATACCTTTGGAAATCCCGTACCTGTAAATTCCTTCTCATCCCATGTCCCATCCTCTTTTTGAGTCTTTATTAAATATTCGATGCCGTTTCTTACAGAAACAGAGTCTCTTTCTTCCGTACACAAAAGGCCCAATACCGCCCAAGATGTTTGAGAGGGTGTACTCTTGCCCGTGGCGCTGAGAGATGTATCCCAATACGATTTACACGTCTCTCCCCAGCCGCCATCTTCATTCTGAAAGTCTTTTAACCATGTCGCCGCTTTCCTTATATAATCCTTAGTCATGTCCTCCTTTATCGAATGTAAACCGGTCAATACAGACCATGTCCCGTAAACGTAATTAGTACCCCAACGCCCAAACCAGGAACCATTTTTCTCCTGTTCTTTTTTTAGAAACTTAAGCGCCTTCTCTGCGGGAGGAAAGCTCAGGTCATATCCTAACCTGCCCATCAAATCCAACACTCGCGCCGCTAGATCACTCGTACTGGGATCAAGAAGTGCATTCCAATCTGCAAAAGGAATATTATTTAGAATTGTCTTATTATTGTTTTTATCGAATGAGCCCCATCCGCCATCGTTACACTGCATCCCCATAAGCCACTTGAAACCCCTGAGGATTGCCTGCTTTTTACGGTCCTTGTCGGGTAAATCTAAAAGCTGTAATGACATCATCACTACCGCAGCATCATCATTGTCCGGATAGAACTCGTTCGCGTGCTGAAAATACCATCCGCTCGGCTCCTTGACGGGATTCTTCACACTCCAGTCTCCAAAGCTTTTTACCTCCTTCTCCAGCATCCATTCCCCCGCCTTAACTAATGAAGGATGGTTATTAGGCAAACCGGATTTTAAAAGCGCCATAATCGCCCATGGCGTATCCCATACCGGAGACACACACGGCTGCAGGAACATGGTATCTTCATCGTACACCGCTAATGCTTCTATATCTTCTATAGCCTTTTCCACGGCAGGGTTGCCATCTTCATATCCAAGGCATTTCATAGCCATTAATGAATTCACCATTGAAGGCCATATCGCACCCAATCCTCCTGACTTTTCAAGTCGTTCCAACATCCATTTTTCCGCCTTTTCTATTGCTATCTTTCTTAAAGATGAAATAGGCTGATTCTCGTATCTCCTCAGTATTGTATCAAAGTTTATAAAGTAATTCTTTACAGTTAGCTTATTTTGATCCCTCTGCAGCCGATAACTGACCCTTTCCTTGGGTATCACATATAATTCATCTAATGCCGCTCTATCACCAACCTGGAATTTAGACCTGTTTGCCAGAATTATGCTTAAAGGAACTACAATACACCTGGACCAATATGACATCTCATAAATATTAAAATAAAAGAAATTAGGCAGAAGGATTATCTCTACCGGCAGTGCCGGTATACCATGCCAATCAAATTGCCCGAAAATAGCAAGGTATATCTTTGTAAATGTATTACACTTCATTACCCCGCCCAAATTAAGAATACACTCTCTGGCTTTCTGCATAACCGGCTCATCTTCGGAATGTCCTGCTAATTTGAGTGCGAAATAGCACTTAACCGAAATACTAATATCACTATCTCCATCATGATAAATACTCCAGCCGCCATCATTTTCCTGTTTTCTTATAATATACCTGATCGCCTTTTCCTGTTTACTTTTGTCAATGCGTTTTAGAAAATGCATTAACATTAAGTATTCCGCAGTTAAAGCGACATCACCTTCCAATACCCCTGCCCAGAATCCCTCCTCTTTATCCTGCTCACCTAGCAGATGAGTCTGGGATCTCTTAATGGCCATATTCAGGCTGCTTTCAGGGGCAGTCTCACCGGTAATCCCCTCAAAAAGCCTGTCAAAGCTAAGCTGGTCTGAAGTGATTTTGGGCAGCATGTACCCGTTTTTACCCTTAATGATCTTGTGGCTGATCTTGTCAACCGCTTCTATAAAATCGATTAGAAGTTTGGCCATTTCACCCTACTTATTAATAAACTATTAAATAAAATTTCTGAATTTTTGTACTCATATATATTAAATTATAGTATCTTTTACAAGTAAATTCTGATCAAAGAGGTTGACATACAGATTGACTTAATTACTCTATAGCAAACAACATAAGAAGATATTTATGGGTAAAACAAAGGTAAAAGACTTCAATTTAGCACATACGCTGGAATGCGGGCAAATTTTCAGGGTAAACAAGGTCGATGGCTGGTACTTTGTGAATGCACTTGATAAATTCTTTAAAATCAAACAGATCAGAAACGAGATTGAGTTTCATGGTGTTGACAAAGAGTTTGTCGTACATTTCTTCTCTTTAAATGAAAACCTCCCTGAAATTCTTAAGGAAATAAATAAAGATAAATATATAGGGAAATCAATAGATAAATACAGGGGCCTAAGACTCATCAAGCAAGACCCCTGGGAATGTTTAATATCCTTTATCTGCTCTTCCGCATCAAATATACCAAGGATAAAGTCAAAGCTTAAGGCTCTCTCCGAGCGTTTTGGAAGAAAAATTACACTGGATGGGGTTCGCGATTACACTTTTCCCCTGCCCGGCAAAATGAATGACTATGAAAAAATTGTAGACGCGAAGACCGGTTTTCGCGCAAGATACATCCTGGAAGCAAATAATACCATAGATATTAAACATTTGAATTCGTTAAGAACACAATCATACAACCTTGCAAAGAACGAATTAAAAAAGATAAATGGGATTGGCGACAAAGTAGCTGATTGCATTTTACTCTTTTCATTGGGCTTCAATCAGGCATTTCCGGTAGACACATGGATAAAGAAAACAATGCAATTACTATACTTCGACAATAA
Source organism: uncultured Candidatus Scalindua sp. (assembly GCA_964584595.1). Classification (GTDB taxonomy): domain Bacteria; phylum Planctomycetota; class Brocadiia; order Brocadiales; family Scalinduaceae; genus Scalindua. The sequence goes on along the minus strand of CAZPAM010000016.1, from coordinate 1,274 downwards.
CCGTGTTTCTAACGACAGGATCAGGGAATTTGGATTAGACTACTTTGGCACCTATGCCGGTTATGCACAGCAGTACTTGTTCATGTACTCTAGGAATGACCTGGGCACCTCAGATCTTTTGATGAAATGGAAAAACGGAACACTGGAAATATGAATGTACTACTTTGACGCATTCGCTTTTATGTATCCCATTAATCCACCTGCCTGGATTATGTCCTTCATTTCGGCGGCAAATGGTGTAAATGAGAACTCTTTGTTTGTTGTCAGATTGGTTATCTTGCTTGAATTTATATCTACTTCAACCTCATCACCATCACTTATCCCTGAGCTTGCCTCTTCACTCTCAAAAATTGGTAAACCGATGTTGATAGCATTTCTGAAGAATATTCTTGCAAAACTCTTAGCTATTACGCACGAGACACCAAATGCCTTAATTGAAATCGGTGCATGTTCCCTGGAAGAACCGCAGCCAAAGTTGTCACCAGCTACGATTATGTCGCCCTCTCCTGCTTTATTAACAAATTCAGGGTCAATGTCCTCCATACAATGAGATGCCAACTCTTTTACATCAGTTGTGTTCAGATATCTGGCAGGAATAATCTCATCCGTGTTAATATTGTCCCCGTATTTCCAACTTTTACCGTTCACATTAAAGCCTTTCAGTCCGCCCTGCGGATCTCTAGTTCACAGTTGCATAATCATTTATTTTACTCAGCCTGCTTTCCATTCTTTGATAAGCCTGATGTATAAACGCTTCCAGACGAGTCTCTTCATTTGTCTCTTCCTGGCCATCAAATGTCAATTTTAATAATGGTATATCGTTATGCTCTCTTTGTAACTTCTCTAAAACGGCATTCACCGCTGTTCCCGGCATACAATGAAATGGAATAATGTTTATAATGCCGTCATAATCCGCCTCTATATATTCCACCGCTCTTCCCATGCTGAGAACCGGATCACCTCTATATGAATCATGGATATACGATTTACCCTTCGAAATTAGTTTCTTTATAGAACTTTCCTTAAAAAGCTTCATTCCGCTTTTCTTAAAAGGACGTGACATTTTGTGTTCATGATACTTCTGTATTACCTCGGTTAACAGCTCCACTGAAAGAGCGTTAAAGTTTTTTTCCCTTTTACTATCTACCCTTCTGAGATGAGCAATATAGTCCAGCCATTCACTAAACGGCGGCACTACTGCAGTGCCGCCAAGCTTTTCAATCGTTCTTACGATAAAGTTATTTGAAAACTCATTTCCACGAACATAAGTCTCA
>CAZPAM010000015.1:33475-42009 GCA_964584595.1 uncultured Candidatus Scalindua sp. | reverse complement strand
TGACGTTTAACAGTTTTCTTAATAATGGTACTGTGGGAATATCCATTACAGATACAGGGATAGGGATGGCAATGGAACAGCAAAAGCGTGTATTTGAGGAATTCTATAAGGCGGATGATGCACGTAATGACCGTTCCTCTGCCGGATTAGGCCTTGCCATCTGTAAGCGCATAATAGAAAAGCATGAAGGAACCATCAGGGCGGAAAGTTCGGGATCCGGACAGGGAACAACGATGTATTTTACGCTACCATCTATACAAGGTTAATAGCAATTGTGGAATTCGCAATTGGACAGCTCGTGTTTTTATATTTGAATAGCTAAGGAGTAGGGGAAAATGGACAAACAAATAATGATTGTGGACGATGATCCGTCTATCCGGGAAACGGTGAAGATTGTCCTTGGTTCCGGTGGATATTCAATCTGTGCCGTTGACAGTGGGATGGAATGTCTGGACAAACTGAGAAGTGGTTTCCGGGGCTTAATTCTTATGGACATCATGATGCCTGAAATGAACGGATGGGAAACAATTGCAGCGATTGAGGATGAAGGATTGCATGGAGAGAATGTGCTCTGCATGCTCACGGCAGTACATGATCCGGGCCCGGAACTTGAAAAACTTACAGAGAGTGTGATGGACTACATAAGAAAACCTTTTACTTCCGAAGAACTATTAGGAACAGTGGCAGAGTATATTGCGTATGTGCAGTAGGGGTACTATGCACGTGCCCTTAATAAAATAATGAAAAAACGAAATATAATTATTATAGGGATTTCAACTGGAGGCCCCAAGGTGCTGAGGACTCTTTTTGATGGTTTGCCGCTTCTGGATGGAAGTATCATACTGGTTCAGCACATGATGAAGTGTGCCAATAAATCTTTAACAGCAACACTGAACGGTGTTACTGAAATGGATGTAAGACTTGCCACCCACGGGGAATATCTGGAACGTGGAGTAGTCTATGTTGCTCCAAGTGAGGTTCATCTGGAACTTGTGCACAATCAAACAATTCAACTGGTCAACAGCCCAAAGGTGTGCTTCGTACGCCCGGCTGTAGATGTAACTATGAAATCAATCAAAAGAAATAATGGAGATAATATCATAGGTGTTATTATGACCGGTATGGGAAAGGATGGAGCGGATGGTATAAGTCATATTAAATCAGTTGGAGGAACCACACTTGTCCAGGATGAAAAAACCAGTGTGATCTGGGGAATGCCTAAGGCGGCCATAGGTACGGGGCACGTAGATTATATCCTTTCTGCGGAGGGCATTCGTAACAAACTGATTTCGCAACTGGGAAGTCAAGTATTTCGTTGAGCTACTAAACGCCGGAACTCTACATGGAAGCAAATTTAAGAGTGCAAAGCTAATCAAAATGGAGGGAAGATGCAGGAAGATAAGACAGTCTTTGATAAGGACGAGGCGCTCAAAATGTTAGAAGGTGAAGAGGAGTTTTTAAAAGAGCTGGCAGAAATATTTATAAACGATGCTCCTGAACACATGTCAGAAATAGAAGAGGCTGTTAATTGCCGTAATAGCGAAGCTCTTGTGAAATCAGCACACAAACTGAAGGGAGCTACAGCTAATTTCGGCAAGAACGCCACAACTGACACCGCCTTTAAATTAGAGTCAATGAGTAGGGAAAATAATATGGATGGGGTTGAAGAGGTTTATGGTACATTGGTAAAGGATATAGAGGGCCTGGTGAATGCTTTGAAGGAGATTGTCGAATGAAAGTATTAATTGCGGATGATGAGAGTGTCTCACGGCGTAAATTAGAAAAGTTTTTGGAAGACTTGGATTACAGAGTAATATCATGTAAGGGTGGCCTTGAAGCCTGGGATGTCATACAGTCTGAAAATGCACCAAACCTGCTGATCCTCGATTGGATGATGCCGGGCATGGATGGTATGGAAATATGCCGTAAGGTTAGAGAGCTAGCCAGGGAGCCATATACATATATTCTGTTACTTACCTCAAGAGGTGCGCAGGAGGATATTGTCAAGGGAATGGAAGCAGGTGCAGACGACTATATCATCAAACCATTTAATCAAAATGAACTCAAGGTACGCCTGGCAGCAGGGAAGCGAATTGTTGAATTGAACGAAGATCTTTTGAGGATGCGCAACAACCTGGCAAGACAGGCAATCTATGATGAGCTGACGGGTATATATAATCGTTATCATATGGTAGAAATCCTTGACATGGAATTTTCCCGTGCCCTGAGATATCAAACAGAGTTATCATGTCTTCTGCTCGATTTAGATTATTTCAAAGAAGCAAACGATACCTTTGGACATGCCTTTGGTGATTTAGTATTACGTGAATTTTCCACCTGTTTGAAGCAGGAGGCGAGAAAATCTGATATTCCATTTCGATATGGCGGGGAAGAATTCATGTTACTTCTCCCAAATACCGATATTGGCGGGGCGCTGAAAGTAGCAGAACAAATTCGCTCTGTCTGTGAGTCAAGAAAGTATGACGATGGAAACAATACAACAACTGTAACCGTAAGTATAGGAGTAGCATCTGTGAAAGAGCATAAGCTCACTGAAAGCAAAGAGCTTATGGCATTTGCAGACAAGGCCCTTTACCGTGCCAAGACAGAAGGTAGAAATAGGGTTGAGGTTTACATGAAGGAACGTTATGAACAACTTAAGGATGGAAAATCTATTAATGACAAAGATTTCAAGTACCTGAAGGAAAACATTTCATTGATTTTGGAAAAAACAAAAAGAGCATCTACAGAATCTTTGAAACTTTTGACCCGTGATATAAGTGATGATGAACATAAGCAACATAACCACTATGTCAGACAATACATTAGTCTCATTGGTGAAAGGCTTGCTCTTCCCCCTTCTATTATTGATACCTTTAAACGTGCAGCAACCTTCCACGATAACTTCAAGGTTTTACTTAGAAAAAATCTAAAGAATAAGGACAAAGTATTGAATCCTGAAGAAAAGATTGAGATTGAAGATCATCCCTATATGTTGTCAGAACTAATCGAATTGTTCGATTTCTTCAGCAACGAAAAATCGATACTTTTGTATCACCACGAAAATTTTGATGGAACCGGCTATCCCGGAGAACTTAAAGAAAATGAGATTCCACTTGGTGCACGAATATTTACTATAGCTGAAGCAATTTCGGCAATGTTAACTGAGCGGTCATACAGTAAAAAGCTCCTTCCGGAGGAAATTATTAAAGAACTTGCTGATAATGCCGGAAAGCAGTTTGATCCTTGGCTAATTTCTTTATTTTTTGATATAATCGAGAAGCAAAAACTGCTTCCTGTATCGGCAGAGGTTTTAACAAAGGCGAAGGAAAGACTGCATGAAAACATTAAAACATAGTTTTCCGGCTAATATTTTTAAAATTTGGGGGGTCAACCAGCATGGGTTCTAATGCAACTTCAACACTCATTGCCCAAATTGAATCTATGCCGACTTTGCCAACCGTGGCTCTTCGTGTCCTCGAAGTTACTTCAAGTCCGGGAAGTTCAGCAACTGATCTTATGGAAATTATTGGTCCGGACGTATCCCTTACTACAAAGATACTTAAAATTGCCAATTCTCCATTTTATGGCCTTACAAGAGAGGTGTCCTCCCTTCAACACGCAGTAACTGTTTTGGGTTTCAAAGAAATAAGAAACTTGGTTATATCTACCGTCGCATTTGAGAGTTTTAAAAATTTCAAGCAGGAAGATAAATTTGATATTAAAAGATTTTGGAGGCATTCATTCTGTTGCGGCCTTGCGGCAAAGATTATTGCGATTGAATTAAAAAGTTCAAGTAATGAATTATTTGTGGCAGGCCTCATTCACGATATAGGAAAACTGGTTATGTACATTACCTTTCCTGCTGAATTCTTGAAGTTGGTGGATATGATAAGCCCTCTAAAATTAAAATACACGGCCTTTGAGGCTGAGAAGAGCGTATTTGAAATGATCCATGATGAAGTTGGAATGAAACTTCTGCAAAAGTGGTTGTTTCCGGAAAGCCTGATTACGGCTGTTGGTTTTCATCATCATCCTCAGGACGCAGATAAAAAATCTCCTTTTCCAATAATTGTACATATCGCTGATATCCTTGCTCATGTTTACGAGATGCAGGCGGAAGACGAAGAAGTCGATTCTCCGGATAATGAACTTTTTTACAGTGACATTGTGACTCTGTCAAAGTCATTTGGAATAGACTGGAAGGTGTCTGACCTGAGCAGATTCCAGGACGCTCTGGCTGAGAGTATGAAAAAAGAGGCTGACGCCATGAAGCTGTTCTTTTAGTAATATAACGTGCAGAAGATTTTATTTAATGATCTCCTTCATAAGAGATTCAACCTCCTCCCATACCATCTCAGAAGTGATGCTTTCCATGCATTCATGAGTTCTGCACTCATATTTCAGGCAAGGGCGGCAGGAAATCTCCATGCCGGTAACAATGCGGCTTTTGGACTTTGTATTATAGGGACCGTATCGATGGAAATTTTCCGGTCCAAAGATAACGACATACGGTATATTTAATGCATCAGCAATGTGGAAAGGCCCCGTATCATTTGAAATAAATAATTGAACCCGTTCCAAAAGTGCACCAAGTCTGCCGAGTGGAAATCCGATTGCCAGGATGGGTTCAACATCATTAAGCTCATCTTTTATCTTATAAACAACATTATCATTACTTCCGCCTGTAAGAATAATCTGAGCTTTGTATTTTTGATATAACTTTTTTGCTACCTCAATGAACCCTTCGCTTTTCCATTCCCTGGTAGGAACGAACGCTCCGGGCTGCATAGCCACGATTGCCCTGTTGTCGTCAATCCCTGAATCCAGCAGCCAGCCGTTTACAAATTCCCTATCTTCCGTAGAAATATAGAATTCCTGTTTTGTGTCGTCAGCTTCCGCGCCCAGTGCACTGGCAATCAGCAGTTTTCTGTCAACCTCATGGACTGTTCCAAAAAGGTCATCGTATACTTTGACATCCAGGAAAAATCCCTTTCCGTCAGAATCCCTGCCGACTTTATTTTCTGCACCCACACATATATAGAATATATATCTCAGTAGAGATGCTTTCCATGTTTCAATAGCCTCCAGATCTATCATCGTGTCAAATCCTTCCCTGCGTAAGGACCATAATAATCTTAAGTTTGAGAATACTTGATTACAGAGTGATCTTGACGGGCCTTTGCTGAATGACTCCTGCTTAAAATATAGAATCTTATTTGCATAACGTTTATCGTTTAAAGCCTGTGCAGACCTTGGAACGGTGAGTAAAGTAATTTCACTGTTAGAAAATTTCCTGCGTATGGCTTTTAAAGCAGGTGTTGACATTATCATGTCACCAATCCCGCCTGCTTCCATTATTAAAATTTTTTTATATTCACTATGCATTATTGAGCAATTAGATTCTCTTTTGAACTTAGAAAGTTTAAGTTCTTTAATTGACTTGTTACTGCGGCCAGAAATTCATCTGTCGTAATCAACTCCATACATTCATGAGTCTCACAAATTCCCTTTTTACATGGGCTGCAATCCAGGTCCTTTCTTAAGACTATGTGATTATCACCGCGCGGCCACCAGTGGAAAGGGATTGTGGGTCCCATTGTTGAAACTGTCGGGATATTTAAAGATGTTGCTATATGAAGAGGCCCGGAGTTATTACAGAGGAAAAGATTACAATAGTTCACGACAGAAATAAATTCTCTTAGATTAAGGTCTTCGAGGATGATAGGTTTGCTGACAGCACAATCTTTAAATCTTGATAATAGCGATCTTTCATCCAGACCGCCAAAAAGGATTACTTTTATACCATAGCTGGCTATCAGATAATCGGATATGGCCGCAAATCTTTCTACAGGCCATCTCTGGCTCTCATAATTTCCGCCCGGATGTATACCAATAATTTTATTCTCCGGATTTACTCCAGCTTTTTCCAGGATTCCGGAAGCATTTTCTTTTTCATCTGCACCTAAAAAGATTTCCGGTTGTTTCTTATTTGCCTTTACTCCTATACATCCTATCAGGCCGAGATTGTAATCAATCATATGTTTCTTGTCGGTAGAAACAGGAAAAGTATTTGAAGCATACCTTATATTATAAAAGAATTCTCTTCCGGCAAATTCGAAACCAAGCCTGTACTTACTTCCAACAATCCGGGTTATAAATGATGTATTTAGCTCATAATCAAGATATGGATCAATAACAAGGTCGAATTCACTTTTACGTATATCCCTAAAAAAAGATAACCTGTTGTCCAGGCTTTTGTGTTCATTCTCTCTGTCATAAACCAATATGCAGTCAATAAACGGATTATTGATTACTATGTTTTTATTTGCCGGATTGGCCAGTACGGTAATTTGTGCTTCAGGCCACTTCTCTTTTAAGGCTCTAAAGATCGGTGTTGTCATCACCATATCACCAATCCTGTCGAGTCGAATGACTAATATGTTTTTGATATTTGCATCTGATAAATCTTCCCTGGTATAAGTCTTTGTAAAAGGGAGTAAACCTCCGAATATGAGATTCCTGAGCGCAAGATACAAATCTTCTGTTTTTCTATTCCTCGATTTCATTTCCGTTACAGGCCACTAAGTCACAAAGACACAAAAACTAAATAATTATTCGCTTTATACCGTCTTTAATATACTTGTTATTGAAGTTAACGAGAAAGCCTAGACATTTTCCGGTAAGTTTCAAATGACTCAATATTTGTGCTTCCCAAACTGAATTTATCTTATCAGCTGCTTTAAGTTCACAGATTATAAGATCCTCAACTAATACATCCAATCTTAAACCTTCATCAAACTTTATACCATCGTAGACAATAGAAACCTCTACTTGTCTTTGATAAGCAAGATTCCTTTTCGTAAGCTCATGACAAAAACAAATCTCATATATTCTTTCGAGTAAACCAGGGCCTAATTCCTTATGTACACAATATGCCGCATCAACAATTTTTGTTGCTATATCTTCTTCCTTTTTGGAAAGTGGTTTGAACATCATGTTTTTATTTGTGTCTTAGTGCCTTGGTGGCAAAACTGAATTAATATCCAACAACTCTAAGTAAACATTTTCTGTCTCTTTTTTATAATATCTATGAGATTTCTGACAGTATTATAAATTTGTACAGGGTTTGGCCATCTTATACCGGGGAATTGAACAAAGTCAGGAGTGATCTTTATTTTTTTCAGTTCATCTATGAAAGGACCTTCTTTAGAGCAGACAAAGTGGGGTCTAAAAAGTTTCCTGTTTAATCCCTTTATTAAATTTAATAAACTTATCTCGGCCCCACCCATTATTGATTCATTATGAAGATAGAGGATATTAAACTTTTTACCATCATTAACCATGTAAGCTTTTAATAAACGTTATAAGGCAAATTTATGTTTGCGGTTCTGCCTTGCTTACCTTCTTAAGCCACAGGTGCTTGATAAGGCTCTTTATTACGCGGATAAAATCAAAGCCTACCGGTGATAGTTCCGGAAAGATAAAGTCGTGTACTATGACGGAAGATAAGTCTTCACCGGCTATCTCTATCTTTGATAAATCCTGTTCGCCTACTCCCAGTCTTTTTGCTGCCCTGAGTATGGGAACATCTTGCGGGCTGACCGAAAGCAGTTCTGCTATCACTCTGTCTACTGAGATGACGTCTATCCCACCGACAAGCAATGAAACATCTTTGGGACGGCCCCCGGTAGGCCCTTTTTCTTCCATGGCTATAACACCGTCAACGATAGTGAATACCGGTTTAACCAACTGGTAATTGGCGATTAACATATCCGTATACCACTCCAGGTTATTTTTTGCCTGTAAATGCCGCCACGCCTTCTGCTTGCCGCTGACACATCCATACAGGTTTTTAATCCCCGCAGTAAAGAGAACCTGGACATGGACCTTAAGCTTGGGAAGGTTGATTATGGCATCGACATCGAGTGCCTTGCCGGAGACTGTCAGGGAAAATTCTTTGCCCCCACAGTTAATGGATACCTTTCTGGGCTTGTCCAGTTCGATGATATCAATGCCCAGCTTTTCAGCAACCTTATCCAGCCCTACACGTCTGACCACTTTTGCTACGGAACCAAAGGCAGGGCTGTCTCCTATGATAGGAGTTGCACCTGCTTCAAGAACCATTTCTGCGACCGTCTCTACAACAACAGGATGTGTTATTATACATTTTCTCGGACTGCTTTCTCTCAGGAAATTAGGTTTCAGAAGTACCTTAGATCCTTTTTTGATAACGTTTTCAATCCCGCCAAAGAAAGAAAATGTTTTATCTACTGCATCACGTATGTTTTCTTTAGAATAATCTGTACATTTCACCAATGATACTCTATTCAAGCCTGTCATATTGTTCTCCGTTTATTCATTTAATATTAATATCCATGCATTCTTATAAACTTTCTATCACTTTCCCACTTATGACTATATCTCACATTAACGTTCCGGAAGTTTATTATTGAATTATAGTCTATGTCTGTCGTAATATAGTGTCAAGAAATGTTTTTAATATCTTAATAGATTTGTTTTTGCCACAACTT
>CAZPAM010000015.1:0-33465 GCA_964584595.1 uncultured Candidatus Scalindua sp. | reverse complement strand
TAGGCACTTTTAACTTTTTATGCCATGAAAACTTGTACCTTTATTACTCTTGGATGTAAAGTAAACCAGTACGAAACCCAGGCATTAAGGGAGGCTATTATGTCAAGTGGATATGAAGAAACTCCTATTAGCTCTCCTGCTGATTTATGCGTCATAAACACGTGTACGGTTACCTCTACAAGTGATGAAAAGTCACGTCAACAAATCAGGAAGGTGGTTCGGAACAATCCTGATGCCACCGTGATCGTTACAGGATGCTATGCCGAATCAGATGCAGAGACAATTAAGAAAATTGATGGCGTCGGCTATGTCTTTGAAAAGGGCAAAGAGGACAGGATAATTGATTTTGTAAAAAACGGTTTTCTTTCCGATAATGATTCCGTACCGGTTTCAAGCAATATTAGAGAGCCGCACACAAAGAGACTGCGCCGCAATGAATCCGCATTCAACCTGAAGATCAGTAAGTTTGACGGTCATACAAGGGCTTTTCTGAAGATTGAAGACGGATGCGATATTTTCTGTTCTTACTGCATAATTCCTTATGTCAGAGGTAAAGTCATAAGTAAGAAGATAGATGATATTCTTTTTGAAGCAGAACAGCTGATAAGCAATGGCTATAAGGAAATTGTACTTACCGGTATTCATCTGGGAGCCTACGGTAAGGAGGCGGGATATCAGGTAAGTATTATAAACGTATTAGAAGAACTGCAGACCCTGCCCGGATTAGAGAGAGTAAGACTTAGCTCTATAGAGGTAAATGAGATTACGGATGGTCTGATTGACTTAATTGCGAATTTGGATAAGGTCTGCCCTCACTTTCATCTGCCTCTGCAGAGCGGAGATGATTACATCCTGAAGAGGATGAACAGAAAGTATAACTCTGCTCAATATCTCAATACATTGGCCAAGATCAGAGAAAGACTGGAACTGCCGTCAATATCGACAGACATAATGGTTGGCTTTCCCGGGGAGGAGAGGGAACATTTTGAAAACACACTGAGGCTTTGTGAACAGGCCGGATTCAGCAGAACACACATCTTCCCCTATAGCCCGCGTGAAGATACTCCCGCCGCTAAAATGCCCGGCCATTGCAAACCTTTCGAGATTAAGGCACGAAAGAAAGAACTTGAATCTCTGACAGCAGAAACATCTTTAAGATACAAGAAATCGTTTATCGGAAGAAACGTAAGCATCCTGGTAGAAGGAACCAGAGACAGGAAAACAGGAAAACTGTGTGGTTATTCCGACCGGTATATAAAGGTTTTGTTTGACGGTACTGATGATTTAATGAATGAAATTGTAGATGTATATGTCGAAAGGGCCTTGCCTCAGTTTGTTATTGGTAAATATCCTTCCGCAGTTAAGAGATGAAGCTGAATAAAATATTCACCATCATATCATGTTCAATCCTCATTATCATTTCAGGCTTATTGTGCGAGATAAAGCCTGTCTATTCTCTACCGGCAGATGACGTAATCCCTCTCGTTGATACAGAATATTATCCGGCAGTCCATAAGGCATTGTCCAATGCCGAAAAGTCTATACTATGTGTTATGTTCATGGCAAAACTGGACCCAAAGCATAAGGGAGGTGATGAGTATCAACTGGTTCTTGACCTCATAAATGCTCATAAGAGGGGAGTGGATGTTCAGGTAATTTTTGACCAGAATGTAAAATTCTGGGAAAAAGGCAAAGATCGCAATGTAATAGAAAGAAAGAGTGAATACGCATATGAACTGCTTTCGGAAAATGGCGTTCCCGTCTTTTATGATAATGAAAACAGGGTAACTCATAACAAAGTACTGATTATTGATAAGTACATAACGATCATTGGAAGTACAAACTGGACTTACAGTGCATTGAGAAAAAACCATGAGGCATCTGTAGTGATAAAGTCCGGGAGCGTAGCGCTCGCATTTGAAGAAAAATTTAAAAGAATAGAGAAAAACCGATAGCTAAGTAGTGTAATAATAATAACATAAAAATATCTTGCATTAACAAATATGCTTTGTTATAAAAGAAAGTTTCGAATCTTCTAAAAGCTTATTAGTAGCGGAGATACCTATTGATCATAGCGATCGATGGGCCGGCCGGGTCTGGAAAGAGTACTGCAGCAAAAAGATTGGCTGAGCGCCTCGGATTTACGTATCTTGATAGTGGTGCCATGTACAGGGCTTTTACGTGGAAAGTTCGCAGTGCAGGCGTTGATTTCAGTGATAAGGAAAGGCTCCTTAAGCTGCTGAATGATACTAATGTCAGGATAGACTGCTCGGCAAACGGCTCAGAGGTATTTGTAGATGGTGTGAATGTAACAGGAGAGATAAGACAACCGTCTATAACTGAAAATATACATCATGTATCCGGCCTGGAGTTTGTCAGAAAGAAAATGGTTAAACTCCAGAGAGACTTTGCGAAGGGAAAAGACATAGTTGCCGAAGGCAGAGATATGTGTACGGTTGTCTTTCCGGATGCAGATAAAAAAATCTACATGGATGCAGACATCAGAGAAAGAGCGAAGAGGCGTCATTCTGAACTGGAGACATGTAACGATAAAAGCGACATAGATAATGTAGCAGAGGATCTTAGCCAGAGGGATCACAGAGATTCGACAAGGCAGTTCGCTCCTCTTAAAAGAGTACCTGATGCCTTTTATCTTGACACGACTAACATGAATGCAGAGGGAGTAGTTGACATCTTGATTAAAGAGATTGGAAGAGAGCAGTAAACAGATTAACTTTATATTTTTAACTTATTTAGCAGTACATTAACTTTATTTTTGGAGAACTTTTTTAATGGTTAACAAAATTATTTTAAACGAATACGAAATTGATCAGGAAGAAATAGAGAGGGAACTTGAGGAGATAATAGGAGGTGACAGCCTTGCAAAGATTGAGGCAGTCTTCGACACTTCAGTTAAAAAATTCGATTTAGGAACGATTTTAAGAGGCAGGATACTGGGTGTTATAGGTAATAATGTAATATTAGACACGGGATATAAATCAGAAGGAACAATTCCGCTCTCTGAATTTGACAGTGCTGAAGAAGTTGAAGTTGGAGCTGAAATAGAGGTAATGCTGGAGTCATTTGAAGATGACACAGGCCTGATCCAAATTTCAAAACGTAAGGCAGATCGTATTCGTGGTTGGGAAAAAATAGTTGATAAGTACAAAGAAGGAGACGTAGTAACAGGTAAGGTGGTAAGAAAAATAAAAGGTGGATTGCTGGTTGATGTAGGCATTCCAATCTTTTTACCGGCATCACAAATCGATGTTAAACCTCCAGGTGAGATTGCCGAATATATTGGTACTGAAGTGACGTGCAAGATATTAAAGATAGATGAAGTACAACAGAATATTATAGTATCAAGAAGAAAACTTATAGAAGAAGAACGAAATAAGCTGAAACGTGAATTCCTGAATAGTGTTGAGGTCGGGCAGGTTGTAAATGGCGTAGTTAAGAACATTGCAGACTTCGGTGCGTTTATTGATCTTGGAGGTATAGACGGGCTGCTTCACATTACAGATATGAGCTGGGGGAGGATTAGTCATCCTTCGGAAATGCTGGCGATCGGTGATGAGACAGAAGTAAAGATACTCGACATTGATGAAGTAAAGGACAAGGTTTCTCTTGGGTTAAAACAGAAAACAGAAAACCCATGGTCAAACGTAGAGGACAGGTATCCGATTAGTTCAAAGATTAAAGGGCAGGTGGTGAACATTATGTCGTATGGCGCATTTGTCAAACTGGAAACAGGTATCGAAGGATTGGTACATATTTCTGAAATGTCGTGGACAAGACGTATAAATCATCCTTCAGAAGTGGTTGCCATCGGAGACTCTGTTGAGGCTATAGTGTTAAATATAAACAAGGATAAAGAAGAAATTTCCCTGAGTATTAAACAAGTTGAGCTGAATCCATGGACAAATATAGAAGAAAAATACCAGCCCGGACACAAGATAAAGGGACGGGTCAGGAATTTGACGAATTACGGGGCCTTTATAGAAATCGATGAAGGCATAGATGGCCTTCTTCATATATCAGACATGTCATGGTCAAAGAAAGTTACACACCCTTCAGAAATAATCAAGAAAGGCGATAAGATAGAAGTTGAAATACTATCAGTTGATAAGGAGAAGAAGAGGGTATCATTAGGTATTAAACAGCTTACAGAAGATCCATGGAAAAAAGAGATACCGGAAAAATATGCTGTCGGTGATATTGTAAAAGGCAAGGTTACCAAGATGACTGATTTTGGTGCATTCATAGATATGGGTAATGGCCTGGAAGGTTTATTGCATATTTCAGAGATATCCAATGAAAAGATTAAAAAACTTGAAAGTGTTCTCTCCATCGGACAGGAACTGGACGTAAAAATTGTAAAAATAGAACCGGAGGCGAGAAAAATAGGCCTTAGCCTTAAAGGTACTGGGAAGGCGTCAGTACAGGAAGCCCAACCGCAGGAAGAACAAGCTGAAGCAGAAGCTTCTGAAGAAGTTATCGAAGACACTGTTGAAGAAAAAGCTGATGAAGCAGTAGTTGATGAAGCAAAAGAAGAAGAAACAAAAGATGATAAAGCTGAAGATGGCGCTTAGAAGTTCCCAGGTTAAAAAGCAGTTCTACGCGAACTGAACGATTATACAAAAGGAAGAATAAAAATTGCTTAAAGAGCTGGTTCGTGATATTCCCGATTTTCCCAAAGAAGGAATTGTTTTTAAAGATATAACTCCACTATTACAAAATCCTTCGAGTTTGAAGGAAATTGTCGACAAGTTCTCTGAACACTACGCGGATCAAAAAATCGATGTAATCGTGGGTGCAGAGGCGAGGGGATTCCTTTTTGGCCCCGCAGTCGCTATAAACTTAAATGCAGGATTTGTACCCGTCAGGAAACCGGGAAAGCTTCCCTACGAAACAGCAAGCATGACATATGATCTGGAATATGGTACCGATACACTTCAGATACACAAAGACGCAGTAAAAGCCGGTGATAATGTTTTGATGCTGGACGATCTTTTAGCAACCGGCGGAACTATGGCCGCCAGTTGTAAATTAGTAGAATCGCTTGGCGGTGAGATTACGGGATGTGCTTTCTTAATCGAACTGGGTTTCCTGAATGGAAAAGAGATGTTAAGCAAATATGATGTCTTCTCTCTCATTCAATACTGAAGTGATAATTCAGGGTGTTCGATATTGAGGCCGGCATTATATTGATTGCCGGCCTTTTTCAATTTGACTTGAACAGTTGAAAAAGCGCCCGTAGCTCAGATGGATAGAGCGACGGTTTCCTAAATCGTAGGTCAGAGGTTCGAATCCTCTCGGGCGTATTTACAATCTATTTTTCTAAAACGTTTTCGTAAATAACAGGGTTTGGTCCTTGACACAAGTTTACGTTACATAATAAAATATAAAATCCTATGGAAGCTACAAAACAGAGAATAAGTAATTTTTTCAAGTTTTTTGAAGTTTATGGGTTATGGATAGCTATTGGCTTTGGTGTAGCTGTCGCAGCCGGTGTACCCTTATATTTGTTCAGCCAGAAGGGAGCTAGTGATTTTAACGAAGTCTGGAGCCGGGTTTACCAGATCAACTACGAATTATCAGTTGCTCGGAATGAGGGGCCTCAAGAAAAGACGGAAGCACTCGAAGGCGCTATTAATGAGTATACGTTTCTAAAGAATAATCTATCAACGACAGATGCTACTCCCTGGCTGCTTTTAGAACTGGGCAATGCTCAATATAAGGCAGAAAAACACGATGAGGCAATTATCACGTACAGGGAATTTCTGACACGTTTTGACAAACATCCTCTGGCTCCCATCATAAGACACTCTTTAGGTTACGCTCTTGAGGAAAAGGGAGAGTTAGAAGAGGCTGTAGAACAATTTGAAAAGATTGCAAATGCCCCGGAATCCACATACCTTAAAGCACAAGTTAAGCTGGATGCCGGAAGGTGCTATGAAAGATTAGGAGAATTGCTTTCCGCCGAAGCTGCATACAAAGATGTAATTGGTTCATTCCCTGAGAGTAGTAGTGCAAAAATGGCTGCATACCGGCTGGAAGATATTAAATAAAATACCATGAATTTAAGCAAAACGGCTACACTGGAATTTGAAGAAACAGGTCAACTTCAGTTAGTAATAAAACATAAATATTCTTCAAAGAGAATTGACAAGTACCTTGTTTCGCGGTTACAGGATTATTCCCGCAGCAGTATACAGAGGCTGATAAAGGAAGAGGCGGTCAAGGTAAATAACAATGCTGTAAAAAGTAATTACGAAATAAAATTAAACGATGCTATTTCAATCCAACTGCCGGAGAAATCCGACGATCACATTACTCCGGAAGACATCCCGCTTGATGTTATATATGAAGACGAATATTTAATGGTTCTGAATAAATCTCCGGACATGGTAGTGCATCCTGCATGCGGCCATGCCAGTGGGACATTGGTAAACGCCCTGGCCTTTCACTGTAACAACCTTTCTGCATTAAACGGCCCTTTAAGGCCGGGAATAGTTCACCGGCTGGATCGGGATACAAGCGGAGCTATTCTTGTAGTAAAGGACGAAAAAGTACATAAACACCTGGCATTGCAATTTGAAGAGAGGGAGGTAAAGAAAGAGTATCTTGCCGTGGTTAAGGGTGAACCGGAACTGGACTCTGATAAGATAGATTTACCGATTGGAAAGGATAAAAGAGATAGGAAGAAAATGGCCATTCGCCATGATACAGGTAAAAAAGCTGTCTCCATTTTTGAAGTAATAGAACGCTTTCCGGGTTATACATTAGTCAGGGTTATCCTGGAGACCGGAAGGACACACCAGATAAGAGTTCACATGAAGACTATAGGCCATCCCGTCATAGCCGATTCGGAATACGGTGGTAGTGATGCCTGCTGTATTGAAGATTTAACTAAACCTGTTTCAAATAAAGATATACACAGCCTTGCAAAATTGACAGAATTGTGTAATAATACAAGCGATCCGATTATTGAGAGACAGGCACTACATGCCTATAAAATCGGATTTACCCATCCGGTCTATAATAAGGCGATGGAATTTACGGCTGAGATACCGAAAGATATGCACAATTTAATTACGACTCTCAGGAAGATTAAGGCTCTTTTAAATTAAAGAGTTCAGTATATTATAATTTATAAGTAACGGAGGATAGAAAAATGTTTGGCATGCCGGGAGGTATTGAATGGATAATAATCCTTATTGTGGCGCTGCTTATCTTTGGTAAGAGGCTTCCGGAAGTGATGAAATCTATGGGAAAAGGCATCGTTGAATTCAAAAAGGGTGTGAAAGGCGTGGAAGACGATGTGGAAAATGCGACAGAACAAAAACCTGAGAAGCTGGAAACAGCTGAAAATAAGAACGAAAACAAAAGTGAAAAGACAGAAACAGATAAAGAACATATAAACGAAATGAAAGGATAATAAATTATGGCACAAACCAGGAAGAGACGAAAACTAAAATGGCGTAGTAAAAAAGCAAACCACGGCAAAAAACCAAATATGGGAAAACAAAAAGGGCAAATATAAAATCAGTTTGCCACTAAGGCACTAAGACACAAAGAAAAAGGCTTTTTTAGACAGGATAAATCTTCTTACTTCTTTTTTTGCCTTTTCAATCTTCAATCAACAATCGTCCCTGTCCGCCAGCCTGTTAGGCGGGAATCAACAATCCTTTAGAGCTTCTTCATAAACCTTCAAGACCTCTTCACTGAACAGCACAAATCTGACCTCTTCAAGCCTATGTTCCTGAATAAATTCCTTTACCGTTGTAAGGGCAATCTTTGCGGCTTTATCTATCGGAAACCTGTAGACACCGGTGCTGATGGATGGAAATGAGATTGATTTAATTCCGTTTTCCTTCGCCAGGTTCAGGCAGTTATAATAAGAATTGCGAAGAAGCTGTTCTTCATTGCGGTTACCTCCATTCCATACAGGCCCCGGGGTGTGTATTACATATTCAGTCGCCATATTCCCACCTGTGGTTATTACTGCCTCACCGGTAGGGCATCTTCCCTGTTTTGCACGAATCTTTTTACACTCTTCGAGGATCTTTGGCCCGCCTGCGCGGTGAATCGCACCGTCGACACCACCGCCTCCAAGCAGTCCGGTATTTGCTGCATTGACAATAGCTTCAGTCCCCTGCAGAGTTATGTCACCCTGAATCAGATTGAGTTTGGTCTTACCAATCATTTTCTCCATCTTATTAATTTTCCTTTTGCCACGAAGGCGCTAAGACACAAAGGGTAAAAGCTATTATCTTTTGTTTTGTAAGTTTTTTCCTGGCGTTTCCTGCTTTCCTCAGCGGAAGCCTTTTTTTGTGTAGTTTTCTGTTAATTATTTTAACTTTTCCTTCCCAAATATTCAATCCTCAATCAACAATCGTAAATCAACAATTGTCAATCCTTTACCCAGCACAGCTTATACCCGTTTTATACCCACTCTTACCCTGTTGACAGTCGCCACGCTTGTAATACAATTTTCTTTAATATTTTAATTTTTTAGAAAGGAGTAGCTTTATGAAACTGATGGAATTGATAATGAAGCTGATAGAGGGGAGTAGCAATAAGAGACTGTATGGCCTGGATGACCTGAATCAAGAACAACTTCACCATCTACAGGGAATCATTGACAAGTGGACAGAGGAAGCCCTACAGAAACGAAGATTGGCTGCCGTTAAAACATGAGATAAATCTTTTTGCCACGGATACACACGGATCAAACACAGATAAAAGATGAATTTAAAATATGAAAAAATAACAGATGCCATAATTGGTTCTGCTTTTGAAGTTTACAATGTTCTTGGCTACGGTTTTTTGGAAAAAGTTTATCAAAAGGCATTGCAGGTTGAACTTCTGAAACGAGATCATGGTACAGAGCTGGAACATGCTATAAAAGTTAAGTACAAAGATACTGTTGTTGGAGAATATGCGGCAGACTTACTGGTTGACAGGAATGTCGTTGTAGAATTAAAAGTTGCGGCAGAATATAATCCAAAAGACGAAGCCCAATTACTAAATCAATTAAAAGCAACAGGGATTGAAGTCGGTTTGCTTATAAATTTTGGAAAAGAAAAAGTTAAATACAAGCGTTTTGTTTACTAAAAATCCGTGTTTATCAGTGTCAATCCGTGGCTAAATTCTCCCGTTTTCCTCTTGATTATAATGATTCTTTGAGTATTATAATTCCAGTATACCTACAATCTACAAGAATATATCTTCTGGTTTGTCTTGTAAACATTGTTCCGTGTTTAAAATGCTCAACCTCAATCAAGTCAGCGGCCTGCAAGTTTCTAAAGACCAGCAAACCATACTGAATGGTCCAATGCTTAGACTGGCCCGCCGCATCGATCAGTTGTTTACTCATTGGGCAGGGGGGTTTAGCGCAGAAGAGTTTATATACTCACCATTGATGCCGATAGAGCAACTTCATAAGATAGACTATTTCAGCTCATTTCCACATACCTCTCTCTTTCCAATCTCCCTAAGACAAACTGACGATAACCTTAATCAATTCGCACAAAGCCCGATCAGCCCAAATGGAGAGTTGCAGTTGACAGAAACAACGCCACCTCGTCACATTCTAACTCCAGCAGCGTGTTTCCATGCCTATCTATTCCTGGAAGATCAGCAATTGCCAAAGGCACAATATTTTACTGTAAAAGGAACTTGTTTTCGCAGAGAAAATAATAATAGGCCACTGGAACGACAGAATGCGTTTACCATGAGAGAGGTAATCTGTGTCGGCAGTAAATCGGAAGTACAGTTTTTTTTAAATAAGCTGACAGATCAGGTAACATCATTCATTGAACACTGGTCTTTTCCGGTGAAAAAGGAGCATGCCACTGATTCATTTTTCAACCCATCTAAAAACCCAAGATTTATTATACAGAAAGTAGCTCCTTTGAAACAGGAAATGATCTACAATGAGCGATTGGCTATTGGTTCGGTTAATTTTCATCAAAATACATTTGGCCTCGCTTTTAATATAGAGCAAGATGGAAACCCGGCTTATTCGGGCTGCGTAGCTTTCGGGTTAGAGCGATGGGTTCTTTTTTTTCTTGAACATTTTGGCGTTAATGAAAGTAACTGGCCAACCCTGGATGAGTTGACTGGATAAAGAAAAAACATGAGTTACAGCGAAGAAACAATACGACAGGCATTACGTGACTGGGCTAAGGCAAACACTAAAATAGCCAATTCATCATTTAATGACCAGACAATGCTTATCGAAGAGCAGTTGATCTCTTCCATAGAAGTACTGGAGTTGATTATGCTTATTGAAGAGCTGAGTGGAAAAACAATTCATGCAACCGAACTCAAATTGGGATCACTGCAAAATATCGATTCTATTTATAGTAACTTTTTTTGTTAAATAATAATTCCCATGACCAACAAACTCGCCGTTCAATCCTATCCGGCAAAGGGTAAGCTGGAAATTACCTTGTTAAGATTTCTTATTGGCCTATTATTCTCCAAGCTGTCATGGATCGAGCGGCGTACTGCTCAATCATATATTCAGGTTGTCAAAAATGTACTTAACCCGTTATCAGATTCTGAGCTGAAAAAATTAATACGAGCTTATAATGCATGTGTGTCTGCCGAACAATATTTGAGAATCAAACATTCTACAGTGAACATTGAACGCGTTGCCCGGCTTGTTCGTTGTGATGTCAGCTCAGACTTTGAATATGACTGCCAGATGAAAGAACCGATTATTATCCTGTTATGGCATTGTACCATGAGTCATATTAGATTTAGCGCTCTGCACAAATTAAATCTTTCACCGCTACTGGTAACCAATTGGCGCTCCCCTTTTTCCCTGAATGAACAAATAGTTACTGAAGATCCAATTTCAAACGGAATTTTACTTAAGAAATCGTTAGAACATTTGAATAATAATGGTATACTAATTATTTTTATGGATGGCATGGACGGAGTTTCTTCAATACCGATTAGTTTTTTCAATAGGACCATTATTTTGAAACGTGGCCCTGCAGTGCTTGCAAGACTGTCAAAGGCGATGGTCTATCCGGCTACGAATTTATGGGATCGGGAAACAGGCGAATATCAATTCCAAATCGGGGCAAAGCTTCCCTTGCCTAAGGCCAGTGGATTATCTTCACTTCGGTGGGAACAGTCCTTGCTGCAAACAGGAGCATCATGGTTTGAAAACTTCTTTAAGGGCCACCCGGAGGAAATAGTACCCTGGAATTTTAGATATTTATTCAATAATGGAAGTTAATCATGAGTCACTCGATATCCTATAAATCAATAGCTGAAAAGCTTATAAAAAGCTCAGAAAAAAAGAAGTACGATCCTTTTAATAGAGTGAATTATCAGGCCAACTTAAACCACGATCGTTGGCAATTTCCCGAACAATATCTCTCCCTCTACCACCATCCAATTTATGGACAATTGAGTGATGAACAGAAATGGAAGTTGTCATTGCTTGAAGCTGTAAATTTCTTTTCAATGAATGTGCATGGAGAACAAGCGTTGGTCGCCGGGCTGGAATCCCGGCTCTATCGAAACAAGAGAGTCGGGGAAGATGCTGTTTCCAGCAAGTATATACAACGCTTTATTCATGAAGAGAATTCTCATACTTTTATGCTTGCAGAATACTGTATCCGCTATTCTGGCAGTCTATACCCAGACCACTCTTTGATGGTAGAAAATCCAGAATTATCACCAGAGACGGAAGATATACTCTTCTATGGACGTATCTTTACTCTTGAGAATTACCTGGGCTATATGAATAATATTGGACAGTCCGATGACGAACTCGACCAAACAGCCCGAGATATCCATTGCTTCCATCTGGTTGATGAACTTCGTCATATTGCCTGGGACAAAGCAATGATTGAAGAAAACCTGGTCAGGGCAAAAAAGAAGGGATTGATAGAAGAACTCGATACCGTCAAGAAATTACTAAGAGCTTATTCCGAATATGTTATCCATCCCTTATACAATCCTGCAATCTATCGAGAACTGGGATTAGAAAATGGCCTTGCATTACGACAAGAATGCTTTCAGCTAGATGCAAGACGAAAGCAGATAACGCTCTGGACAAATGGTATCACAGAGTATTTCGCCAACTTGGGACTTTAAGTTAATATACCCATTTACACCCAATCCCTTAATTTTTATCAGTGTTTATCTGTGGCCAAATTTTTCTTTTCTTCGTGAAATTCGTGTCTGTCTTTTGCTTTTGACCACAGTTTCCCTTTGCGTTCTTAGTGCCTTTGCGGTGAGTCTGTTTCTCTTATTTTTAAGTTTTTAACATCAGTGTCTATCCGTGTGTATCTGTGGCTAATATCTTTTGCCGTTCCATGGAATCAGACAAAGAGTTTTATTACCATTGCTACGACACAGATTGTAATCGCCCACCTTATCCAGCGTTCATCCCCGATAACAGCCCAATGGCTGCCGATCCAACCTCCAAGGCCCATCCCGGCAGCCAGGCATAATCCAATGTCCCAACACACTTTGTCATTGAAGGCAAACACAATTAATGAAAAGACCAGATAGACGCCCACAATAAATACCTTGTGGCTGTTAGTCTCTACCAGGCCTAATCTCGTAATCATGGTTAGAGCGGCAATAATTATAAAACCAACACCAACCTGAATAAACCCGCCATAGATCCCTATAAAGAAGAAGGCTATCATTGTAGTAATGAGATGCTTACGTCCTAAACTAACCGGGTTACCATCATTACCCTGATGAGGGTGCCAGAGGATAAATCCGAGGACAAGCAGCATGATAACAGCAAGAATTCTTTTGAACAGGATATCGGAAATGTCAATGGCAATTAGTGAACCTAAGACGGCACCTATAATTGCAGGAAGTGACAATAGGAGACTTAACTTGAAATTAGAGACACCTTTTTTCTTAAAGCCGGCAACTGCAAATGCACATTGAGCTATGAGTGCAATACGATTAGTGCCGTTTGCTACTGCCGTAGGCAGGCCCAGGAAGATGAGTATCGGCAGGGTGAGCAGTGAACCGCCACCCGCAAGAGTGTTGATGAGTCCGGCTATGATGCCGGCAATGAATACAGCAGGGATATGCCAAATTTCCATAAAGAATTAATTAGCCACGGATTTTCACAGATCAAACACGGATAAAAAAACAAAGAAAAGGAGAATATCGAATATAGAACAAGCTCGCCCATGACGGATCGGGCAGGGAATTACGAATGTTGAAGTAAAAAGACAAAGCGAAAGACAAAAAAATTCTCACGCAAAGACGCTAAGAGCGCAAAGAAAGACAAAAGAAGAAAAGAGAAGTTTAACTAAACAAAAGATTTATCCTGTCTAAAAAAAGCCTTTTTCTTTGTGTCTTAGTGTCTTCGTGGCAAAATGATTAAATTTTGTTTCCTGCAACGTTTATAGACCTGAAATAAAATGGCGGAACTTTCAGAGACCCATGCCAATCCGATTTATCACCGAGGGCAATTATATTGTTAAATGCATCAAAGACGTTTCCTGCAACCATGCAGTCTTTTACCCTTCCGACAATTTCCCCATTCTCTACAAAATATCCTAGATCAATATTTACAGAAAATTCTCCGGCAAGGACGTTGCTCTGGCCTCCGCCAAGAACCTGGTCAACCAGTATTCCGCTCTTCATGTCCTTAATCATATCTTCAAATTTCATATCTCCTGGTTCGATTATTACATTAGAGTTTCCCGGAGAAGGTTGGGAAGCAAAACTTCTTGTCCCGTTACCGGTGGATTTGGCATTCATAATACCGGCAGTCTGCAGGTCAAATATATAATTCTTGAGTACACCTGACTCAAAAAGCGGAGTCCTCCGGGCGGAGACTCCTTCATCATCGCAGACATAGCTTCCATCTGCGTAATCGATCGTCGGGTCGTCGTACATACTGAATCTTTCATCTAACATTTTCTCCCCCAGTTTACCTGTCAGCGGAGAGACTCCTTTCTGTACCAGTTTTCCATTACATCCGGATTCAAATGTTGATAACAGATTTCCGGCAGCCTTGGAAGTAAAAACAATCGGATAGCCGGCTGTAGGTATTTCGACCTCTTTCTCTGCCAGTTTCAGATCACGAAGCGCTTTCGCTGTATGTTTATCAAGATCATCAGCCACTTTTACAGAGCTCTCACCCTCTCCGATCCATAATAAACCTTTATCCTTAACAAGTAATATATCGATACTTGATCCAAAAGATGTTGATCGACTACTTATGTCTAAACCGCTTGAGTTGAGCAGACGGCTTTGACTGGAGCCTTTTCCAATACTGACGCCGCATTCATAATCCGGATTTACAGATAAGGCTTTTTCTATATTGTCCTTTCCGATCTGTATCCCTTTTTCGATAGGATAGTCCACTACGTTCTCATCAAACAGTTTGGTCTCTTTATATTGGTTTTTCGACTGAAACTCGAACCTTGCTTCCTGTCCGAACTCTGCGCTTTCTATTGCATTTGCAACAACCTGTTCGGGCTTCCTGAAATCGGTGGTACTTGAGAACCCGATTTTTCCATTCTTGATTACGCGCAGGCCGATGCCTCTGATCGACTTGGTGTATACAGATTTTAATTTATTGTTTTCGAAACTGATAGACCTGGATTCTCCCTCTTCATAAATCACCTCGGCTGAATCAGAATCTTTTAAGGCCAGTTCAAGTGTTTTTTCTTCAATGTCATTTTCCATTTTTTTCTATTGTTCTCTAATTTTAAAAGTAGATTTGTTTTCTGTCTCTTCTTCCTGGCCTTCATGTCCGGGAGTATCAAATTTAATTCTCAGGCGTAAGTCATTTGCGCTGTCTGCATATGCTATTGCAGTATCATAATTTATTTCGCCTTGCATGTAAAAGTTATAGATGGCCTGGTCAAATGTCTGCATACCCTCCTGCTCGCCTTTTTTCATTGCTTCCTTCAAAAGGCCAATCTCTTTTTTAAGGATAAGATCCTTTACCCTGGGAGTGTCCAATAGTATCTCCAGGGCGGCAACCCTCGTGTCTTCTATTGTAGGGATAAGCCGTTGGGAAATAATACTCTTGAGGTTAAGCGATAGAAGCAGATATATCTGTTCGTGCCTTTCAGCAGGGAAGAAATTTATGATGCGCTCCAGAGACTGGTTAGCATTATTTGCATGAAGGGTTGCAAGGCAGAGATGGCCGGTCTCTGCAAAGGTTATGGCCGCTTCCATGGTTTCGGTATCACGTATCTCACCTACCAGGATAACATCCGGTGCCTGTCTCAGGGTATTCTTCAAGGCTTCTCCAAATGAATTTGTGTCAATTCCCACTTCCCTCTGAGTAACGACAGACTTCTTATGAGGGTGTACAAATTCTACAGGGTCTTCTACTGTGATTATGTGTCCCGGTGAATTGCTGTTTCTGTGATCTATCATGGCTGCCAGTGTAGTAGATTTACCGGACCCCGTTGCCCCCACCACTATTACAAGCCCCCTTTTGGTCATGGAGATTCCGTTTAGCACCGGGGGTAATCCCAGATCTTCCAGGGTTTGAATTTCCAGCTTTATCTGGCGGATTACAAGGCCTATATTGCCTCTTTGATAAAATATATTTACCCTGAAACGTCCGAGGTCCGGATAATACAGGGCAAGGTTTGATTCCTTCTCTTCAAGGAAGGCTTCTTTCTGTTTTTCGCTCATTACAGAATAGGCAAGCCTTTCTGTGTCTTCCGGTTTCAATGCCTCTTCGGGTATTGGTTCCGTCTTGCCTTCCACACGATAGGCAGGTGCAGAGTCAACCGTTATATAAATATCCGAGGCGGCTTTCTCTACCATTAATTTTAACAGTTCTTCTATATTCATAAATTAGCCACAGATTAACACGGATAAAAAAACAAAACAAAAGATAATCTCACACAGAGACACAGAGAAAAACAAAAATATAGGTAAAAAGCAAAAGACAGCCACTAAAAATAATAAATCTTAGTGCAGAGGAAAACAGGAATTCATGAATAATTATTCTTTCATTAACTTTAGCTCACTTCAAACTTACCGCCTAATAGGCTGGCGGACAGGTAGCCACTTTTAACTTGCTTGCTTGCCTGCTTATGCGCCATAGGAAGAGAGGGCTGAAGGATTGGTCAGGTAGGGTGTTACTGTCTCTTTAGAAACAACACCCTGTTGTAGCAGTTCTACAAGAGTCGCATCCATTGTCTGCATACCAAACTTCTTCCCGGTCTGCATCATTCCGGGTATCTGAGCAATCTTACCTTCTCTTATCAGGTTTCTTACAGCAGGGGTTCCAATCATTATTTCTAAAGCAGCTATTCGCCCTTTACCATCACTCCTTTTCAGCAGGTTCTGGGTAATGACCGCTATAATAGATTCAGAGAACATGGTTCTTATCTGGTTCTGCTGCTCGGGAGGGAACACGTCTATAACTCTGTCCACGGTCTTGGCTGCACTTGAAGTATGCAACGTGCCGAAAACAAGGTGACCTGTTTCTGCCGCTGTCATAGCCAGTGAAATTGTTTCCAGGTCTCTCATTTCGCCAACCAGAATAACATCCGGGTCTTCTCTCAGGGCAGAGTGAAGTGCGTTAGCAAAACCATGTGTATTGGTTCCCAATTCTCTCTGGTTTATAAGGCTGAGCTTTGGTTCATAAATAAATTCTATGGGGTCTTCTATCGTCAGGATATGAGCCTTTTTGCTCTGATTTATAAAGTCCATCATGGCTGCCAGTGTTGTAGACTTACCGGAGCCGGTGGGGCCTGTTACGAGAACGAGACCCTTGGTTTTCTTGGTCAGGTCTGCAAGTGACGCGGGAAGGCCCAGTTCTTCCAGTGACATTATTTTAGTGGGAATCGTCCTGAATACTATTGCTTCCCCCCTGGACTGGTAGAAGGCATTTACCCTGAAGCGGGCTATCCCCTTGACGTCCAGAGCAAAGTCTATCTCCTTTTTCTCCTCAAAAATCTTGCGCTGCTGATCATTGAGAATATCATAGAGCATTGAATGAACTTCGTCTCCGGGGAGGGAAGGCATATCTATCTTCTGGATATCACCATCAATCCTGACAATTGGCGGTTCTCCGGAGCTTATGTGCAAATCAGAAGCGCCCTTTTCACTTGCAAAGGCAAGTATTTTACCAATATCCATAGTTTCTATTTCCTGTTAAGATTTTATTCTGATTATTATATATAATTTATACTATTACACCATAAAATCTTCTTATTTCTGGAAGTTTTTTAGTGACACAACAAGTTAAAAGTGACCACCCGCCTGCCTCCCGGCAATGCCGTCGGAAGGGGTACTTATTCGGGCAGGCGGGCGGCTATACTGCAGATGCGACTGTAAGGACTTCCTCTACAGAGGTTACTCCCTTTTCCACTTTATCTACACCATCATCTACCAAGGTTTTAAAACCCTGAGTTTCTCTGGCTGTCTTTGCAATAACGTACGGAGTTTCCTGCTTTATTATTAAATCTCTTACTTTATCATCTACTACAAGGTTTTCGTAAAGGCCGATTCGGCCCTTGTATCCCGTCTTCCTGCAATGATCACAACCCTTTCCTTTTGAAAAAGTAATGTCAGCTTTATCCTGCAATCCTATACCATTTAATAGTTTTTCACCGGGTACGTAGGTTTCTGTACAATGTTTACAATTGGCCCTTACTAATCTTTGTGCAACAATACCTATCACGGAAGATGCAATAAGAAATGGTTCTATACCCATATCTATCAAGCGGCTGATTGCTCCGGGAGCATCGTTGGTATGAAGTGTACTGAATACCAGATGTCCTGTCATTGCGGCCTGAATTGCAATCTCTGCTGTCTCACGATCCCTCATCTCTCCTATCATAATTACGTCCGGGTCCTGGCGAAGTATACTCCTCATTGCGTGGGCAAATGTGATGCCTGCCTTAACATTGATCTGGGTTTGACGGATAAGGTTTAAATGATACTCTACAGGATCCTCCACGGTTATTATATTTTTATCAGGAGTGTTTATTCTATTCAGGGATGCGTACAGAGTTGTGGTCTTACCACTACCGGTAGGCCCGGTAATAAGGACAATACCGTTTGGTTTTTCTATAAATGATTGATATGTATCAAGGGATCCGGCTGAAAAACCCAGTTGGCTTAACTTCATAGTGGCAGTTCTTTTGTCAAGTATACGCATGACTACACACTCTCCGAACACAGTCGGCATGGTAGAAACACGGAAGTCGTACTCACGGTCTGTTATTTTCACTTTAAACCGGCCATCCTGCGGTAACCTGCTCTCGGCAATGTTCATTCCTGAAATTACCTTTATTCTGGATACCAGGGTGTTGCAAAGTTTTTTCGGCAGGGAGGTGGCATGGTACAGGATTCCGTCCAGCCTGTACCTGATAAGCATCGATTTTTCTTCATGCTGAATATGAACGTCGCTCACACCTTCTCTGATAGCCCGATGAAGGATTGTATTAAGTAGTTTTACGACAGGGGACTTTTCCAGCATCTCCTCTGAGACTGTTTCAAGGTCTATCTCCTTGACTTTCTCTACCTCAATGTCGTCTTCATCAAGCCCCTCAAATTCATTCTGAACAATCTCATCTACAATATCTGTCAGGTCTTCTACTGTACTTCCATAAAACCTGTCCAGAGATTGGAGTATCTGGTTTTCCGTTGAAACAGTAACTCCTATATCACAGTCCAGTATGTCCCTGATCTCATCGATGCCGTATAGATTTCTGGGGTCAGAGATAGCTATTGTCAGGTTATTAATTATCTTAAAGAGCGGCAGGAATTTATATTTACGGGCTAATCGTTCGGAAACCAGCTTTAATACATTTGTATCAATTTCGTAATCATCCAGGCTCACATACGGAACGTCGTAATAGGTGCCCAATGCATTGGCAATAGACTCCCTGGTTGCAAACCCCATTGTGAGGAGTACCTGTTCAAAAGGTACTTCTGACTTTTTCTGCTCATCCTGACATTTTTCCAGCTGGTCCGTGGTTATTACTCCTTTACTTACCAGTATGTCTGCCAGTGACGTTTTCGATTCAGTTTGAACTTTATTCCAGACCATTATGCTT
Organism: uncultured Candidatus Scalindua sp.; assembly: GCA_964584595.1. Classification (GTDB taxonomy): domain Bacteria; phylum Planctomycetota; class Brocadiia; order Brocadiales; family Scalinduaceae; genus Scalindua. The sequence continues at coordinate 14,416 of CAZPAM010000015.1, read as the reverse complement.
CACTCCCCCAGTGAATCACCGCTGAATCTCTGTAAATCTTTAATATGCTCAATTACTGTTTCTATTAAAGCAGAATAATCATTATCTGCATTGTCCATGAAGCGGGTGTAGTGCCATATTGCTGACTCCAGATGCCCCATCTCTTCGTAAAGAATTGCCAGATTATAATGGGCTTCCGGCTGGAAAGTGTCTTCGGCCAGGACATCTTCCAGTGTGTCTATAGCCTTTTTTACCAGGCCTTGAGATTTATATACAAGTCCGAGGTTTATAAGGCCTTTCAGGTTGTCAGGATTAATTTCCAGTGCCTTCCGGAATTCTGATCCGGCCTCTCTATAGTTGCCTCTAAGATAATATATTACCCCGAGGTTATTATGCGCCTCCTCCATACCGGGATTTAACGAGACTATAAGCTGATAATTCTCTATCGCTTTATCCAGATTATTTTGTTTTCTATAAATAACTCCCAGGTTGTTGAGTGCTTCAGCATTGTTTGCGTCTAACTCAAGTACAGTTTCATACTCTTTGACAGCCCTTTTTGTATTTTCCTGTTTCTGGTAGTAAACGCCGAGATTAAAGTGGTAAGCTGCTGTCTTCCCGGTGGATGGATGTTTTGCGGATGATGATGATGAAGCTGCAGGTGTTTCAGATTTTCCGGTTGCGGCATGAACACCGTTAGTATTACAGCCAAGGTGTAAAATTACCGCAATCATCACTGTAATGATTACAGACCGGCTTAGTAACTTTGTATAATATTTTTTTATGATTTGTTTCATAATCACCTCCTGTTAGTCTAATCTTGTAAAATGTGTAATTGCCAATGTTTTAATTTATCTATTCAATTCTACAGAATGTGTGTTTTTCTCTCACACTCTTAAACGTTATCAAAATCACCTGGTAAATGGTTTTTTCAGCAGCGAATATTTTTTCCTGATAGAGCCAAAATCTTTTGCCCTGGGGCCCACAATAGTTGGTGAAATAAGTATTACCAGTTCTGTTTTAATATTTGACTTTGTCTCTCTGCGAAAGGCTCTTCCAAGTAACGGAATATCACCCAGAACAGGAGTTTTAGATATTCTATCCTGAATATCATTCTTCATCAAGCCGGCTATTAAAATTGTCTCTCCTCCCTTAACAGTAACTACAGTCTCAGTTTCTCTGGTGTCTATAGAGGGCCTGGCGGCATCTCCCGAAGTCTTGAGTGAAATAAAGGAGGATACGCTGGGATGAATTTCCATGGTAATCATTCCTTCCGAATCCACGTGTGGTGTAACATCAAGATATACTCCGTAGTTAAATGGCTTTGCCTCTGTAGTAGTAATAACACCACCGGCTCCTCCTGCGCTTTGACTGGACTCAAAATATACATCCTGTGTAACACTGCTGAGTATAGCCTTCTGGCCATTCAATATAGAAACCTCAGGGGCTGAAAGTACTGTAATGGTTCCCTGGGATTTTAGTGCCGTAATGAGATAATTAAAATCACCTGAGGCTTTACCAAACTGAAACAGTTCTGCTACCTCAGTTGTTCTCGACTCACCGGTAGGGCCGGTTGTCTGGCCTATAGCGGGTGCAAGGCTCTGTGCAATGACTAAAGGGTTTGTCTTGCCGGCCAGGGGCCCAAGTGACTGAAGTGTTGATTCCCAGTTTATGCCGAATTCACTGCCTTCTTTAAGTGTTACTTCCAGCAGCTTGGCCCTGATATGTACCTGTGTTTTGACCGATGTCTTGAAACGGTACATGTATTCCTCTATCGCCTTTATATTTGACCGGTAATCAGTAACCGTTATGTAGCCTACCCTTTTGTTTATGGCCAGCCTTCCCGTGTCTGCAGTCAAAAGAGACCTGATTCCTGATTCAAGTTCAGCCCATACGTCTATGGTTTCTTCAGCCTCTACAGAACCATAACTTGCACCGGTATTTTCATCATCTCCCGCTCCTGTGACGGCCATGACTGAGCTTCTGGCTTTCCTGGAAGAGGTACTGTATATAAATTCAAATGTGCGTGTCACCATCCTTGGATTTGATATCCTTAGAATACTGTCGTCGAAGGTATACTCAAGTCCTAACGGTGCCAGTAAGAGATCTAAAACCTTGTCAAGCGGCAGGTCCTTGAAAATGGCGGTTACTTTACCCGAAACATCAGGGTCTATCACAATATTGTATTCCGGTAATTCTTTGGTCAATATATAGACAACGTTCTTTAACTCCATATTCTTGACTGATAAAGAATACAGCTTTTCTCTCTCTTTTGCTTCTTCCAGCATCTGTGTTACCGGCAGTTCATCCAAAGCAGGAATTTTGTCTGTTTTCTTAGAAGGAGATAACTGGCTAACCGGCATTTTTTTCAGCTCTTCCCTCTTTTCAGTAGTACACCCGGCAATAAGGAGTGCAATCGTTATAATCAAAATAGTGTTCTTCATTTCTCCCCCTTTTTCTTTGACATAATCCGCGTGGAAATTTTTAGTTCGGCATTTTCTTCTTGTAAAAAAAGAGTCCTTTTCACTCCATTCTTTCCTTTCAAAACTACACTGTTTCTGTATATATCTGTTACCTGTTCTTCTCCCACCCAGTTGCCTGTTTCTACCCATATATGGTTAATATTGGCCATGGTCCTGCCGCCGCTTTGGAAAATACCTTTTACACTGCTGGCAATCATTCCCTCATTCCATGTCGCTGACTCTGAATAAGCGTCTGCTGCTTCCTGTGCTTTTTTCAGAAAATTTACTTCCGATGGGAGTGTGAAAGGGCCGCGCGCTGACTCTTCATCCTTTGAATGGCCGGGAATGGTTTTCGCACCTCCACCATACATGTCTGCAACGCAAATGCATAAAACATTCAGGATAATGACAGTCGTAAATAGAAACAGTTTAGTTTTGTTTTTTTTCATAATTTTGAGATAAAAGTGTCTGAAATTTAAATATTATGCCTTTTAATAAGATAAAAAACTATTTGCTGACAACAATATCACCAACTTCTTTTTTACTGTAAACGTTTATCAACAGATTTGACATCAACTTGGGATATAGTTTTTCATTACTGTCAATCTCCATTGTATCAATGATAAGGAATGTAGCCATGCTCTGGAGTACCTTTATGAAGTTTTCCAGTTTGTCATATTTGCCCTCCAGGCTGATATTAAAGGACACTTTGATATAACCGGGAACATGTCCCGGGATAACAGCATCAGTCTCTGAATTTTTTTCTTCATCAGGTGCAGGGGGTGGAGGTTCTATTACTTTTGTGGACATATTCAGTACCTTCAGATTAAGGCGCTGCGCTTCTTTTTCTATAGTATTTATTATGGGGATGATTTCTCCGCTTGCAGCTATTTTGGATCTGATAATGTTAAGTTGTTTTTCAATAACAGTTATTTCCTCTTCCATCTTTTTTGTCATGGCAGAATGTTTTCGAGCAGTATTAATTTTATTATTATGGCTTTCAATTTCCCTATATATGGCTGATACCTCTTTGTTTGAAGGGTCAAAATAGAATTGATAAAATGCGGCCGACAAGGCTAATGCTCCGATAATTCCGAGCTTAAGGCTTTGTTTTTTATTTAACCTGGATATATTTAATTTTAGTTTCAAATTCTTAACCTCCTATATAGTATTACATAAACAGCTAAGCTGAAATTTTAAACCTTCGGCCGTATAATCTTTGTCCTGTTCTAAATAGATAAGCCGTACTTCATCAAATAGTATAGAATCTTCAAGGGCAGTCATAAAATCTGATATTGCAGAGCCTCTTTTGTCCAGGAAAAAGGCGGTACCATTTATCTTTAACATCTTCTTTTCTGCCGTAGAAGATTCGGAGAAGAAGTTGATATGTTCCAGGCGTATATTGTCCGCAGTATGGAACCTTATCTCTTTTAATATCACGGCGGAATCTGTATCATCTCTAAGTACCTGAGGGTATGAGTCTTTTTCCGACTGCAACTTCTTTTTCCTGGAACTAAGCCGGAGTACCTGTGTGCTTGCAGAATTTAAAGACGATAACTCCTTTTCTTTGTTCTCCAACTCAGCCCTGGCATTAACCAACCCTCCTGATATATTTAGATAGAGAAAAAACATTGCCATGACTGCAATTCCGGCCGGGGCGGTTAAGGCAGCAACAGGGCCGATCTTCTTACTCTTTTTCTTGCCGGATAATAGATTCAATTCTCCTTTTTCCCACGCAGCCAATCCATATGCCGTCACTAAGGCTGGGGTACTGTCTGCTGTAAGCTCTTCAGATATTCCATCCGCACATTCTGTTTCATGTATCGGGTTGGCTGATGCTACTTTTATGCCCAGCTCTTTTGCCAGGAACGGCCCTAACCCTTTCAGCCCAGAACCTCCACCGGAAATAATAACCTTCTCTACATCAGATACATGAAATTCCGTTGTGTAAAAATCAAAACTCGCCCTGATCTCACTCAAGAGTTTTTCCAGAACAGGCCTCATAAGCATAGATAGCTGGGTAAATGGTATACCACCTTTTGTCATACCTGGTTCTGTTGGAGAGGGAAATCCATGTTTACGTTTTAAAGCATCTGCATTGTCATATAACAGTGTACTCAGTTCTTTGCCTCCTTCACTTACCGGTGCCGATATAAGTGACTTTGTAACGTCATTACCTCCCAGATTAATAGTCCTTGTAAATTCCAGTACTCCATTATTAAAGAAGCTGATTATTGTCCTCTCGTAACCGATATCCACCATGGCGGCCACATTATCCCTTCTTCCGCTATTGCAGAGCATGAACGTTTTCCATTGAACTATGGGGGCAACGCTGACTGCAACAGGATTCAGGCCGGCAGCACGAACAATAGATGTCTCCTGCTCTATTAACTCTCTGGGAGTGGCTACAAGAATGATATCCAGCTTATTTACACCATCCTCCTCCTTTTCTCCTACAATCATATAATCCATAGCCATCTGATCAGTGGGAAAGGATACATGTTTCTTCACCTCAAAAGGTATCACATCATCCAGCTCATCTTTTGGCATTGGCGGCATGGTAATACGTCGCACAAAGACCTGAGGCCCGGATACCATAATAACGACATCCTTGTCTACAATATGTCCCTTCGCAAGGCAGATCTTAATTAACTTTGTAAACAGTTCGGGGTCCCTTCGATCCCCTCTCTTGTCAAGAGGCACTTCTACCATTGCCAGGCACTCTACCCTTTGACCTGTTCCGGTGAAGTCTATACCTAATGCCTTTACGGAATAGTTACCTATGTCCAGGCCTATCACCCGTTTTTTTCTGGTTTTCTTTGAAATGGATGAGAATATTTGATTTATCATAGCTTTCATTCTCCTAATTGGCAGACACTGCCTCCTGCGAGGAAACGACAGTTACAATGGGCAGTGTATTGTTCAAGTCCTCAAAATAAGTTTCATTTATATCGATATCTACGGGCAGCCCGTTGCCGGTCAGCGTACTGGTAGCACCATACTGAATTATTCCGCCATCCATATTTGGGGATAGACTTCCTCCACCATTCATCGTTAAATCACCTTCACAGATTATTATGCCGTTTATGCGGTAGTTGCCATTGAATACTGTAGTGTTCCCGTTTATCCAATAGACGCCATAGATTTCCATATTTCCATTAATGGTAAGGTTACCGACAACGTATGTTACATTGGGTACACTGCCCGAGTAATAATAGCTGCCGTTAGGGTAGTTATTAGAGGCAGAAAAGTTTCCACTATAATAGTGCCCCTGGTCTTCAGCCAGGGCCTTAAACACATTTTCGTCCAGTGGTTGTGCCGGCCGGTATACAAGAGGAGGCGGGCCTGTCTCGCTTCCGGAAGTAACATTATCTGTTCCATCACCGTAAGTGACATTAGCGCCTGAGTCAGGATTGTCCATGTCTAAATGCGCGTTGTTAGGAGGGCCGGTCCCTTCAATACCTCCATCAGTATGTACACCCGGGGCTGGTCCGGCTATGGTACTGTCTTCAATAGTCGCTTTAATCTTTATCTGCCTTTTTGCAACGGTAGCACCGGCTCTTTTAACCTTGCCTGTGGCTATAATAGTGTAAAGGTCTGAATAACCATCACCATTTACATCATCAGCGGAATCACCATCGTCGATATCATCATCCACAACATCATCATCCGCATTAGTTGTATCATCATCGTCCAGGTACGTGTGTGCCGGGTCATCAGGCCTTTCGAACCAATAGCTGGCTTCCTCAGTGCTGGTGGAGGAGACGGCATATGGAACAGCCCTTGTGCCATAGTTAAAGCTTCCGCCATAAAACCTGTACCGGGCATCCTGAAGGGCAAACATTGCAGCAGTCTCTGCCAGGTAACCGGCCTTGCTTGAGTTTATATTTGTTGGTGCGGATACCTTCCATGTGCCCATCACGGAGCTGAAGACACCACCCATTACTGACATAATTACCAGCAATGCCATGATGGCAATGAGTGAAACTCCTTCATTTCTGTGGATAAATTTGGCAAGTTTTTTAAATGATTTTGTCTTCATAGCATTAAAATGTTTTAGTTTTAAAGTCCGTAATTTCTGGGATAAACTTTGGTTTGCCAATCTGAACCATCGGCAAATTGCAGGTCTATAACAACCCTGTTGATAGAACCGCTCCCTGCCTCACTGCTGCAGTTGAAAGCTGAAACGTTTTCTGCCACAATATTACCTGAACTGCTGCTACCGGGCAGGCTGGCCACATCCGCCGCACTCTGTCTCCTCAGCCTGCTTGTAGCTGTATTTCGTATAAACTTTACTGCTTTACCGGTATCCGCTCTTTTAAATATTAATATATTACTGCCTGCATTATTAATGTCATTTGCCGCTCTTACCTCTCTGCTTATTTTTTCCAATACCAATACTGCATCATTAGATCTTTCCTTCCTTTTACGCATGGAAATAAAAGTATCTAAGCTTTTGGTAGCAATCTGAAATACAAAAGCTCCCAGTATAGAGGCAAGAACCAGCACTATTACCAGTTCTATCATGGTGAAACCGGCCTCTCTATTTTGAATGGATTGAGATCCATTTTTTCTCTTAATTGGCGTCGGGGTCATAGAAATCCTTTGTTAGAATAGTCCACATAGTGACATCTTCGGGTATAATCGAATTACTCACGGTTGCGGTAGCCCTTATGTATTCAGTAGAAGAACCTGAGGTGCTGAAGCTGCTGCCTGAATGAGTAACATATTCTGTAACAACCTGTTCATTATAAGTACGTCCTTTCTTTGTAACACTACCGGTAGCAGTTCCGATACTGCCGCTGGCAGTGGTATAACCACTACTTCTCAGTTCCTCTATTTTTTCCTGGGCAAGATACGTAGCAGTGGCATATATCTCAGGCCTTGTTCCCCGTTTGATGCCGGAGATAAAGGGTGTAATCATTGTGGAGGAGAGGATACCTGTTACGGTTACAACCATAACGAGCTCCATAAGAGTAAAGCCCCTCTCCGATTTCACATTCCATATCCGGTTTTTACAAAAATTAATCTGCATGTTATTCCTTTGTATCGAATCACTGTTTATTGGACAGTTGCTCTTCCTGTTGTATTTTCAACCTTAATCTCTTTATAAGATCCGGCAGAAGCAATCCTGAGAATCCCTTCTGCTCCGACAACGGGCTCTCCGGATGAATTAAAGGTAAAAGTCAATGCCGTAGAATTGGTTGAATCAAATATAGCCTTGGAGCGTTCCGGTAATTCTTTTGACTCGCTTAACCCTGTGGACGTAATATTGTAAGTGTTGCTATCTGAGGCAAATGCAATGGTCGTCTTTCTGTACTTGCTCATTGCAGTTTCCTGTGTGTAACGAATATCAGATTTTACCTGTCTGGTAACACTTTCAAGGTCTATAGTATTAACTACTCCCAGTTTGGGTAAAGCAACCGCCATCATTATTCCCGAAATGACCACAACCATTATCAGTTCGATGGTGGAAAACCCTTCCGCGTTGCCGTTTACTACTCCTGAAAACTTCATGTTTGTATTAATCTTCATTTCTTTAGTAATTTAGTAACAGGGAGGGCAAACTGTTTAAGAAGACCAGTTTGCCCTCCTGAGCAATACAAAATAAATTAAGGAAAATCTGAACCGGCATCTTCTGTTATAAATGCCACAACATCACCTACTGCAGGAGTATAGGTCCAGGTGAAAGTATCAGGCCCGGAAACAAAAGTAAGCGTATTCGCTGCATTGGTAACTGTAACACCCCCGGCAAATGAAGTAGCTGCTAATACTGTATCGGCATCGTAAGCTGTTGCGTTTAACAGATAATCAGCATGGCTGGACTGTATAGTACCACTTATGGCTCCACCTACTCCCCTGGCAGCGCTTAACCTGGCGCTACTGGATAAACCTATAAACTTGGGTACGGCTACACCCGCTATTATGCCGAGAATAACAATCACTATAATGAGCTCGATAAGGGTGAACCCTTTTTCATTTTTTTTACGTTTTAGCCTCATTTTTTCCCTCCTATTAAAAATTATAAAATTCCTTAATTTACTGCTTATACACATCTCTAACATCGCACATCTTCAACAGCGGATATGCCCATTAAGCCTGGCAGAGTTGTTCGCTGTGAAAATGGTTTTCCATGCCATCTGCTACCTCCTTTCTGTTTCTTTAATAATTGATTGTTTTGTGAATTTATATGAAACATAATTACCCCTGTTCGGCCAGCTTGGTCATATCCCACATAGGCAGAAAGATTGCCAGCATAAGGAAGAGCACCATTCCTCCGAGAAAGACAAGAAGTATAGGCTCTATAAGGCTCGCTATATTTTTGATAGCATAATCAACTTCCATGTCATAATATTCGGAAACCTTAACGAGCATATTGTCAAGCTCTCCCGATTCTTCTCCTGCAGACATCATTTGTACAACCATAGGAGTGAAAAACTTACTTTTCTTCATAGTGACGGCAATACTCTCGCCACGTTTTACGCTCTCTTCGATGTCATTAATAACCTCGGCTATTGGGATGTTGTTTACTACCTCTGCACATATCTTCAGGTTGTCAATGATTGACAGCCCGCTTCGATTCAGGGTAGACAAAGTTCTGGCAAAGACAGACATTGCAATCTTGAGGAAAATAGGCCCGAAGATAGGAACTTTCAGCTTAAGTAAATCCAATTGGCGGCGTCCGCGATAGGTCTTAGTATATGCTCTGAATATAAAGAAACTACATCCTGCTCCGCCAAAAAGAATGAACCAGTAGTTTATAAAGATGTTATTAGCCCCTATCAACATCCTTGTTGCCAGAGGAAGTTCAAGATTAACCTGTTTAAAGATATCCATAAAGTTAGGAACTACGAATTTCATGAGTATAAATACAGCGATTAACATAGCACCTATGACTATCTTGGGATATCGTGTGGCCGCCTTTATCTTCGCCTTGGTTTCAGCCGCGTGTTCTGTCAGTAATGAGAGCCTCTTAAGAGTCTCATCCAGAGTTCCGGATGCCTCACCTGCCCGTATCATATTTATGTAAAGGCCCGAGAACACTTTGGGATATTTTGCAAGTGCGTCGGAGAAAGAAGAACCTGTCTGGATATCTGCTGCCAGCTTAAGGAGTATTTCTTTGAAGGTTTTGTTTTGTACCTGCTCAGCAAGGCCCTGGATTCCCATAAGCAAGGGTATCCCGGCGGAAAAGAGAGTGGCAAGTTGACGGTTAAAAACTATGAGATCCTTATCAGATACTTTTGGTTTTAAGAAACTTATAGAAAGTCCATTGTCCCTGGCCTTGCCTTCTTCCAGTCTAACGGGTATATAACCCATTTCGCCAAGACGAAATCTGGCAATATCCATTCCCGCTGCTTCTAAAGTCCCTGTGATGGCCTGACCTGATCCATTCCTTGCCCTATATTTAAATATTGGCATACGTCACCTCTTCCGCTGTGCTATGTAAATATTTCTCTACAATATTAATAAGCATATCCAGATCATAAGGTTTTGCTATGTACTCGTTTCCACCGCATGCAAGGCCCAACTCCCTGTCGGCATCCTGAATTTTTGAACTTACAATAATAATAGGGATGTGTTTAAACCTGGCATCGAACTTCAGCAGCCTGCAGAAATGGTAGCCGTCCATCTTTGGCATCATAACGTCCAGTATGATGAGCTGCGGTTGTTCATTGTTTACCATTGTCAGGGCGTCTTTTCCGTTTGTAGCCAGCATAACGTTGTGGCCTTTTGCCTCCAGTGCAAACTTTAATGTCTCGGCACTGTAAAAGTCATCTTCTACCAGTAGTAATTGTTTGTTATCTTTCATTTGTATAAAGGCAGGGTAAAAACAAAGTTGCTGCCGCCTCTCTCTTTGCTTTCCACCCATATCCTTCCTCCCTGTGCTTCTACAATATCTTTGCAAATGCTCAATCCCAGTCCTATGCCATAGTGTTTTTTTGTTGCGGTATTCTCTGCCTGATAGAATCTTTCAAATATCTTGTCCTGATCCTCAAGAAATATACCGGATCCATTATCCTTAACGCTGATTTCCACCTCGTCTTCCGTGGGCCTTGTGCTTACTACTATTTCTCCTCCATCAGGGGTAAACTTAAAGGCGTTATCCAGAAGATTTAATAACGCCTGCCTTATCCTGTTTGAATCTGCAAGGACTGGAGGGGTATTCCCATTATTAGTGATAAGGGATATTCTGTTTTCTTCGGCTTTGAACCATTGGCTATCCATAGCACTTTTTATAACCTTGCTGAGGTCCACCTTTTCCTTCTTTAATGGTATTCTTCGTATTTCCGAAATGGCTATATCCAGAAGTGTAGTAGTCAGGTTTGATAGATATTCAACACCATCATTTATTATATGTAAGAATTTTTTCTGGGAGTCCGTGTTTGGCTCTAACGTTTCTTGGAGTAAGAGATTTACTGAATTTTTCATGGATGTTATGGGGGAGAGCAGTTCGTGAGAAGCGATAGTTATAAATTCTGACTTGTCCTGTTCAAACTTTTTATCCCTTGTAATATCTTTAAATACGACTAAACAGCCTTTTTTTCTCTTGCCGTTAATTTCCCCGTTTATTTCAGCACAATCTGCTTTTATGACCCTGGTCTCCGGTGTCTGAATAGTTACCTCTTGAGAAGTAAGCGTATCCACCTCTCCGTTCAACCATCTTGATACATTTCCCAGCCCTGATCCATTCAGCAATGCTATTGTATTCTGTTTATCAATATCCTTGTTGATCCTCCAGCCCAGCATCCACTTGACTGCAGGGTTAACTACCACTGAATCGTCATCTTGAGTGATTATTATCACGCCTTCAGACAGGCTTTCTACGGCGAGATTAAATATCTTCATGTTTTCAGTGAACCTGATATCCGGAGCAATATCCTTGTTAATATTAACCGTGGAGATGGCATTTGATGCAAAGATGGCAAAAGACTTAAGCAGCCACTCGTCATAGGAAGTAAACTGGCCCTTTCCCTTTTTGTTTACAACCTGAAGCACCCCAATCACCTTATTATCTTTTTGTTTCACAGGAATGCATAAAACCGTTCTCGCTTTGTTTCCCAGGACTTTATCAATTTGCGGATCAAATAGAGAACTCTGGTAAGCATCTTCAAGGTTGACAGATTCTGAGGTCTTTGCTACATAGCCGGCTAAACCCTTGCTCAGAGGTAAACGTATCTCTTTCATCTCTCCCTTGAGAATAAGAAAGCATTTGAATTCATTGGTTTCTTCATCCAACAGGAACAGGTTGCACCTATCGGCTTCTAATATTCGTCCGGCTTCAGTGATTAAAAACTTGAACAGGGATGTCTGTTCCACATACCGAAGCATACCGGCAGAGGCATTAAAAAGGCGTGCCAACTGCTGTTCTGTCCTTCGTGTAATGTTGAGTACACTCATAATTAAATCGCTTGTTGTATGGCCTAAATCAATTAATATATCTCCCAATGCCTTGCCATCTGTTTTCTGTACTTCCAGCGCTTCGTTTATCTGGCTTTCATTTACCATTTTCTTCCCCAATAATTTCTGCCCGAACATTTGTCTTTTTTCTTCTTTAATCATCATAAGTTGTTACCGCCTGAATTTATTTACCGGTTATTGAAGATAAGAAATTCCATCTTTTTGATTCCAAAAAAAAAGACCCAATATCAGAATATTTATTCTGACCTGGGTCTTCTTATGCCTGGTGCTGAACACTGGATATTTAAGCGTCCAATCGTACCAAATGACGAACGTAAAACTACCGGCTCCACCGGGACAATTCCGCTTTGCAATACTCAGCTTGAATGCCTCAACTTAACTGGCATTTCAATATGTCCAGTGGGTGCGTCATATCATTCAAATATTTGGTAACCTGGCTTTCTTCATATTGAAGACCCATGGCTTTGCGTCCCAACTTCACAGTTGGTTTGCCTTTTTCAACACTTGTCACTATCGCATTTAATGTTCCAAAGCTTATAAATTCTAATAAATAATTTTATTATAAATATAGGTGCTTGTGATTAAACATGTTGCGAAAGGAAATATTATAATTTCTAAAATAAACAGGGTGGGGGAATGATACGAAATACCGGGCCTTTGATTTGGAATTGAAACAGTGGCGTTTCATAATGGAGCACACCCGCCAAACAACTCCGCCCACCAAGCTGGGGGCTCGCCGCAGCGAGTCTGCCTCAGGCATGACAGGCAGAAACTAAAATGGGGATATAAAAGAACAAATTTGCCTAAAGTAAATTCAACTTTATCCGATATTAATATAAACGGTGCTTTCTACTCCTAATGCCAGCGGTCCCTTAAGTGGAGGGAGACATCGTTGGTGAATACATGTTTTTCCGTCAATTGATACTTAAAAAAGGATAAATTAAGAGAATGGTTACTAAGCTGAATTCGTTATTACATAAAGAGGCTTCCGGCCAATCAGGAGACCCATTCTGTCTGGGAAATCACCTGCTGGACGGCGGCTTTATTGATGAAAAAAAGCTAAGTGCTGCATTAGGGAAACACAAAAAAGAAGATCTCTTACTGGGAGAATGCCTGGTAAAGGACGAATCTATAAGCGGGGAAACTCTGGACACAGTTTTAGCCTTTCAGGGAAAGGTAAGGGAGATCGTCTACGAAGCCAGCTCTGCCAATAAAACTAAGCGTCTGAAGCTCGGACAGCTTCTGGTGGCTACGAAAATGATTTCCGCCAAGAGTTTGAAGAAGGCCGTCAAGCTGCAAAAACGTTGTAATAAGCGGCTGGGAGATACCCTGGTAGAAATTGGTGCCATTCCCAGAAACGTATTGGCATTGGCGTTGGGCGCACAGAAGAAAATCCTGATCCTGTCTACTCTTGCACTATTAGCCGGTCCCTTGGCTGGTGGTTGTGCGACTTTTTCCCCTTACGACCATGTGGGCACATCGACACAGGTAACCCCTTATGACAGTAAATATGAAAAGGTCAAGAAATATTTAGAAATGGCGAGTAATTTCGAATACAAGCCTGACATTCGGGGCAAAGACATCTGGCAATTGCCCTTTGAAACGGAGAAACTGGGCACGGGAGACTGTGATGACAAGGCAATATGGCTCTATTCGAAATTAATCAAGGAGGGCATTGATAATGTAAGGCTGGTTTTGGGAAACTACAAGACCGGTAAACGCAGTACTCATATGTGGGTCGACTGGTACGAGGATGGACAGGTATTTATTCTTGATCCGACTATAGATAATGGCATCCGGTCGTCCGATAAATATTGGAAGGATTTTTATCAGCCATATTATTCTTTTCATAAAGGCAAAAAGTGGAAGCATAGCGCTTAACTCACAGAGTTACAAGTACTTACCAGTACTTACCAGTACTTACCAGTATTATCACATCTTCATAGGCTATGCGGGCAATAGCTGTTTCCATCAGGAAATACCTGATTATATACTTCTAAATACCTGAGCTTGCGCACGCAAATAACACTCCTGCTTATAGTTAGATTAAGAATTTTCCCGAAATTCCTTGACTTTTTGACATCAACTATGATACGCTAAAGTGTATTTTTATATACTGAGAAAGGTATATCTTGATTTTCTAAAATATTTGAATCGCTGCTCTTACGTTGGGCAGGGCAAATGTTGCGCTGAAGTAACGACGATTGGTGTTAATGTTGGCGGCTACCGGTCCATCGGTAGGTAGTTAGTAGGTAGCTAGTAGGTAGTTCGGCAATATAAAGCTACCTAGTATTAATACCGGCAACAATTGCAGGCTCTTTAGTTTGAGATTTCAATATTAACTTTTTTGTTTTGCAGATTTTTGTCTCTTTAATCTGAAAGGAAAATTAAAAATGTACAATTTAAAAAACCATATCTCATTTTCGTTGCTAATCAAAAGATCAGTTTTGTTTGCATTTTTAATGCTTCTTTTAGTTCACCCGTATAATCAAGAAAGCGTGTACGCTCAGGAGAGGATTGCTGTTATATCCAAGTTTACGGGTGATGTTAAGATTTTA
>CAZPAM010000014.1:0-42282 GCA_964584595.1 uncultured Candidatus Scalindua sp. | reverse complement strand
TATGGAAGTTTTGATTATGAAATAACTGGATATAAAGAAGGAGATCTAATAAAAGAAGTTAATCGCGAAAAGATTAATAACATAAAAGAATTCAGAGAGGCCTTGAAGAGTACTGAAGAAGGCAAAGATATTCTATTATTACTAAGAAGAGGCATGCATACGCGTTTTGTGATAATTAAGGGTAAGTAGAATTGCAGGTTTTTCGACTGCGGCAGTAGTTACTATAAAAAATTTAGCCTCGTTACCAGAGTACGGTAACGGGGCTTATTTTTTTGCCGAATCGTCAAAAAGAGGTGAAAGGTCTTGCAGTCTTTTAATTATTGGTCCCAGTTTTTCAATAATGTAATCGATTTCATCATCCGTGTTGTATTTGCTTAAACTAAACCTGATTGCTCCCCTGCTTGTAGCAGGAGGAACCCCCATAGCCTGCAGGACGTGAGATGGTTCTGTAGAACCGGTTGTACATGCCGAACCGGAGGAAGAAGCAATACCGGCCATATCAAGCAAAAGCAGGATTGCTTCTCCTTCAATATATTCGAAGCCTACACAGCTCGTATTTGGCAGGCGGTCACTATTTTCTCCAATTATTACTACATTGGAAATTTTGTCTTTAATACCTTTTTCCAGTTTGTCCCTGAGGCGCCTGACTTCTGTCTGCTCTGCCCTTACAAATCCTTCTGCTAATTCGCAAGCCTTACCCAATCCTATAATATAGGGAACGTTTTCTGTCCCGCTTCTTCTATTCTCTTCCTGGTGGCCGCCAATAAGCAACGGGTCAATCTTTACTCCTTTTCGTATATACAATACGCCAACCCCTTTTGGTGCGTGAAGCTTGTGCCCGGATATTGACATGAGGTCGATATGACTGTTCTTAAGATTTACGGGAATCTTGCCTATTGCCTGTACGGCGTCACAGTGAAGAAGAGCGCCTTTTTCTTTAACTATTTTACCAATTTCTTCGATGGGAAATATTACACCTGTCTCATTATTTGCATACATGATAGAGACAATAGCCGTAGTATCATTTATGGCATCTCGTAATTCATCCAGGTCAAGCATTCCATCCTTATCAACACCAAGCTCTGTTACTTCATAGCCTTGCTTTCCAAAGTATTTGCACACATTCAAAACCGCCGGGTGCTCTACCTTGGTTGTAACGACATGCCTTCTTTCAGGATGCGCTTCCAGCGAACAGTGTATGGCATTATTGTTACTTTCAGTTCCGCAGCTTGTAAATACGATCTCAGATGTATCTGCTCCAAGAATCTTTGCTACCCTCTCTCTGGCAAGGTCCATCTTGTCTGCAACCTGCCTTCCAAAAGTATGTATGCTTGACGGGTTGCCGTAGTATTCCTTAAAATACGGCAGCATCTCTTCCAGAACCTCATCATCAACTCTCGTTGTTGCGTTACTATCAACGTAAACCAGCTTCATTCGAAAATCTCCATGTTGGTAAACTCCGCACTCAATATAAATCAGTGCGTCTATGCTCAAATAAAGGTATCTCTGCTCTTACCTCCTCCAGTAAACCTAAATCAACTTCAGCCGTAATTACATTCTCACTCTCTTTTGCTTTTGCCAAAACCCTCCCCCACGGGTCCACTATCATGCTTTTCCCGTAGCAGGTTATATTGTTCGGGCTGGTCCCTATCTGATTTGCCGCGACTACAAAAACCTGATTCTCAATGGCGCGGGCTATAACCAATGGCTCCCAGTGATACTCTCCGGTAGTCGACGTAAATGCGGAGGGAATGAAAATAATCTTTGCTCCGTTTAATGCCAGAGACCTGTAAAGTTCGCAGAAACGCAAGTCATAGCAAATGCTCAGGCCGGCTTTGACGTCTCCCATATTTGCGGTAACTATTCCTCGGCCTGCAACTACATTCTCTGATTCTTTATATCTTATCTTGTCCTGTATATCAACATCAAAAAGATGGACCTTTGCATACCTCGCCAGTATTTTACCGCTTCTGCCAACTATTACGGATGTGTTATGGACCTTGTTCTCTTCAACCTTTTCAAATATACTTCCACACACAATATAAATTCCGTGCGTTCGGGCTTTATCCGATAAAAAATTAATGGTCTCTCCCGGTATCTCTTCTGCATTTTCTACCATAATCTTTGTATGGCCGCAGCAGTTAAACATCTCCGGCAGGACGACAACGTCCGCACCATCCTTAACGGCATTATCAATATACGTACCTGCCAATTTTAAGTTTCTGCTTTTATCCTCGTTCGAACAGAACTGGACGGCAGCCACTATAAATTTGTTTCCTAATCCATTTTCTAATTCAGTCATTTAATATTTATGCCTTCGGCAACTCTTTTTCGCCACTAAGACACAAAGACACAAAGAAAAATCTTAGTGTTTTAGCGACTTGGTGGCAACTTTGAAATTCCTATGCATTAAAATAAGTAATTGACACCTATCACGTGCCAAAGTAAAATCTCAGACATACTAAAATTAATTCAGTATTTTAGCATAACCGGAAGATTTCATATAATCTTTTCTTCTGCTCCCTGTGAGCACAATACATAATGCTTAAAGAAAAAATAGGATTTATCGGCGGCGGGAAGATGGGCGAAGCTCTGATTAACGGGTTTCTCCGGGCAAAACTGAGTTCTGCCGGTAAAATTATCGTCAGTGACGTAGACAAAAAACGCTGTCAACTACTCGAGAAAGAGGCCGGGATAAAGACCACGCAGGAAAATAAAAAAGTAACATCCCGTTCTGATATCATAATCCTTGCCATCAAGCCAAACGTAATGGGCGATATCCTAGAAGAATTAAAAAACGATATTACCCCAAAACATCTGGTTGTTTCGATAGCGGCAGGGATTCCATTAAGTTTTATAGAATCATCTCTAAACAAGGGCTGCCGGGCTATCAGGGTTATGCCGAACACTCCGTGCCTTGTAGGCGAGACTGCAGCCGGTTATGCCCTGGGGAAAAAAGCAACCAGGAATGATGGGAAATTAGTCGGCCAGCTCCTTGATGCAGTGGGCAAATCCTTTCTGCTGGATGAGAAATACCTCGATGCCGTTACTGGATTGAGCGGCAGCGGGCCTGCGTTTATCTATGTCGTTATAGAAGCGCTGGCAGATGGTGGGGTTAAGATGGGCCTGCCAAGAGACGTGGCAATAACGCTCGCGGCACAAACTGCCTTTGGTGCGTCAAAGATGGTGTTGGAGTCAGGTACGCACATAGGCCAGCTCAGGGATTCTGTTACCTCTCCGGGGGGGACAACGATAGAGGGCCTTCATGCACTGGAAAAAGGCGGTATCAGGAACGCGCTGATATCTGCCGTTGAGACTGCGACCAAGAAATCAAAAAGTCTGGGCAAAGCACTTTCAAAACGCAGTAAGTAGAGCAGGTTTACCCGCCAGCCTTTTGGCGGGCCTGATCTCTTTGCTGGCCAAAGCAAATCAATCCTTCAAGAGATTTCATCTAATATTTCTTCAGCACCATCAATAGAATATTTAGAATCGGTTACATATTCGAAGTCAGTATTGGCACCTGTCCAGGGGCCGTACGCGGTTCCCTGTGATTCTATCTGATGCATTTGCGTTGTCCTATACTTTAACCTTGCCATTCTCAGGGCGTTATCCGACTCTTCAGCCCTCACGATTAACGCACCCTTGAAAGTGCTCCCTTCCCAGACAGTAGACTCCGGGTTCCTTGGCATTAGCTTGTATATTTTCATTGTTTTTCCTTTCTGTGTAATTTTAAAAAAAGGTAATAGTCAATCTACAATCGCCAATCTTCAATCTTCATTACCGTATTCCAGATTTCGTCCGCTATCTCTTCTCTGGGTTTCATTTGATTGTTTTTTGTGCACTCAATCGTAAACCAGTTGGTATCACTATCAGCAAGCTCTATGTATGCTTCCTGTACCCTTTCCATATATCCGAGATCTTCTTCGTGCAGGTCCACTTCCGATTTCAAGCCTTCTGATTCTTTTGCCCTGGCCTTAATCAGTTCCCGCGATATCTCTATCGGGACGCGCAGGTAAATAGTAAGGTCCGGCTTGGGAATGGCATAAACTTTATATTCAAGTTCCTCAATCCATTCAAAAAACTTTTTCCTCTCCCCGGCATTCCCAACCTTCGCTCCCTGATGTGCCATGTTTGAGCATACGTATCGGTTGGAGATGATTATGTCTCCATCATCCAGCCATTTATGCATCCGGTCTTTTGCCTCCCATCTGTCACCTGCATAAAGCAGGGAAGTAAGATATGGGTTAACCTCATCCGGCCTCGACTCAACAGATTCAGTCTTCCCTCCAGTAAGCGGGTGGGCTTTAAGATGGTCTCTTAATTCCTGCGGCCAGCCGAACCCGCCTTTCAAATATTTCTCTATCATATTCGCAAAGAACGATTTGCCATATTGCGGAAAATCTGTCGTTTGTACCTTATGGCCTTCACTTGACAGTCTTTCCACAAGAAGGTTGGTTTGAACGGTTTTCCCGCTTCCATCCGTCCCTTCAACAACAATAAGTTTGCCTTTCATTTTTATTATAGAGTTATTGGGTAACAGGTTAGATAGTAACAGGGCATGTACAAAAATCAAATGATTTGTTGTAAAAGGGGATATTTTTGATACAATTTTCTGTAACTATGTATGCAAAATTTTCAAATTTCCTGAGTTTTAAAATAATAATTTGCCTTATTTCTCTGCTTTTATTCAGCCAAAAGGCATGTGCAGAAGAAGCCGAAGAACTAAGGCAAGAGATTTTAGAGCTTGAAAAGGTTGTGAATCCGTTTGTGCGGATTTTCCAGAAGGTATCACGCCTGGTGGCGCCTTCGGTTGTGAGCATAGTGGCAGAAGGCACTTATGGCACTTCTACGAACCCCCATGAAGAGAAGCCTAAACCTTTTGTTCCTCCCAAAAAAAAGGGTAAAAAACCCCATGATGCTAATAAGCCGAGTTTTGGCTCCGGAATCGTAATAAAAGAAACAGGGTATATCCTTACTAACTGTCATGTCATTGAGGGTTATGAAAACGGCAAGATAACCGTTACATTATATAATGGTGACAAGTATGATGCTGCCGTTGTTGGCAGGGATGCAAACACGGATCTGGCAATTTTGAAGATTACGTGCGACAATCTCAGGGAGGCGGTTCTTGGAGACCCAAAGAGTGTGAAGGTTGGTGATTGGGTAATTGCGATTGGCAATCCCTTTGGATATACCCAGACCGTTTCTACTGGTATAGTAAGTGCAAAAGGGAGAACACATATTACGCCATTTGCGCAGCCTTTTGCATACGAGGATTTTATTCAGACTGACGCAGCGATTAACCCGGGCAACAGCGGCGGGCCGCTGGTGAATCTGCGAGGCGAAATCATAGGAGTTAATTCCGCTATCGCAACGCGCACCGGAGGGTTTCAGGGAGTTGGATTTGCAATTTCCATAGATATTGCAAATGAAGTCATATCTGATCTTATCGAAAAAGGCAGAGTCGTAAGGGGCTACCTGGGTGTAGGGCTTCAGAATATAAGCGATGACCTTGCCTCATATCTGAATTTAGAAAACAAAAGAGATGTGTTGAGAGAGTTTCAGCTTGAATCTGATAAAGGGGCCTTCATTTCTGAAGTGTGGCAGGAGACTCCTGCATCAAGAGGAGAGATTCTTCCCGGAGATGTTATCGTTGAGTTTGGCGGCCATGAGATTCTAAATATAGACGACTTACAGAAAGCCATTAGGGTCTCGGCTGTTGACAGCGAAGTGAAGGTAAAAATCATTCGCAATAGTGAAGAAAAACTGCTGACAATCAAAATGGAGCAGCAGCCTGATAGCATGTCAGGGAGGAGATATGTAACAATCAAGACTCTTCTCGGACAGGTAAGCCTGGGCATGGGCCTGGCGATTGAAGAGCTGCCGCAGAAAGACAAAGTACGGCATGGGGTAATTGTAAGGCATGTTGTAAGCGATAGTCCGGCAGAGAGAGCCGGTATATTACCCGGTGACATAATACTAAAAGTCGGTTCCAGTGAAATTAACTCGCTTAATGAATTTCAGTCAGTACTGCAGGGGTTTATTGAAAAGGGTAGGCCGGTATCTATGTTTATCAAATCAAAGGGCTATGTTACCCTGAATTATTAGTTTTTCTTCGGCCCACAGTGTTTACTTCTTCTTTTTTTTAGTAGCAGTTTTTGGTTTACTCTTTGCTTTCGGCTTGCTCTTTGTTTTCGGCTTACTCTCTGTTTTCGGCTTGCTTTTTACTCCTCCCCCCCATCCTCTTCTTCTCTTTTCAGGAGCATTTTCGGCAAGAGTAAGGCATTCCGCAAGAGTCAGGTCTTTAGGTTCTTTGTCCTTAGGGATCTTAACATTCTTTTTCCCCGCTTTTATATAAGGCCCGTATCGTCCATTTAGAATTTGTATGTCCGGGTTTTCATCAAATGACTTGATGAGTTTTTCCGCATCGGCCTTACGCTTGGCTTCTATTAATTCAATGGCTCTCTCCTGGACGATGGTATATGGATCATCTTCTTTTAATGAAACAAACTTACCGTCGTGCCGGATATATGGCCCGAACCTGCCAATTGCAGCAACTATTACTTCGTCTTCATAGGTTCCAACTTCTCTTGGAAGTTTAAATAATTCTAAGGCTTCTTCATATGTGATGGCATCCAGCCGCTGTCCCTTTAGTAGGCTGGCATATTTAGGCTTTTCTTCTCCGAGTTCTTCCGTCGTGCCGATTTGTGCTATAGGGCCGAATCGTCCCAACCTGACTAATAAAGTTCGGCCTGTTTTGGGGTCCTTGCCAAGTTCTCTTGAGGTGTCTACTTCTGACCTGTCTATTGCCTCTGTAATTTTTACCTTTTCGTGGAAGCTTCCATAAAAGTTGCTGAGCATTTTGTCCCACGCCAGCTTACCGGTGGCTATTTCATCGAATTCTTCTTCTATGGTCGCTGTAAATGAATAATCCAATTCTCTTGGAAAATTTGCAACGAGGAAGTCGTTGACTACCAATGCCACGTCTGTTGGAAAAAGCTTTGCTTTTTCTGCACCTGTAATTTCCGTCCTTGTGTATGCGTTAACTTCATCTTTTGCCAGGATCAGTTCCTGATATTGCCTCTCCCGGCCATCTCTGTGCTCTTTGAGTACATATCCTCTTTTTTGTATGGTAGAAATGGTGGGTGCATAGGTCGATGGCCTGCCGATACCCATCTCCTCAAGTTTCTTAACAAGGCTTGCTTCTGTGTACCTCGCAGGCGGCCTTGTAAACCGTTCAACAGCCTTCATTTGGTCAAGGTTGAGCTCTTGTCCAATGTTCAGCGGCGGCAGCATTTCTTTGTTTTCCTCATCTTCCTTTTCTTCATCAGTTGTTTCAAGGTAGACCTTAAGGAATCCATCAAACGTAATGACCTCGCCTGTGGCTTTCATGGTTTGGGGAACGGTGGATATCCCGATTGTTGCCGTGGTTCTTTCTATCCTTGCGTTGGCCATTTGTGAAGCAATTGCCCGTTTCCATATCAATTCATAGAGGCGTTTCTGGTTTCTATCGCTGCCTGCACTTTTTTCTGAAAAGTCTGTAGGCCTGATGGCTTCGTGAGCTTCCTGAGCAGAACTGGACTTGGTTGTGTATTGTCTTGTTTCTGAATATTCGGCGCCGTATGCAGATGTTACCTCCTTTGCAGCAATATCCCTGGCCAGTTCCGAGAGGCTTACAGAGTCAGTTCTCATATATGTAATCTTGCCTGCTTCGTATAACCGTTGTGCCAGAGTCATAGTCTGCGCTACCGAGAACCCGAGCTTAAGACTAGCTTCCTGCTGTAATGTAGACGTGGTAAACGGGGCCGCCGGTTTTTTCTGCCCCGGCTTCTTCACTAGATCATTTATTGAGAACGTAGCGCCAATACATTTGGTCAGGAAGTCCTGGGCTTCCTTCTCTGAGGAAAACCTTTCAGATAATTCCGCCTTTAATATTTTATTATCGCCAACCAGGAACTCGGCACTGACTTTGAAGAATGATTGACAGTCAAATTGCTCAATTTCCCGTTCTCTTTCTACCACTATTCTTACCGCTACAGACTGTACCCTTCCTGCAGAAAGGCCGCGTCTGATTTTTTTCCATAAAATTGGGGAAAGTTCAAATCCTACAAGCCTGTCCAGGACCCGTCTGGCCTGCTGTGCATTGACAAGGCCGATATCAATACTTCTTGGCGATTCAATAGCATTAAGTATTGCCTGTTTTGTGATTTCACCGAAAACGATCCTACGTGTATTCTTATCGTTTAATTTAAGCGCTTCGCTCAAGTGCCATGATATTGCTTCCCCTTCACGGTCCTCATCAGTCGCCAGCCATATTACCTCTGCGTTCTTTGCTGATTTTTTTAGTTCTCTTATAACTTCTTTTTTCTCTTTAGGGATTTCGTATGTAGGCTGAAAGCCGTTTTTTATGTCTATGGCATCATTAGACTTAGGAAGGTCTCTGACATGGCCGAAGCACGATTTTACGGTAAAACCCTTGCCCAGATAACCTTCAATAGTTTTTGCTTTTGCCGGAGATTCTACTATTACGAGATTTTTGCCCATAGTATTACATTGCCTTGTTTAAACAGTGAAAATTCGTGCCTGTAAATAAAACATTATTAATGGCTGTTAACAAAGGTTAAAAATTAAAACAGAGGCGCTATCAACTGTCAAGAGATTTTTAATCTCCGCCTCTTCTATGTTTTTTGTAAATATCGCGAAGGTAATAGCTTTAATTACCGCCATGGCGACTAAAATTAATGATTTATATGCCCAATTCCTGCTTGATATTTTAGATACATAACCGTATAATCTGCAAATATCTTACCACCGGCCTTAATGGCAATTCATGTCATATTTTTGCCATTGTATCCATGGCCGGCCAAGGCGGAAAATACGGAAAACAGAAGCAGGTTTCGCCTCCCCGTAACTGTTGAGAAAAATATCCATATTCTCAACTTTTACAAGCTTTTCGGTCAACTAGAAACTCTGACCTGGTTTTTTGAACAAGGTACCACAAGAACCACGGAATTAAACAGCAGACAGTTAACAGAAAAAACCCATTGATACATACTAAGGCCAGTCACGGTACCTCATGAGCGATCAACCAGACAACGAAAAACAAATATGGACGCACGTCCAGAAGAAAATTAAAGAGAAGGTCACTTCACAACAATTTACAACGTGGTTTGAAAGCCTGAAGCTAATCAGATTTGATGCAGACGAGGCTTACATTCTTGCCCCAAATTCCTTTAGCAGTGAATGGATAGAAAATAACTATACAGATGTTCTTTCCTCAACATTAGGCGAAGTAACAAATACCTGTTATAAAGTAAAGCTTGTCACTGAAAGTAAAGAGGTTAAAGAGCCTGGGCCTTCTGTTCAAAGTAACGAGCCTTCGCCAAAAGAAAAAAACCGCTCCAACATAAACAGGAATTATAGCTTTAATAATTTCCTGGTAGGGCCCTGTAACCGCCTGGCACATGCTGCGGCGCTTGCTGTATCTGAGTCTCCCGGCACGGCTTACAATCCATTATTCATCCACGGTCCGGTTGGCCTGGGTAAAACACATCTGCTCCAATCCATATACCTGGCATTACAAGAACGTTCCGGCATACAAAAGGTCTTGTACATGCCATGTGAAAGCTTCGTTAACCATTATATCTCCACTATAAAGACCGGTGACTGGGACAGCTTCAGAAACAAATACAGGGAAATTGACACTCTTTTAATTGATGATGTACACTTCCTGGCAAACTCTCAAAGCACCAGGGAAGAGTTTTTCCACACCTTCAACGCTCTTTACACTTGTCAGAAGCAAATTGTCTTATCAAGCGACTGTCCGCCAGAAGAGATACCGGCAATAGAAGAGCGCCTCATCTCGCGGTTCAGGTGGGGTCTGATAACCAGAATAGACCCTCCCGGTTTTGAAACCAGTGTTGCTATAATTCAAAAAAAGACTGCCCTCATGAATATGGAAATTACCTACGACGTGGCTCGTTATCTGGCAGAAAACGCCACTTCCAGTATAAGAGAAATTGAGGGCACGCTCACAAATATTAATAAATATGCAATAATAAGCGAGAATAAGATAGACTTGGACTTTGTAAAGCAGGTAATCGGCAGGCCCACAAAACATAAAAGCTATATAGGTATTGAAGAAATACTGGGCACAGTTACAAAACATTTTGGCGTCCAGCTCTCACAACTGCATTCCAAGAGAAAGCTTAAGTCCATTACGTTGCCCAGACAAGTCGCAATGCATTTGGCCCGAAAACTTACCAACCTGTCATTAGAAGAAATAGGAGGCTTTATGGGTGGCCGCGATCACACAACCGTTATGCATGCTGACGAAAAAATAAAAAATCTTAGAAAACAAGACCGAAATATATCCGCAACATTAAGAAAGCTGGAAACCACAATCAAAAAACAACACAAGCAATAAGCTGTCTGTTCATACATTGTAGATACATTTCCAGTTATTACGAATCGTTATGACACAGACAGAAAAACTCACAGTTTTGTAGTATAAACAAAGAACTTTCTTACCAGAAACTGACCAGAAACCTTCTTTTAATCAGCATTCATTTAAAAATCCTAAGTCATTATTTAACCATATGTTAAAAACCAAAATATTATATATTATATTTTAATATGACTACATAATAGTAATAGGTATAATAGTTTTCTTAAATATATAATATATATAACTAAAACATTGTTTACAACAAATCAGGTTTTAATTCAACAAAATGAAAATCAAATGCAATAAAGAAGCAATCAAAAAAGGGTTCCATGCAGTAGAAAGTGTCATATCCGGTACAAACATAAACCCAATGCTCCAAAACGTTAAAATTGTAGCAAAAGGTAAAACACTGGAGCTTTCTACTACCGATCTGGAAGTTAGTGTAAGTTACACAATAGGCGCAGTCGACGTTATTAAGCCGGGTAAAATGGTTGGACCTGAAAATAAAATTGCTTCAATAGTCAAAGAATGGTCGGAAGATGACATAGAAATAACAGAAGAAGACAAGAAATGTGTAATAGAGGGGAAAAACAGCTATTTTAAAATTTTATGTTTGGATCCGGAAGAATTCCCAACGATACCCAAGTTTATAAATGAAGAATATATAGAGATAGACAAAGATATATTAACAGAAATGATAAAGAAAACATCTTTTATCATATTAGGCGACAAGACAAGATTCGGTACCAACGGTGTGTTTTTAGATATAAGCGGGAAGCATGTAAAAATGGTTGCAAATGATGGACGAAGATTAGCAGAGGTAAAGAAAAAGATAGATAACCCTGATGGTATTAAGGGAAGCTGTATAATTCCTATAAAGGGTGTATCACAGATACTCAGAATAATAAGCGAACAGGAAGGTACTGTAAAGTTGAGGGTAGAAGAGAAGCGTATACTTGTAAAAACAGAAAATGCAACACTGTGCTCACAATTGTTGGAGGGGCAATATCCAAAGTATGAGGAGGTAATTCCATCGAATCTTGATAAACATGCCACTCTTAATAGAAATGAATTTACCACTGCAATTCGCAGGGGATCTATTATGACAACGGATGAGTATAAACTGTTAAAGTTCAAGTTTACCGGTAAAACACTTGAGATAAGTTGTACATCGCCAGATGTAGGCGAGGCAAAGACAGCAGTTCCGGTGGAATATACCGGGGACAAATTGGAAATAGGGTTAAACCCGGATTTTGTGCTGGATTTTCTTAAGAATGTTAATACAGAGGATGTCAAGCTGGAAATGAAAGACCCAGGAACGGCAGGAGTATTTAAAGCCGGGGGAGGGTGTACTTACGTGATAATGCCCATGAATTTAGGAGAAGAAAAGACAAAATGAGGGAGCAGTTTGGAAGAAACAAGACAGCGGTAAAAAAACTTGGTGATATGCTGCAGGAAACTGCGGCCGCTGTTAAAAGAGTGAGAAGCAGAAACAAAAGCCTGAGAGAAAAATGGAGAAAGGCAGCAGGAGAAGACATATCAAGCCACACGGAAGTGAGAATGGTAAAAAGCGGGGTTCTTCATGTGGAAGTGGATTCAGCAACGTGGCTGCACCATGTTTCTACATTCAAAAAAGAGGAACTGCTGGCATCCATGCAGAATGAATTTAAGAGAGGGCACATCTCAGAGATAAAATTTAGAGTAGGCGTCTTTTAGAAAAAATATTGGAGTTTTAATATAATGAGCGAAGCAGAAAACTATGATGCAACGTCTATAAAAGTTCTGGGTGGTATAGAGGCGGTCAGAAAAAGGCCTGCTATGTACATTGGCGATACCTCGCAGAAGGGTTTACATCACCTGATAGAGGAGATAGTAGGAAATAGCGTAGACGAAGCGATGGGTGGCTTTTGCGAAAATATTACTGTTAAACTTAACATCGATGGAAGTGTTATGGTGCTGGACGATGGAAGAGGCATTCCGGTAGACGAACACGAAGAGATGAAGAAACCGGCACTGGAGGTGGTAATGACTACACTGCATGCCGGCGGCAAGTTTGAGAGCAAAAGCTACAAGGTTTCAGGAGGCTTACATGGTGTGGGAGTTTCTGTAGTAAATGCGCTTAGTGAGTGGCTGGAGGTAGAGGTAAGAAGAGACGGCTGCATGTACGTACAGCGTTACGAAGCCGGCCTGCCGACAACAGGGCTTGAAGAGAGGGGTGCAACAAAGAAGAGAGGGACGAAGATGGTTTTTAAGCCGGACCATGCTATATTTGAGGACGTGGAGATTTCTTTTGATATAGTGAAAAAGCGGGTTAGAGAGCTTGCGTTTCTCAATAAGGGCCTTTGTATTACTCTTGTAGACGAAAGGACCGATGTTAAAGAACAGTTTAAGTATGATGGGGGATTAAAGATATTTGTGGAGGAATTAAATAAAGGAAAAGAGCTGATACACAAAGACGTCATACACTTTGAAGGCAGCGAAAAGGGTGTAACGGTAGAGTGTGCAATGCAATATAACGATGGTTATAATGAAAAGGTTTTTTCCTTTGCTAATAATATAAATACAATAGAAGGGGGAACGCATCTAAGCGGTTTCAAGACGGCACTTACAAGGACGTGGAATACGTATGCGAAGAACCTTAAACTGTTTAAAGACGATAAAGTGCCCACAGGAGACGACTACAGGGAAGGGCTTACTGCAATTGTCAGTGTTAAAGTTCCGGATCCGCAATTCGAAGGACAGACTAAGACGAAACTGGGAAACAGAGAAGTTCAGGGTCTGGTGGAGGCATTGGCAAATGTGCACTTGAACACATATTGTGAGGAAAATCCTAAGTCTGCCAAGGCGATAGTAAACAAAGCATTAGAGGCTTCCAGGGCGCGGGAGGCGGCCAGGAAAGCAAGAGAGCTGACAAGAAGGAAAGGTGCTCTATCGGGAGGAGATTTGCCGGGTAAGCTTGCCGATTGTTCCAGTGATGATGTAGAGACTACGGAACTGTTTATAGTAGAAGGTATATCTGCCGGCGGAACGGCCAAGCAGGGCAGAGACAGAAGAAATCAGGCGATTTTACCACTGAAAGGCGTAATACTTAATGTAGAAAAAGCAAGAGTAGAAAAAATGCTTAACAACGAGGAGATTAGAACACTTATAAGTGCTATTGGCACAGGCATAGGGATGGAAGAATTTGATCCGGAGAAACTGAGATATGGCAAGATAGTTATAATGACCGATGCAGATGTTGATGGCGCGCACATTAGAACCCTCCTGTTAACGTTTTTCTTCAGACAAATGCCGGAATTAATTGACAGGGGGAATATTTTTATAGCACAGCCGCCGCTTTATAAAGTTAAGAAGAAAAAGAAACAGGAGTATGTCTTTGACGATAAAGAATTGCAGGAGTCTCTGATCACCATGGGTACAGATGATGCAGTCGTCGAAACATGCAAAAAAGAGCCGGCAAAACTATCAGGAGAAAAGTTAAAGCAATTCCTGGGTTTACTGGAAAAAATGGAAGAATATGAGTGGCATTTTGCAAAGAAAAAGCAGCAGAGTAAAATAGGTATATCATTTCAGGAATATCTGGGGAAAAAACGTAATGGAAATTATCCCATGTTTAAAGCCGTTTGTGACGGACAGGAAAAATACTTATATTCCGACGAGGAATTAAATGATTTAATAAAAGAACAGCAGAAGGTAAAAGGAAAAGATGTTGAGGTTGAGGATGCGGATGTTGCGAAGGATGGGGCCGGTAAGGATTCAATTGAGAGGCTGGAGTTTTCAGAAAGCAGAGAAATAGGAAACACAGTAAAAATGATAGAAAAAGAGGGATTTAGCGCAGAAGACTTCTTTAAAGAATCAGAAAACGGTAACCCCCCCAAGGCAAATCTAATATATGAAGATATCACGCAGGATATATACTCATTAAGCGAGCTTTTACCAAAGATAAAGGAAGCCGGGAAGAAAGGCCTCGATATCCAGAGGTACAAGGGCCTTGGAGAGATGAACGCAGATGAGCTGGCGGTGACGACCATGAATCCTGAATCACGAACAATGCTCAGGGTAAAAGTTGAAGATGCTATAAAGGCAGATGAGACATTCACTATATTGTCCGGCAAGGATGTACAACGAAGACGCGAATATATAGAAACTCATGCGCTGGATGTCAAAAATCTCGATGTGTAATATATAGCAGGTTTTTTTGTTTAAGAAGCGGAGTTATTGTTTTCATCCCACTCACCGGTAAAGACAAATTCTGCCGGGCCGGTCATGTAGGTTTTGTTATCCTCTGCCCATTCAACCTTTAGCTCCCCGCCTGGAAGCTGGGCATATACAACTCTTTCGGTTAATTTATTCAAAACACATGCAACACCGGTAGCAACCGCGCCCGTTCCGCAGGCCAATGTTTCACCCGAACCCCTTTCCCAGGTGCGCATTTTAATTTTGTCTTTGGATACTTGCTGTACAAAATGGGCATTTATCCTTTCAGGAAAAAGCTCATGATTTTCAATTGCTTTGCCAACAACGTCTAACTGTACCGCGTCAACATCATCGACAAAGGTTATGCAGTGGGGGTTGCCCATGGAAACACACGTGATATTTAAAGTTTCGCCGGCGACCTGAAGCGGCTCATTTATTACCCGTATGTTTTCGCCTGACATTGGTATTTCACTTCTAAACAGCCTGGGAGTTCCCATTTCCACCTTCACCTGAGAAACATTGTTGTCTGAAACGGTCAACTCTATTGCTTTCAGCCCTGCAGATGTTTCAATCGTCATTCTGTCGTTTCTCTTTAATCCCGATTCATATAAATATTTGGCGACACACCTTATACCGTTGCCGCACATCTGTGCTTCGCTGCCGTCGGCATTAAAAATACGCATCCTGGCATCAGCAGCAGCCTGTGAGGGCATTATGAGTATTAAGCCGTCACTTCCAACACCAAAATGCCTGTCACTTATTGCCATTGCCAGTTTTGACGGACTTGCTACATTCTCTTCAAAACAGTTGACATATACATAATCATTTCCAATTCCCTGCATTTTGGTAAATTTCAAACAGCATTCCTTCCTGATATAAGCAGTATTATTTTAACTTACCGCTTCTTTTTTGGGTTTCTTTTTCTTTATCATTAACTCTTTCGCCTTTTCCGGATCAATTGGAGGAACGCTCATGACCCGTTGCATAGAGCCCGGCTGGGCCTTTGATATTATTACGTCAGCGGATGGATCAGATTTCGCTTTACTGCTTCTTACTGTCAACTGTGCAGCGATCTTCAGCTTTTCATCATTAATTTCACCCCTGATTATTGCCAGCGGCCCGGGGATATCTTTTAATTCCAGCAGGAAATCATGGTCTGTCGCCATATTTTCCAGGGATTGATTTTCCTCTTCCCTCCGGCTGACAACTACTTTGGTCTTGTCATCAAGACGAAAATGCCTTCCGACCTTTAACAATTTAATATTGCTCAGGTCGGAGCTTCCGTGATTAAATGAGTCTTTAATCCTGTTGGCAAATTCAGGATCAGTGAGGAGGCAGCCTCCGGATGCGCACGGATAATCTGTCATCTGAAAAATATCAGCGAGTTGAATCTGGTCCTTTCGCGAACGGCCCTTAATCTCCAGCAGCTCATCTCTGTTGACCAGTCCCGTCTTCTCGGGTATTGTTGGCTCAAGGTGCTTTGCGCAGAGGGGCCTTACTACAAGTCCCGTTAAACCGGCCTCCCTGTCAATTGTCTTCATGGCGTCCTTTCTCTGTGACATGGGACGCTGGCCAAGCACCTCACCGGTTATTATAAAGTCCGCTCCGATTTCCTTCATATATTCACCTGCCGCCCGGAAAATATTTATTCGGCAGTCAATACAGGGATTCATGTTTTTACCGTAACCGTGCTTTGGTTTCTTTACGATCTCCAGGAAACTGCGGGTTGTATTTATAACCTTAACCGGTATCCCGAGTTTTTCAGAAACCTTTACTGCTTCCAGTTTACAATTACCCTTGGATGTGCAGAGACAGAAAATCGTGGTAAAGGTCAGGGCAATAACATCGATTCCCTGTTTTTTAATTACGTGTATTGCCAGAGTGCTGTCCAACCCTCCGGATAATAATGCAAGTGCTGTTGTCATGTCGGTCCCAGATTTTAAAAAAGTTAACGTATTAAACCATGCGAGTTTAGAAAAAGCAATTTTATCAAATAAAAGGTTTTGACACAAATATAAATCATTGATAGACTCCGCTTACTATCTTATCATGCCCAATTCACAGATCTATTTCGGTGGAAATCTAAAATGGATAGACTGCCAATAGCCTCAGGAAGTTTTTATCCCGGAAATAAGGAAGAATTGGCAGGTGTGCTCAAGTCGCTCATGGCCGATAGCCCGGAAAAGCACAGGGTACTGGGCGCAATCTCTCCACATGCCGGTTATGTATATTCAGGCGGTGTAATGGGAAGTGTTTTTTCAAGGATAGAGGTTCCTGATACTGTTGTGATATTAGCGCCAAATCATACGGGAAGCGGAAAACCTTATTCAATCTGGCCGGAAGGGCGCTGGATAACACCACTCGGAGAAACCTCAACAGACGAAGAACTTGTCAACGAGATACAAAATTCGTGTGAATTGATTGAGAAAAATGAGCCTGCTCATACAAACGAACACTCTGCTGAAGTTATACTGCCATTCCTGCAATACAGCAATCCGCAGGTTAAGATTGCTGTTATTGTAATCAGGTCGAATAATTTTGAAGATTTGAGCACGGTTGGTAAATCTATTGCGGATGTTCTCAAAACAATAAGGCCCGATGCCCTTGTTGTCGCTTCGTCTGATATGACCCACTATGAGTCTCAACAATCTGTGAACAAGAAAGATAAATCTGCAATAGCAGAAATAGTTGCTTTGAGGGAAGAGGGGCTTCACAGGGTAGTTCAGGAATTGGATGTTACCATGTGTGGGGTCAGCCCCGCAATCTCAATGCTGGTTTGTTCAAAGCAGAGGTCGGCAACGAAGGCCGAGTTAACCGGGTACGAAACCAGTGGAGATATTACCGGTGATTACGACCAGGTAGTCGGATACGCCGGAGTAATAGTGGAATAACTTAGCTAGTCATTCATCAATCGCCAATCTACAATCATAAATCGTCATGTATCATGACCCGTACATCTCTATTATAATCCCTGCCATAAACGAAGAAGAATCCATAGGTCTGGTTCTGAATGACATTCCCAAAAAGCTGGCAAGACAGATTATTGTTGTGGACAACGGCAGTCATGACAATACCGTTAATGTGGCAACGATTCTTGGTGCAAAAGTACTGTCAGAACCGCTAAGAGGTTATGGTGCTGCCTGCCTCAGGGGAATATCCGAACTAAAAGAAGATACTGATATCGTCGTTTTTCTTGATGCCGACTATAGTGACTACCCCCAGGATATACATACAATCCTGAAACCAATGATAACCGGCAATGCAGAAATGGTTATAGGCTCGCGAATGTTGGGAGAGAGAGAAAAGGGCGCGTTGCTTCCACAGGCTTTTTTTGGAAATAAGCTGGCCGTTTTATTAATCCGTTTATTCTGGAGGTTCAGATATACAGACCTGGGCCCGCTCAGGGCAATCAGTTATAAAGCACTATTTGCCTTGAATATGGCCGATAAAAATTTCGGCTGGACTGTTGAGATGCAGATCAAGGCGTTGAAGAAAGGGTTACAGATTGCGGAAGTACCTGTAAGGTATCGAAAGCGTGTCGGGAAATCAAAGATCACCGGCACTCTTTCAGGAACAGTGCGTGCAGGTGCGAAAATTATATATACCATCTTCAAGTATAGTTTTTCCAGGTAACGTAAACGTTCTCGCAACGCTGAGATCGCAAAGGACAAGAAGGGGAAAAACAACAAATCACAAATAGCAAATTACAAATAAATTACAAAACACAATGTCCAAAACAGAGCATCTTAGGAAGGCAGGAAGTTAGCCGTGTAAGTTCAAATGACCAAACTCAAAGTTCAAATGAAACCCAAAATCAAAAGCTCAAACCTAAGAAAAAGATATCTACTGCTTAGTTCATTTGGTCTTTAGTCATTGATTTGGCATTTGAGCTTTGGCATTTGGATTTGAATCGTTAATCTTCTTGCTGTTTGAACCGTTTAACTGTCTAAAGTTGCGTTGAATGTTGAATTATAATTATGCCAGCAAAAGAAATCTCCATAATAATACCCACTCTTAATGAAGAAAAGACCATCAGCCAATGTCTTGAAACAGTGGTGAATATTCCCGGTACTGAGATAATAGTTTCTGATGGCGGTAGCACGGACAGTACGGTAGAGATTGCCGGGCAACACAGTGATGTCAAAATAGTTTCATCTCCCGCCGGCCGGAGCATTCAGATGAATACTGGGGCGGCATGCGCCGGAGGCGAGATTCTTCTCTTTCTTCATGCAGATTGCATACTACCGGGGGAAGATGTTTTGAAGGTCCGGCAGATTTTTGATAGCGGCAGGTTTGCGGGCGGTGCGTTTCAGATAAGGTTATTGTCTGATAAATTCCCTTACAAATGGCTGGAAAGGGGCATAAACTTTCGCTCAATGGTTTTCAAACTGCCTTACGGAGATCAGGGATTGTTTGTGAAGAGGCCTTTATTCGAGAAACTGGGCGGTTTCAGAGAAATGCCGGTTTGTGAGGATCTGGACTTTGTATGCCGCCTTAGAAGAAAATACGGGGAAATCGCGATACTTAATGGCAGGATTTCTTCTTCCGTAAGAACGTGGAAAAAACGCGGCGCCTTTCGAACCTCATTCAGGAACCAGTTACTATTATATTCGTATATGTTTAGACAAAAGGTATAGGACGCGCTAGCCTTTACAGTTAATTTTCTGCAGACTGCGATTTCTCTGTGATTTCTGCCTTCTTCGCTTTGTTTTCAGCTCCTTTACGCGAAGACATAACGAGCACTGCTAAAATCGTAATGATTGCTATTACGACAATAAGTTCTAATAGGGTAAAACCCTTTGAATTGCGCTTCCTCTTAAGAGGGTTTCTTTTAAACATGAATTATCCACCTGCATTGCAAGATTTTAAAATAGTAATGAATTAAATTGTATACTACATAAAATTGAAGTCAAGAAGAAAGGTAGCGCCGCCTCAGATTCACCACTTGGTTGTGTGCTTGATAGACAATCTTTTAATTGACAGGGATATTATATAGGGTAGGATGGAATGTATTAATTGTTACACTATTATCAAATAAATTAAAGGGGAGATTCATGACAGTACATTATAAAGATTACGATTTAGATCCTTCATCATCAAAATCACCCGGCAATGATGTCTGGATGACTTCTATTCATATCAACAAGCTTAGTTCCGATGGCTATCAAACACAGCCATTTTATTGTCAAGAGTCTTTTGAGACCCAGGAAGAGGCAGAAGAGCATTCAATAAATTTAGGCAAACAGATAGTTGATGGCACCCATCCTACTCTTAAACTTAAGTTTTAGTTATAACCTTTCCCGGCCAAGACCTTTTTCTAATATTATTTTATACACGCTTGTTGTCGCACCAGTCTGGACATTCGCCTGAGTTATCCTGTAGCCGATATTGGTTGCTTCTACACCACAAAATCAGGTTATAACGCTCGCCACTGGTTATATCGTTTGCGCCATGCCGGTGCAGGCCTCTATGTAAAAGGGCGCGCCCCAATTTATGTTCAATTTCTACCTGCTCTTGTGTCAATGGGAATGGTGAATATGATAATTGCTGACACGTACGGCACAGCAATCCGTTAAAATAAATTGTCCCATCGGTAAATTCTCTGCCAAGATTCACATTGAAGGTAACGTCACTATCGTCGGAATGAAAGCCGAGAGACTCATCTTTTCCCATTTTATACTCCACAACAAATCCGTGATGCTCGTCTAGTGAGTCTCCTCCAACATCTTTGAATAGCAGTGATGATAATGGTGAAATGTATTCCGTCATAAGGCGGTTAAGAAAAGAGTCAAAACCAAAATCGTCGAGAACTGCTCCGTAGTTATTCATACTGTTTGGTCTGTTTATGGTAACTTGTTGCTTTTCGCACCAGGCTTCAAACCACATAACTTCTTCTAATAATTGATTACAAAAATCAGGTTTCAGGATATCAAATGAATAGATGCCCGGATACTCTTCATGTAATATCTGTTGTAATGCCTCCCGAGTATTAAGCTCTATTGCCTGTAAAAAAGATGCGACGAAGATATTTTCGTTTAAGGTATAGAGATGATTATGCAGGGGGATATAATTGAGTTTTACAAAACTGCGATACTCATGCTGCATCTCACAATATGTTTCATACTCTTTAGTCATACAAAGCCTTTCAAAATAGAATTATTCAATTGCAGTCTCTAAAAGGCGAATGATTGCCGGTTTGTCGATTTTTCTGGTTTTTGCGACGAAACCGTTTACATGTACAAAGAGCACATCCGGAGCACCTTTAATACGCCTGAAGTCAACCCGTGGGTTATCGGAGACCCTGCTGAGCGACCATCCGCTTTCACGTGTATTCACAACGACCACAACACCCGTATTTTTGCCTGTTTCCTTTATATATTCGGCAATACTCAATTTTGGGTCAGGTACATCCTCCATGAAGAAAAGCACTTTCAGGCCGTTGACTTTTTCAACTTCCGCTTTTTGCCGAATGAGTTGAAGACGCTCTTTCATGTTCCTGATGTTTGTGACTATGTGAGTGCCTATTGCAGTGAGGAGTTTTAGCAGTTCACTATCTGATTCGAATTTCTTTGCCTGTTCGAAACTTGTCAGGACGTAATCGTTTATCGGCCCATTCAGCAGGCCTTTCAGTAGAGTGGCGCTGCAGTTAAGCTCTCCGGCAGTTCGAATCGCGCCCAGGGTATCATCAAGCACAAGCACTCGAAACCAGACCGTTTCATCCAGATCTTTCCTGAGATCAAAATGGTCGGCAAGGAGGCTTAATGTACATTTCCTTGTGTCTGCCGGAAACTGGTGATGATCAAAATTCCTGTTTTCGGGATCGTGAACCTCTCCCTGATCCAGCACCCATACTTCAGGGTCGGCAATTTCTTCAGGTTCCGCTGGCCGGCGCTCTACGCATTTTATATCATCGTTCATGGCCAGCACAATGCAGACAGACATCAGGTCGTCCATGTGCGCGCCACCGCTATGAGTTACGATTCTTGAAGACAAAATACCCCCTCCTTTATATGTATTTAATAGCTTTTATATCTTCCTTCTCTCTTAAGCCAGCTTTTTGCCACCCTCTCCTTCAAGGGTTAATTTGCCTGTTATCTCAATAGGTGCGGAAGATGATGACGTTTCTGCTCCTGAGGTTCCCGACGTCTTTAAGATGACGGATGCAATACGGTCAGATCCGCCCATCAGAATCAAGCCTGTAACGATGTAATCCAGAATTGTGTTTGCCTCGCCGAACTTCAATGCTGTAAAAATCCCCATGTCTCCATAATAAACAATCAGACCGGCAAGAATACCGGCAAATACAAAATAAATCAGCTTTTTTCTTTTCACAGCATTTTCATGTTCCAGGGCATCCTTGGTTGTCGCCGGGGCAGGGAAGGTACGGCTCCATGGTTTGATGAACGATAATAAAAACAATAAGCCCGTCACGATGCGATCAACCGCAAATGAAGCTATTACAATAACAACTATTGCACTTACTCCGTCAATTTTCATATTCCCCTCCTTTTTCTGCTTACACAGAATAAAAATATTACTTACTGGTTATTAAACCTCCACCGGATTTCTTTGCTATTTCTGTGAGCTTCTCGGGGGGATCATGCTCTACTGTTCCAAGGTAAAGCCTAACCCCTTTTTCGCTAAGAAGTTCTTCAAGTCGTTGGTATCCGGTTTCGTCGCTTTTCCAAGAGTCCCCTGATGCCTGGAAGTCTGAAAACGCATAAATAGTATCCACCTCTGAATCTTTTCCCAGGCCATTTTCAATATTTTTCAATAAATTATTATTATATTTGTTACTGACACCAAGCCCATGGGCTCCATAGTTGTTTTCTTTATTTAACACCATACCTGACTTCTTCAAGTTTGTACGATGCTTTTCCAGTTTATTTCGTCTACCTGAGTTCATAGAGCCACTTACATCTTCTATCACAAGTACTTTTGTCCCTTTAATTGTCATTCCATCTATTTCTGCTTTGTGAGTCATTGCCCCCGTAGAATAAACTACGGTTGCGGCGACTGCGCACCATGCAATAATATTAGATGTAACAACAGATGGCTGCGTGTGCTTTGGCCAGCGCCTGGATTTCTTTTTGGTAAGCCCTTTAATCTTAAAATATAATTGTGACATAAATTGCTCCGAACCGTTTGTCCCTGTTTACTTTGAGACTCATTTCTGACAGAAGGGATTGGAATATTTTTCCACTCCCACTGTGGTCATTGGGCCATGTGCAGGAAATACCAGGGTCTCATCCGGCAGGGTAAAGATATGTTTGCGAATGTGATCGACCTGATATTGTGCATCTTTTGTTGAGCCTGTTCCGCCGACTGATCCGCAAAAAAGAGAATCGCCTGTGAACACACAACCTGATACATAAAACGAAATTCCATGTGGAGTATGGCCCGGTGTGGAAAGTGCCTCAAATCTCAAATTCCCGACCTCGAGCATCTCGCCACCCTGTAACTGATTTTCAGCAGAGCTGACTTCACCCTGGCCGGCATGGCTTCGGACCTTATAGCGGCTCTCAAATTCCGGCACGCCTTCGGTATGATCCCAATGGCCATGCGTAAAAAAGAGATGATTGAGCACGATCTCCCGCTCCTCGATAAATGTTTCTATCTCAGCACTGAAACCGCCCGGGTCAATAAATACTCCGATTTTAGTTTCGGGGTCAGCCACCAGAAAACCGTTGATTCCGTAGCCCCCCACGGTAAAACGCCTGAATATCAGATCTGTCATCATCATATTGTTTGGATCTTTGGTAACTGTAATTTATTTGTTATTTGGTTTTTGTTATTTGGTGCTTCTAGTCTTTATGTAACTAATCATACCGAATCTCATCCAGGTTAGCTGCCTGTTTAATATCGGTATCGATCCACTTTGTATCTATTAACCGGGCCTTATGAAATACCGCATCGTCGAGCGTACAACTCTCAAAACTACACCGAATAAAGGTTGCTGCCCTGAAGATAGCCTTTTGCAGACGGCACCCCACGAACTGAGTATCAATAAAGACTGCGGATGGGAAACGGACAAACGTGTAATCCTCCTGCTCAAACCGGCAGTCATGCCACCAGGAGCCGCTGAATGAGACCTCGCTTAAGTTGGATTCACTGAGCGTACAGTCGTAGAAGGTAGACATGCCAAATGTGCTCAGCTTTCCCACCGTCCTTTCAAACTTACACCCGGAAAAATGGCTCGCGGTAAGAAAGGAATCCCGGACCTGTAAATTGGTCCAATGACAATCCTGATAATACCCCTTATCGCAAAGGACATTATCAATGGAAAAATCCTGCAGGCTGGTATCCTGCGCTCGTAGATAACGGCAGCGTCCTTCCTGCAGCTTAAAGGAGTTAACCTTGCAGCTGGCCAGGCGCATGCCGGATACATCCTCCTGCGTTAAGTCAATGTCAGGGAGAGTTTCCTGATTATATATCTTTTTTTTCTGGCTGGTTTCCATTTGATAAATATTGTCAGCATTCCCACTCTTTTCTTAAGATACTCATTCTCAGATAATTCCAGTACGAATTGCCAACCTTTACTACCTGTCTTAACGTACCTTCAAGGACAAAGCCTGCTTTTTTATAACACTTTATGGCGCTTTTATTGGAGACATATACTCCGAGGCCCAGACGATGAAGCCCCAGATCACCGAATGCATATTGCATAGCCTGCTTGACCATGAATTTTCCATAGTCTTTTTTGCGATAACGTGTTGATATAATGACACGCGAAAGCATTGCTGAGTTGTATCGCCGGCGATGATCTGATATTTCACAATAGCCGACAATCTTTCCACGCTTTTCAAGGGCAAACGGATAGAGGGTGGGCTGCTCCAGCCTTGCCGCTCCTAAATGCTCGCGGAACTGCTTCTGCGTCAAGGGCCAGGCGAAGGTTGCGCCTGCCCACTGAATCATGTCGGTTTCACTCTTTATCCAGGAAAGGATTTCACCTATATGCTTTTGTTTAAATGGTACAAGTTCCATACATTACTTTTTGTGCTGTCGGGTAATAAAAACAAACAGTTATTCTCACTCTTTATCAGTTGAATGTCAATATGAAATAGCCTGAAAACTACTGACAAATTTCACCGCAGAGTAAAAAGAGAAATTGGCCACGGATCTTCACGGATCAACACTGAAAAAGAAAAAAGAAATAAAGGATTGAATCATTTGTTAATAGCTTTTGCCTTAGTGCCTTGGTGGCTTAGTGGCTCTGTGTGAGGAATTTAGGTATTGAAAGAATTCTGCCTTAAAAGTATAGTTTCAGTATGAAGAAAAAGAGAAGGCCTGACAAGTCTGATTTAGAGGCGATCAGAGATCAAATACTGGATTTTGCATGTACCAAACACGATTTCAAACTGGAAAAAGATGAATTCCTTCCGGAGGGAGATTGGAACGGAGTATTCATAGTTAAGTTCAAGGATAATCCGGAGGAAGACCGGTTGCATTGCGAGGCGCCATTAGGTGAAAGTTTCTTCAGGTTCGGGCTCGATCTGGTATTTGATGAAGAGATCTGGGAAAGGGAACATGAAAATATTTCCCGTGAGGTGGCAGGATATGATGTTGCCCTTTTCCTGAACCCTGCCGGGGGGGAAGAGGGCAAACGGCATTGCCGTCTATATTCAAGGGCGTGGATTCCAAATTTCAGCCAGCGTATCTTTGGCCTGACACTGTCCAACCTTATGGATTGCAAAGCTGCTGTTTTGTCAAAGTAAAAAATTCTCTCTTCTTGCCGATAATAAAATAACAGAATCATATAGCAATTCTGAAGGAACTTAGGGAAATACTGAGAATACAATGACTTATATGCAAAAAGGAAACAAATTCAAGCAGATATCTACCCATCTTATTGTTTATACAATATATGTTATTCTTGGTAGTGTCGCACTGGTTTTCTTCCATGGATCATGGAATACTAAAGTAGGGCATCTGATGATATTTATGGGCCCCTATATTATCATCAACGCCATTAATTACGGCTATCGCCTTTGGAGGAGCAAACAACGGGACGCACAGGAATGTTAAAGGCGAAAAGCGGGTTGCCCCTTGTATCAATCGCCAATCGCCAATCAACAATCGTAAATCCCTATGGCTTTAGTCACTTATTTAAGACCATGCTTCTTGAAACAGTCGATATATTGTCTATCAGTTACTTGTATGTGGTTAACTAACCACTGCGTTAAGTATTCAATAAGCTCATTTGATACATTGTAATCACCTTTAAATACCCTATCGAAATATGCAAGTGTCTTGTTGAAGAAATCGCTGTGTTCTTTACTGTGGTATTCATACTCTGGATAGTTAAACTCTCTCATGTAGCCTTCTTCAACCTTAAAATGTCCTTGTGCAAATTCAGTCATTTCTTCTAATACTTCATGTAATTTTTCTTTATTGTCACCTTGTTCCTTTGCATCAATAGCCTTATTGAGAATGCCAATGAGCTTTTTATGCTCCTCGTCAATTACTGCTATACCCACATTATATTTATCTTCCCATTTAATCATTTGGTATATTTTAATGTTTTAGGCATTTACAATCAATTGATAATTTACATCACAGTTTTACCGCTCCCCGCCTGCCGGACGGGCTGACAATTGACAAATAACCAATAACCAATAACTAATAACAAATGACTAATTTTTGGTGGGTTTTGGCCCTTTCGATAAGAAAGATTTTTCTTCTAAAAAACATTTATATTTTATAGAATTAGTATAGAAAGACTTGGCTAGTTTATGACCTTTATTTTTTGATAAATGGTAAGATTCGGAAAAAGGAGGGTAGAGCTATGCAGGAGAAAGAAATAGGTAAAATATCACACTATTACGGACATCTAAGTGTTGGCATTGTTGAGCTTCAAGACGCCCTGAAAATTGGTGATAAGGTCCATATTAAAGGGCACAGTGATGATTTTACGGAAACTGTCGAAACTATGCAGATTGAACACGCTGATGTCACTGAGGCTAAGGCGGGGGACTCAATAGGTATAAATGTTACACAAAAAGTACACCCTCACGACAAAGTTTATAAGATTATAGCCTAGAAAGAGAATTTAGCCACGGATTTACACGGATAGGCACAGATGTTAAAAACAAATAGAGATGCTTTGTAAACATCAATTGCCTACTTTTTAGCTTTCGATATCCTTTTTACTTTAACAGCCTCATACTCACCTTTTATCCCTCTACACTCTGTGATTACACCGTCACCTGATTCCAATTCTTTGATATTCTTTACAAAAAAGTACCTTGTTTGTTTATCAACCTTTATAGTATTCTCAACAGTGCCACCATCCCTTTTCTTCCTTACAATCGTAATTGCGTCATTTTCATAGTCAATTATTTTTGCTATGCCGGTAACGAAAACTAACGCTTCCATCTTCTTTTCTTGTGCGGTAGTTACGGAATAAACCATTGTAAGAATAAACAAACTGGCAACTGCTGGAATTGAACATCTCTTAAACATTTTTAATCCTCCATTTTCTTGTTTCCCTTTATTCAATGTCGTTAGTTTGATTTTAGCTATGATTATTAGTTATTTTACAATAATTAAAATTTCTTTTATTTGCGAGTTCCCATGTTATAGCATCTTTTTCTCAATTATATCAGTCTTTTCTTCTTTTCAATCAACAATTTACAATCGCCAATCGTAAATCCTCTTGCCTCTAGTCCTTTATCTTTCTTTTCTTTTCCTTTAACATCAGTGACTATCTGTGAAGATCCGTGGCTAAAGAATTCTTTTTCCTGAATTTCCTGCTTTCCTCAGCGGTTAATCCTGACTCCATCTGCAAATTCTTCACCTTCAGTACCGGCTACAAAGGCAAGTGCTACGGCGTCATCTAATACATTGGTGGCAGTGCGCGCCATGTCTATGATCCTGTCAACGCCAAGGACAATACCAATTCCTTCCAGAGGTACACCAACTGATTTGAGTACCATCATCAACGTGATCAAGCCGGCTCCCGGAACGCCTGCGGCACCGATAGAAGCCAGCAATGCTGTAACCAGAATGATTGCCTGTTGACTAATGGAAAGATCCATATTGAAGGCATTGGCAATGAATACCGTTACCATTGCCTGATAGAGGGCGGTACCATCCATATTGACTGTGCTTCCCAGAGGAAGAACAAAACCGCAAAGTTTTTTGGATACACCGGCCTTCTCCTCACAAAGCCGCATGGTTATCGGCAGCGTTGCTGTACTGCTGCAGGTGGAGAAACCGAAGAGAGGTGCCTCTTTGATTCTCTTTAAGAACTCAAGCGGTTTTACTCTGGCTCCAAATCTCAGAATAACATTGTAAACCACAAACACATGAATGGCACAACCGGCATAAGTGAGAAGTATCAGGTAAAAAATAGGACTGAGCGCCTTGACGCCATGGGTTCCCACCGTCCAGGAAATCAGGGCAAATACTCCAACCGGAGCGTAATACATCACAAAGCGCACCATGGTATACATTACGTTGGCAAGGGATTCCAGGCCTCTACGGAGAGAATCACTTGCACGTCCGGTCACGCCCATTGCAACACCTGCAAGAATAGCAAAAAAAACAATCTGCAGCATATTTCCTTCTGCAAGAGACTTGACAGGATTATCAGGTACAATATTAACCAGAAAAGAGGTTAACGGCGGCGTTTCCAGCGGCTTGACCTTCGTAAGATCCCCCAGTTCTATACCGGATCCGACCCCTGAAACATTGGCAAGCCCCAGCCCGATGCATATAGCTATTATGGCTGTGACATAATAAACGGCCATTGCCTTCCCTCCTATGCGTCCCAGGCTCTTTATATCAAACCCGGCTACTCCTGTGGCAAGGCTGGCAAAGATTAAGGGAACAACCAGCATACTGAGAAGTTTTATAAAAATGTCTCCCAGAGGTTTTAGTTCCCTTGCGGGTACACCCACAACCGCGCCGCAAATTATACCCAGGATGAAAGCGATAAGAATTATCTCAAACAGTTTTATTCTTTTCACAAAGCTCATTTTCTTCTTTTCCTTCGCCTTTTTACTTCAACATTCCTTGTTCAATATTCGATATTCTCTTTTTCTCAGTCTTTTCAATCAACAATCGCCAATCATCAATCGTACATCTTACTTACAACTTACTGACATATTCCTTACTTCTTACCTATATCTTTTCAATCCCCCCTGTCTGCCGGTCTGCTAGGCGGGAATCAACCATTAACTTTAGCTCACTTTAAACTTTTTCTACTTTAGTCACTTATTTGTTGTGGATAGTTAAATTTTCATCTTATAGCTTAACCACCACTTTACCAACAGTTCTACCCGTCTCAATCTCCGTGTGAGCTTTAGCCATTTCTGTAAAAGGGAAGGTTTTTGACACAGTAGGTTTTAGTGTTCCGTTGGCCAGTAATTCTTTCAGCGTATTCATATCTTTACCGTTTGACTGCACCAACAAAAATGAAACGTTGACATTGCACTTTTCTGCTTGTTCCTGCACTTCTTCAGAAAATTGTGGGGAAGGTAGCGAAATTATTGCGCCTCCCTCTTTCATGACTTTCAGGGATTTCAACAATACATCTCCGCCCATTCCGTCCAAAACAAAATCGATGTTAGATGCAACCTCTTCAAAGGCTTGGTTTCGATAGTCGATATGCTCATCAGCGCCCAAAGACATAACAAAATCCCGATTTTTAGAAGAGGAGGTAGTCACCACATATGCTCCAAGGTGTTTAGCGATTTGGATGGCGAAATGTCCCACGCCTCCCGAGCCTGCGTGAATAAGCACTCTATCGCTTTTTTTTATTCTACTCTGTAAAACCTGTAAGGCAGTTAGGGCAGCAAGCGTAGTTGCTGCCGCCTCTTCAAACGAAACATTTTCGGGTATTTTTGCTAAATGTGCTTCGGGAGCTACTACATATTCTGCATAAGCTTTTCCGGTTCCAGGAAAGTTAACCATTCCAAAAACGGCATCACCAGTTTTAAAATGAGTTACTTTGTCCCCCACAGAAACCACTGTGCCGGCTATGTCCCAGCCTAAAATAACAGGGCGTTCCTCACCATAAATCATATTAAGAAATTCCTCCGCACTCCTTACTTTGAAGTCCACAGGATTAATACTGATGGCTTTCACTCTAACCAATACTTCGTTTTCCTTTGTAGCAGGTTGTTCAACATCTTTTAAAATCAAGTTCTCTACACTTCCTGCTTTTTCTAGAATAATTGCTTTCATGTTATAATATCCTAATTCATATTCAAAAGTTAAATTTACCCATTTTTCTTTCCTTTCTTGCCTCTTGTTTCTTGCTTCTTGTTTCCCCGCAACTTTAGCTCACTTTAAACTTTTTCTACTTTAGTCACTTATTTT
Organism: uncultured Candidatus Scalindua sp.; assembly: GCA_964584595.1. Lineage (GTDB taxonomy): Bacteria > Planctomycetota > Brocadiia > Brocadiales > Scalinduaceae > Scalindua. Next base: position 12,314 of record CAZPAM010000014.1, on the reverse strand, counting down.
CTTTGCGATTTATCTTTGTGGCCGGACCACTTAGGCAGGTCGTCATTGATGTCGGCAGTGCGCATACCGTAGAAGATATGGCACGTTGGTTTGAATTTCTCAGGGACTTTTGAAGGGCCTCCAAAATCAAAAAGTGACGGAAAGGCAAGCCACATATTGCGTCCTTCGTCTGCGATGAGAGTTCCGCACCTGCCGCAGCTTACCTTGCAGGGAAGAATCCTCTCCTGTTTGTCACACTCGCTGTTATAAAAGCGCAGGTGCTCTATCCCTTTAGTTATTCTGACGTCGCGCTTGTGGAATATTGCAGCCCACTGCATGGGCGCACCGTGCAGTTTCTGGCATCCCAGGCAATGACATATCTTTGCATCGACGGGATCAGAGCATACCTCATACTCTACCGCATTGCAGAAACAGCTCGCGCGGTATTTAGCAGTAAAACCGGCATCCGTAATTGACGCGTACTCTTCTCCAAATTCTCTCTTCATTTGTATTGGCCGGATTAGAAAAACCCGGATTGTACAAAATTATCGTATTTATTAGACCCTGAAAAATTTGACCCGTCCTATTCGCTGCCCGGAATGGCACAAACGTCATTATCTATTTTGTATTTACAATCTAAGAACTCCAGAGGATTACAAAGAATAACGGACGGTGAATTACTAATCATTTCCCAATTGAGTTCCTCACAGGAAAGTGATTCAGGCATCCATACTGTTGTAATATGAACATGTGGAAGAATTCTTTTATCTTTTTTCGTTGTGGTTGCCATCGTGGCAATAATATCTCCCTCACACACTGTTTTTCCCACACCATGGCTATTTCCGGAAATCGTATGTCCGTATATGGTATATAACACCTTCCCATTACCGTCACCAATGTTGTGTTTTACGTATATTGATTCTCCCATAAAATCATCGTGGATGTGTACAATTTCCCCATCATACATTACAGGAATTTTCGCACCCTTTCCAAGGCGGCTAACACGACCGCTTTTATCTCTGAAAAAACAAAAATCTATTCCCTCATGAGGTATAGTTCGAGCATCTCCATTTGACCACCATGTCTGAAGGTTTTGAAATAACATTCCCGAACGGAAAACCCATTCCTCAAAATTGTATGCAGCAATATCGTTATACTGTACAAACAACTTGCTAAATGTTGATTTTGGTATCACATTTCTTCCTGTATTCATAAAGTGATAGTTTGACCTCCTGGCTTTTTCCCTTTCTTCTTGTCCTTTTGCTTTTAACATCAGTGCATATCCGTGTCGATCTGTGCCTTTTCCTTGTCCTCGGCGCTTTTCAGTCCGGGGAGCGTAAATGTCTTTTCCAATCAACAATCGTCAATCATCAACCCCAAGGCCAGGCCTTAATCAAAATGGCATAACCACCCGCACCCGTTACCACAGCATTAATAATTGTCCAGTACCCGGTTAACTTTGCTATTTTCATGCGTAGCGTCAGCAGCAGGAAAAACATCAGCCATAAGCTTGCCCACATTAACCAGAGCACAAGCAGGCCCACATCCGGCAATGTAGTAAACGCAGTAGGCACTGCCACAACGGCGACCAGCAGACAGTACCATCCTAACCCGTCATCCTCAAAGCCCCAAACGGAGTTAATACCCACCCACAAATAAGTAAACCCGAACAATAGAGACTGCATGGCATAAAAATAAGGCGTTATTCCTTCTCCATGCAATAGTACAATTCTCACCACTCCGGTAACAATAAGGCCGCCCGTAAAGAAATTCATAGGGATAACATGCTCAGCCTTAAGTTTACCAAGCAGCTTTAAGCCATTCATACACAGAACGAAACCAACATACACCAATGCGGCGCCTAACATTCCCATAAACACACCTCACTATTTTCTCTTGACCTGTGATAACATAAACTCATAAAATCATATCAAATATTGAAAGCAAAAGACAGACACTAATTATTAATGTCAAATGACCAAGCTCAAAATTCAAATGAAATCCAAAGAATCAAATGCGCTAATGAAAAGGAGAAAAGCGAATGACGAATATCGAACAAGGAATGTAGAAGTGTTAAAGACAAAACAAAAGAAGAAAGGCAAGACTTCTTACTTTCTTCAGGCATATTTGTTTAATTCTGATCTACAGGATTCTGCTTTGAATAATTAATGACACTAAGCATTTTTTCAACACTATTATTTATATTGTCAGAGACATGCTCATTTAACCCTATAAATTCAATACCAATACCGTGGAGACTCTCTTCTGAACCTCCTGTTATATAAGCAATTCTGCCCACGCATTCTAAGGGTGAATTTGCAATGGAACAACTAACCTTCAGATTCATAATTGTGTCAATTTTCATACTCTCTTTTGTTTTGAAGAATATACCACCAGCACTTAAATTCCCTTCGATTACAGCCAACATGTTCCATCCAGCGGATTCTACTTTCTGGATTCCGTCTGATCTAATTCTGTACCTTACGATATACGGCTTTATTATTCTCTTATGCACCCTATTATCTATAGTAACCATTGTGCCCTCCTTTCATATTCATGGAAATATCTTTTTGGACATGTTTTTTACATCAATTAAAGTGCCAAATAGATGATGGAGTGGTTATAATGGGAGATGTTGTCTTATAACCCTTATATTACTAATAATTTATGCTGTTTTCCGAATGAGTTTAATGTAATATTATTTGTACATGTCTCTATATAAATATTGTGTCATGGCACACTTCTGTGTCTGCACGTTTTTGTGTACTTGCACACGATAAGGAAGTTAATAAGAAATGATATCAAGCCCTGAATGGCTAAAACCTAAAGTAAAACCTTTTTGAATAATTATGTGTGGCAGATTTGTCCTAACTGATACTGATACTATTACTTCTCGATTCAATATAACTACATCAGGAAATATTAGTGAGAAAATAACTCCGCATTATAATATTGCACCTACGCAAATCATTCCTGTTATCTATAAAGATGAAAACCGGGAAAATAGAATAGAGTTTAGGAAGTGGGGTTTAGTTCCTTTTTGGGCAAAAGATCCGGAAATCGGACATAATATGATTAATGCACGTGCAGAAACACTAACACAAAAACCATCATTTAAGCATTTGATTAAATCAAGACGATGCTTGGTGCCGAGCAGTGGATTTTATGAATGGAGGAAAATTGATAAAAGGAAAGTCCCATATTATATTGGAATAAAAGATAGTAAAATGTTTTCTTTTGCAGGTCTATATGACAACTGGAAAGACAATGCTGGAAATGAGCTTAAAACATTCACAATAATTACAACAGATGCCAATAATACATTAAAACCGATACATAATAGAATGCCTGTAATTTTAGGGAAGGAGTTTGAGGAAAAGTGGCTTGATATAAAAACACAAGATTTTGATTCTTTAGCTGAAATGTTAAAACCATTTCCTGATAATAAAATGACAGCTTATACTGTTTCTATTGAAGTAAATAATCCAAAAAATGATACTCCTCAATTAATAAGAAAGGTTAATTAATTATGTCTGAAATTTATAAATTAAATAATAGAGAAGAAATTGCTAACTAATTAATGTAGATTGATATAAATATGTTACTAGATTTGTTTCCACTCAATTCTGTTGTATTTCCACATCAGAAAATATCACTGCGTGTATTTGAACCCAGGTATCTCAAATTAATAGAAACGTGTCATAAGGAAGCACGTTCTTTTGGTATCTGTATGATCAAAGAAGGAAAAGAAGTCGGAGCTCCAGCAATACCTTTTAATATTGGGACTTCTGTAGTGATTAAAGAGTTTAAGAAATTATCTGATAATTTATTTTACATTGTAGTGCAGGGTGAAAGAAGGTTCAGAATAGAACACTTTATTCAGGAACAGCCCCATATAACGGTGGAGATAGAATGGCTGGATGATGAAATTCCAAGTTTTCCCGGCGATTACTCTGTTTTACGTAAAATAATCACAGGTATTTTAAAAGATAAATGTAAAATTCCTGAAAATAACAATGAATTCTTTGGTATTTTAGGCGAACTAATGGCTGTACACTCTGTAGAAAAACAGAAAGTCTTAGAACTGCCCACTGAGAAAGTTGTGCCTGCTTTAACAAGGCTTTTGGAGTCTGTTTAAAGGTTTGTTCAATCTGATTTTGCAACTGAAAAGATTGTTCACCGCTCCCCGAACCGGCATGGGCGGGTCAACAATCCTCTAGTCACTTATTATTGGTCTAACTTCTCATACTCGCTATAGAGATGGTTTTCTTCGTTCCATATCCTTGTTCTGAGAGTTGCGAAGAGGTGTTCAAATTCTCCCTCAAACTTACTATCTATAGCACCATCACTATATTTACCAAAGAATTCCAGCATGTCCCCATAGATACTCTCTGCATCATTTGCAAAAATATCTAATATTTCTTTCAGCTTCTTATTATCCTCTGCTTCTTTCCTGAGAACAGGATAAAGCCGTTCGTCCTCGTTCCAAAGATGTTCAAGCAAACTCGCTTCTACAGACGCGATTTTGGCCTGCCCTTCTTCCGAAAGAATACCAAGTTCCTCAACTTCATTGAGCGTAGCAATGATTTTCGAATGCTCTTTCTTAAATCCTTCAATCAGCGCTGACATGTTTGCCTCCTCTTACTGGTTTCTGATTTTTTCATTACAAGACACGAATTGCACAAATTAGCACTAAAAAAAACATAGAATTTCAGCCACAGATGTACACAGATAAACACTGATGTTAGAAACAAAGAAAAAGACAAAAGAAAAAAAAGACTTCCGCTGAGGAAAGCAAGAACTCAGGAAAAAGCTTTAGAAAACAAATTCACCGCAGCTTTAAAAAAACTATGAGCTATGAGCAATCAGCCATTAACTTTAGATCACTTTAGTTCACTTTACACTTTAGTCACTTATTTATCTCATCCCACTATACATAAAGCAAGATACGGAACAATATTGAACACAAATATGCATATCTTGTAGAATGCCATGCTCGCATAGTGAATCGTATCAAACTTTTCTACCGACAACTTGAACCATTTCCCATGAAATTGATAGACCCAATTATGTGCCAACGAGAAAAACAGAAACCACCACAGCAGTATTCCTATATTGATTATGAAGCACCACAATAATGCGTCACGTACCAGATCAATTGTCATTTAACACCTCCCATTATCCGTTATTATTATTGGCTCTTACTTTTCAGATAGGCCTTTAACCGTGCATCATCTTCTTCATTTACAGACTCTCTGTATCTGCCGGGTTCGTGCATGGTATTCATTACGTTCAGCAACTGTTCGTAGGTATAACCAGTAGTTTCTATGTCCGGCAGTGGGTGACAGAGTGAACATTTATATCTGTAGAGCTTCTCGATCTCCGATACAGCCTCCTGTGTAACCTCTGCCGCAGTCACATTATGCCCGGAGTTAATCTGCAAGATAATGATCAGTAATACTGCCAGGAATGTATAGAGACGGGAATGCCTCTTCATATTCAACTCTCTTTTCCACAAAAGGGGGGAGGACAGTTTAAACGGCTTGAAGATTAACCAATGACAAATGTCTAATGACAAATAACTACAATAAGCCTTTAACTTCCCGCCTATCAAACCGACGGACAGGTAGTCACTTATTATTGTCTTATATTTTCCCTCTTGCCTTGTAAAATAAAATTGCTAATTTTGGTATTACAGTGTCAATACTTTCTATAATAAAATCGGACATATTCTCTTTTGTCCCAATACCTAATATCTCTTCTTCCCATATCGAATCATTTACCCGTATTCCTTTAGGCCTGCTTTGATGATAACGATACTCGTAATTAAAAAATTTGTATTTCAGATGATAGGCTACATGTTCATCATCGTCTTCACCTGCAATCCAAATACTTAAGTTTATTCCACCTTGTTGTTTTCCTGTATATTTAAAAAATTCCTTCAAAGTCTTTGCAACTTTTATATCTACAAAGTAGACTCTGGTTTTGAATTTCAAATAATCGGTTAACACCCTTTTGTTGAGTCCTGTTTTTTTGGCATCGCCCAGAAAGGACACAGTTATTGAGCCTTCCTCAAATACCTCAATTTCATGAAATGCCTGATTTCTAATTACGGCATCATCATCCCATTCATAATCTTCCTCTATTCCCGGTAAAGGGTTGTCTTCCGCCTTAAGCGAAGAGGCAGTAAGTAGTAGACAAATGATTATCAGCGTTATTATTCTTAATATTCCCATAATCCCCTCTTTCCTCTTATTGGGTGTTATATTTTCTCATTTTATTATATCACAAATCAAGTGATTTGCACCCGCCAAACAACTCGTCGGGCAGGCCCGCGCCCGTTTTATTAGTTCGGAGTGGAAAGTTCGGAGTTCGGAGGGAAAGGCGAGAGGGGTTAAGGATTGTTGATTGATGAATCAAATCCAAATGTCAAAGCCCAAATGCCAAATCAATGCTTAAAGATCAAATGGGCTAAACAATAGATGTCTTTTTCTTAGATTTGAGTTTTTGTTTTGGATTTCATTTGAACTTTGAGCTTGGTCATTTGAACTTACACGGCTAGAAGATTGACCAGTTACTAATTACCAATTGCTAATTTCTTGAGTTTCTACTTAGCCAATTGCATTGGTGAATCTTCAAGTTCAGTTTCTTCTCTTATATTCACTATATTATCCCCAAGCACAGGTATGTGTTTTTCCAGAAATTCATTGTGTAATTTCAACTCTTCTTCCACTCGATTGCGCCTGGTGGCGCTTGCTACCATTATCAGCGCTGAAAGCATCATCACGCCAAGGTATGCCTGCAGCCAGATAATGTATTCGGCGGCTTTTTCACCGTGAGAGGCCATTGGGCCATGACCATGTATTGTGTGCCAGACCGCTATCGTGACGACAATCAGTGACCCGCTGAAGCCCCCCCACATACCAAACCGCAGGGAAGCCCAAATCAGAAAAGGGAAAACAATGTATAAGAGCGGACGAACATCTTCTCCGGATGGTTTAAAGATGAGAATTGAAATTGTTCCCAGGCATGCAAATAATAACACCATCTCAGCAGAACGCCTTAAACGCATTTTGATTATGGTAGAAAAAATATCCTTCCAGGCCAGGAGTGCAGGTGTAACTATGAGGATCCCAAGTATATCTGCAAGCCACCAGATACGCCAAACCTTCGGGAAAATGTACAAATTATTTATCATTGAAAAATATCCCGCACCAATCAATGCACCGATAGCGGTAGCGAAGAGAACCGAAATCACGGTTAACGCCAGGGCTTTTTTAAATTTTTCAAAAGTAATCGGTGTGCCCAGGAAGTGCTGCAAAATCCAGGCACCAACAAACCCCTCAGTGCAGTTAGCAAGGACATGCCCCAGGTTTGTCACTATATTATTACCCACTGCTATGTTTGATACTAAATAGGCAAGAAACACTGCGGGTATAATATACTTCCAAAGACGGCGTTCGCTTAATATCAGAAAAGCCAGGAGTAAGCCGCTTGGCGGCCAGAATATGGTAACACCTTTTGGCTGAACAAAGAAAAGGCTGAGTGTAGAGCATAGAAAATATGCCAATGCTATCAGCCCCGTCCAAAGATAAGGCCATAAAACACTTTTTTTTGCATCAGAATTAAGAATGAAGTTTGATTTTTCCATAATGTTTTAAAAGTATGCGAAAGTGGTAAGATTATATAAATAGATACCTTATGGGTAAAATCTGCCTGAACTAAAGCGTTTCAATTGGGGTTTTGTAGGATTTACTTTCTTGTCGTGGGTGTTGTTGAAATGCGAACGGTGTTTAACACCGGAAGCGCCATGTTAAAAAACATGGTTTTGTTGCTATACTCCCTTGTGATAGGTGGTTATATACATTAAACAGTGGTAAATGTCAAGAAGAAAAGAGGGTTTACGATTGATGATTGGCGATTGTTGATTGGTGCTTGAAAAAAGATATTCAACGCAGAGGCGCTAAGAGCGCAAAGGGGAGTTAATAAATTACAAAACTCAAATCATAAATTTCAAACAAACATCAAATTACAATGTCCAAATGACTAATGACAAGCGGCAGAAACAAAGAAAGAGACAAAAGAGATCTTCCGCTGAGGAAAGCATGAACTCAGGAGAAAGGCTAGAAGATTGATCAATGACAAATAACTAAAATAAGCCGTTAACTTTAGGCACTTTAAACTTTAGCTCACTTTAGTCACTTGTTCTATTGACTCTTGCTTTTCAGATAGGCCTTTATCTTTGCATCCACTTCCGGCGTTATAATCACATTGTATTCACTATATTCATGTACGGTATCATGCATACCGTCCATTGTTTTTACCCACTGTTCAAAGGTAAAACCATAGGCTTTAATGTCGGGCAGTACGTGACAGGGAGAACATTTACTCTCGTAAAGCTTCTGGCCGTCCGGGCCCGCTGTTTCTTTGGGCAACACCTTGACCACCTCTTCTTTAGCCGGAGCCTCTTTGATTAACTCTTCCGTTGTCACACCCTTTGTCGCCGTTGTTGCACAGCCTGAAATAATCTGCTGAATAAAAAGCGATAAAACTATCAAAATCATATAAACACCGGAACGCTTCTTCATATTCAATTCTCCTTATTAAATTGTTTTTTAAGTTTTTAATTTTTTGAATTCTTCGCTTGCCTTAATCAGTGCTTTTATCATTGGCGGCTCCAGGGGTGAATGAGAGCCGGTAGGGACAATGATGAGTTTTGATTTGGGCAGGGCGCTATGCAGATCGTAGGCAGAACGCACAGGGCAGATAGTGTCATAGCGGCCTTGAACAATTGTTAATGGTATGTTCCTTATTTTCTTTATGTTTTGGAACAAGCCGTTTGCGGTTTTCATGAAGAAATTATTTAAAGTATAATAACATTCGATTTTAGCTATTGCAATTGTACGGGCCTTAGTTAAAAAAGAAGATATTTCCTTCTTGTCAGGAATCAGACTCATTATGGTGCCTTCCCAGTACGCGAAAGCTTTGGCTGCTTGCCATGAGGTTTTCCCGGTTTTTGAATTAAGTCGTTTGTAATATGATTTAATTATGTCTCTCTTTTCTGTTTTATTTAATATAGAGGTGAATTTTTCAAATTCGTCAGGCCATATTTGACCTGCTCCTTTCTCAGAAAAAAGCCACTCTATTTCGGAAACGCGGGCCGTAAAAACACCTCTAATAATTAACCCCTTCACATTCCTGGTATAGCGTTTGGCGTATGCAAGAGCGAGTGTACTACCCCAGCTTCCTCCGGCAACTATCCAGTTTTTAATCTTCAGATACTTCCTGAGTTTTTCTAAATCGTCAACGAGATGCGACGTTGTGTTCTCCCGTAATTCAGCAAAAGGTTTGCTTTTGCCTGATCCGCGTTGATCAAGAAGAATAATGCGGTAATGTTTAGGATCGAAGAACCTGCGATAGTCGGGGTGAATGCCAACACCCGGGCCGCCGTGTAAAAAAATTACCGGTTTGCCTTCAGGATTGCCAACTTCTTCGTAATATAAAGTGTGTAGTTTTGAGACTTGCAGGAAGCCGGAGTGATATGGCTTCCGAGGTGGGAATAGTTTTGTTCTCATCCTGTAATTTTCTCAAATTTTTTGATTAATATTAAAAGAATATTGAATATTTACTCTTTTCGCTTTATCCCGCACTCTTTCCATATATTACATTCTCTTTTTTGATCGGGACCTTTGGTAATATCAAAATGGTATTGATTAACCGGTAATTTATTAAGCATAAGATATTCATTTATTTTACAATCGTCCCAATCTAATATGGGAAAGACCTGGTATAAGCCTTTAACATGTTGAACAAAATCTGCTTTTTTTCTCTCTTCGGTTTCATGTCTCATGATCCCTCCAAGCCATGCTTTAACTTTCAGCTCTTTTAATCCTATATTCAGAGGTTCATGTTTTATAATAGATACAACCTTATCAAAATGTTCTGATTCCGGATCACTCCAGCCCGGATATTTCTCTTCAATCTCCTTTTTAGAGACCGCGCTTTTAAAAATTCTAATATCGCATCCCTCTTTTTCCAGGTACTTCAGCATATTGTGTGTGCAATCATTGAAATATCCTGTATCTACAAATATTACAGGCGGGCAGAAACCTAATGCATCTCTTGTCAGGTTAGGTAAAACTGCGGAAGTATTACCGCCGCTCGTTGTTAAGAACAGGCCTTCTTTGAAAGTTTCATAAGCCCATTTGATCCTTTCCTGGCTCTCTTTTGTAACAAAGCTTTTATTTATTTCTTCTAAATCCAGTTTATCTTCAGTACTCATAATTTGTATTAATCAGGTTTCTGATTTTTTTACAGGTTCCGGGGTTTTACTTTTAAGATAGAGATAAGCTATAGTTATGCCGCCGATTATGAATGCTATTACAAGGAGCCTGATCTCCACGGTACGGATAGTTTGAAAGGCCTCTTTTTTATCAATCTCAACCAGCAGCACCCAATCAACCGATCCAAAATTCAGTGGTGTGTATGCGCTCAGTACCGGAACGCCCCGATAGTCATCTATAATTCGTGTACCGGTATTTCCTCTGAGTGCATCCCTTGTCGCTACTGTATCCACCATTTTACTAAGTACTGTAGGCCTTTTAGAGAACCTTGAATTTGACCGCATAAAGCCGTCTGTACCTACCAGATACATTTCTCCTGTTTCTCCCAATCCTTTCCTGCGGCTCAATATGGAATCTAAATGTGAGAAGGGGATCTCTGTAAGTAATACACCCAACAGCACTTTATTGTCGTATATTGGCGAGGCTAAATAAGCAACAAAGTCGTCTTCGTCATGATGCCATGTATAATCATCAAAGGAGGTATCCACCATACCTTTCTTGAATATATGAGCGATCCTTAAGAGACTGTTTTCGTTCGTGAGTAAATTAATTCCGGTATACTCGTCCTCCTTTGCAGAAAATACCACATCACCATGTATGTCAACAAGGAAAATGTTTGTGTAGCCATAATTGGAAACGTAATGATTCATTAACGGCTGATAGGCCTCTGCAACTTCCTTATATTCGACGCTCCGGATGCCGGAACCATCGAAAGCATTCGTAAAAAAAGCAAGAGCTTGTATCGTTGTTGGGTTTCTCGCAAGGACGTTTACGTCACCAAGCCTTTCATTGAAATAATTTTCCAGCTGATCAACCAGGAGCTCCCTGGTAGTAATCAGGTGATTAAAGGTTTTCTCCTTTATCGCTGATTTAAAAGCTGTGTAACTTATAACAGGAACGGATATAAAAAAAATAAGTAAGGCTATTCCTACTGTATAAATTGCATTTTTCGTTTTTAACATTCTGGAGATATTTAAAATCCGGTAAAAGTGATAGATTTAACCACGAAAGGCACGAAAAATCACGAAAAAAACATAGAATTTCAGCCACAGATGTACACAGATAAACACTGATGTTAGAAACAAAGAAAAGGAAGAAAAGACATTTAGCCACGGATAAAGCACGGATCAAACACTGATGAAAAGGTATAGGTAAGAAGTAAGGAATATGTCAGTAAGATGTAAGTAGGATGCAAGAGGATTGTAGATAGGCAATTGTAGATTGTTGATTGAAAAGACGAAAGGCGATATTAAATAAAGAAACAATTTTGAATTGAATATTGTTTATATATAATAAGGCAACATTTCATAAACGAAGATATTATGAATTTTGTATCTAACTATTTCAATTGGCTTCAAAAGAACAATCCCAGAAACATTGTCGAGAGTTATCCCGAAATAGACGAACAAAAAGAAACCTCTGTCCCGGGTGTCTATATTGTAGGAGATTTGACCGGCATACCCCTACTTAAGCTTGCATCAGACGGCGGGGCTAAAATAGTAAAACAACTTTTCTCTGACCGGAATACTGCCCTGGAAAAAGAGAAGGACTCCGACGTTTACGACTTAGTCATTGTCGGCGCCGGGCCTGCAGGTATTTCCGCTGCGATAGAATGTAAAAAGAAGAACATTAACTACATCATTTTAGAATCAAACCGCATCTTAAACACCATAGAAAATTTCCCAAAGGAAAAACCCATTACCTTAAAGCCGGATGGAGTACAACTGGAATTACCATTGGAAATGAACGATGGGTTCAAGGAAACTCTCCTCGAAGAACTTAAGTTACAAATAGAAGGACAAGGCCTGAATTTCGAAGTTGGGACCTTTGTTCAAAAACTCAGCCGAAAAGACAACCTTATCCATATTGAAACAAACAAAAATGCGTATATGGCAGAGAAGGTTGTGCTCGCCATAGGAAAAGCCGGTAACAGCAGGCAACTCAAGGTGCCCGGTGAATTATTACCAAAAGTATTCAATAAATTGTACGATC
>CAZPAM010000013.1:0-42586 GCA_964584595.1 uncultured Candidatus Scalindua sp. | reverse complement strand
TGGAATAGATGGCAGGCTGATGGTCTGGATAATTGCAGAATTACATCTTATGTTTGCTGCTTTTGTATTAGCAGTACCGATCTTTGTCGTAATTATTGAGATGATCGGTGTGAAGAGTGGTGATATAAGGTTTGATAATTTAGCACGCGAATTTACAAAGCTTCTGTCTGCTGCTTTCGCCACAACTGCCTCATTGGGCGGCCTGCTGGCGTTTGCTTTGTATGGCCTTTACCCAGCCTTTATGCGCTATATGACGGATGTCTTCCATCCATTTATGTTCATATATGCGCTTTGTTTCTTTGGAGAGGTTTTCTGCCTTTACGGATATTACTACTCGTGGGATTTGCTTTCCAAGACGCCTAAAGGTAAGTGGATGCACATATTAATTGGTGTAATGCTGAATGTTTTCGGGACGGCTTTAATGTTGCTGGCTAATTCCTGGGCAACTTTTATGATGGCACCGAGCGGTATTAATATGGAAACCGGAACGGTAACAAGCCTTTATCATGCATTCTATAATTTCCTATGGATGCCCGTTAATTTCCACCGTATTATTGCTAATGTTGCCTTTGGAGGTTTTGTAGTGGGTGCTTATGCTGCTGTTAAATTCATGGGGTCGAAAACTGATAAGGAAAGGGCACATTATGATTGGATGGGGTATATAGGTAATTTCATTGGGTTGGGTGCCTTGATACCTCTCCCGTTTGCCGGATATTATCTTGGAAGAGAAGTCTATAGTGCCAGTCCCGTTATGGGGAACATAATGATGGGTGGTGCTTTTTCCTGGACGTTCATAGTCCAGGCTATTCTTATTGGAATGTTATTTATCGGTGGAAATTATTATTTATGGAATGGTATGAGCAGGATAAAGGGTGCTGAAAGATACACTCCTTATATCAAATACATAAACATAGTAATCTTTTTCTGTTTTGCTGTCTGGCTGACACCACATAACCTGCCATTAAGCGGTGAGGAGAGAGCTCTTATTGGAGAGCAGTACCATCCGTTTTCGAAATTTTTCGGTGTTATGGCTGCAAAAAATGCAGTTGTAAACCTCCTGATATTATCCACATTCTTCAGTTTCCTATTGTATAGAAGGGCCAATAAAGGCGAGACAAAGCCTTTCTCAAGCCATGGTAGCGGTGCAAGGATTACTCTGATTATTACTGCCGGTCTTACTGTGATGTATCTGGCGTGGTATGCTTTAGGGCTCAGGGGGCTTGATATGGAAGAAAATATACTGCGGTATGTTTCTCCTCTTGTCTCGTGTCTTGTGATCCAGATATTTGCAATTGTCATTGCCCTCCTTCTTACGTTTGCAAATAAAGGTAAGCTTGCGCAGACATTCCTGTTTATAGTTACTACGGTTATGGCAGTAATGTATTTCTGGTATTATGGGTTTGTGGTTATGGAAAAGGCAAATCTGGTCTTAAGATATCTGTCTGTTACACAGGTTTCAATAGTGATAAGTTGTCTGATTGTTAATACTATAATAGATGTCTTTCTCTTTAAAGATGCTAAAGAAGTGGGAGGTATACAGTGGGGAAAAATACCACACAGGTCACAGTATGCCCTGTTGCTTCTCTGTGTAGCCATTGTAACTCTTATGGGATTGATGGGCTTCATACGTTCCGGCCTTAGGATGAATTGGCATATTTACGGGTATATGCAGGATACTTCTGCAGGTTCATTTACTCCTAGTATTGCTTATATGGGCTGGACTGTCGGTTTAATTGTCATTCTTTTCCTGGCCCTTGTAGCCCTGGTTTTCTGGCTTGCAGGCCTTGCTGATAAGAAGAAGAAACATGCATAGACTCTTGACGGTGAATATAAATATAAAATCGTTGAATTTCCTGCGACTATAAATGTTGGAGAGATAATAAATAATGAGAAGTTTTTTAAACGCAGTAGTATTTACGGTGGCAGTTGTAGGGTTTTTTATCTACGTTTGTATGTACGTAACAGGCCTTTCCGGTGGTGGCGGTGGAGGAGGGGCTACCGGAGTCAGCCCTGAAGCCGGTGAAAAGATATTCTGGGGTGATGGCCAGTGCCACACGTGTCATCGTATCGGTACATCCGGAAGTGCGACAAGAGGTCCTGACCAGGAGGGTCTTGCGGCCAGAGCAGAAGAGAGGGCAAAGGAGACAGGTTTGGGTTCCGGTCTGGAATATATGGTTGAATCAATAGTAAACCCTTCTTCACATGTAGTGGAGGGATTTGATGATATAATGCCGAAGGTATATGCTCCTCCGATCATGTTGGATAGAGAAAAAATTCTGGCCGTACTCACATATTTGCAGACATTGGGGGGAGAGCCGGATATAGATGCTGTAACAAAGTTTAAAGACAAAATTCCTGAGGCATCAAAGACGAAAGTGGTTCCCTGGGTACCTCCTATAGAGGTTGATCCGAAAGAAGGTGAATCGGTATTTTTCGATGAAACGAGAGATGTTACATGTTCAAAGTGCCATGTATTAAACGGGAAAGGTGCAAAGGTAGGGCCTGATCTTACTGGTATAGGGGCAGTACAGACGCCTCAATACCTTATAGAATCGGTCCTCAAACCAAGCGACGTAATAGTCAAAGGCTTTGAAACGATGTATCTGATGACGAATGATGGAATGGCCTATAACGGTCTCCTGGTGAGTCAGGATGAAGAAGAAGTGGTGTTAATGGTCGATGAAGAAGGTGTAATGGAGGAATACGTTTTCTATCCTGATGAGATTGCACAGATGCAGAAACAGGATGTCTCTATTATGCCGGGAAATTTCAGTGAGATGTTAACGACAAAGGAATTTTATGGAGTTATTTCGTTTCTCTTGAGTCAGAAATAAATTCAGCATAAGCTGAAAAGAAGGATACGTTTTTAGCAGGGAAGGTTATGTGAATGGGAAATAAAAAGAATTCATATTCAATGATATTGGCAGTCGTATCAATATTGATTGTTTTTGTCATTATAAAATTTGTTGCTCCTTACGCTTTCATGTATTTGTTGGCAAAGGATCATACAATGCCAACTCCAAGCACACTCATGCTATGGTACATGATTTTGGCAATACTTGGCACGCTTGTTTATGTTTCAACGAGTGACCTCAAGTGGGCAAAATTTCTAAGTTTTATCTTGCCTGCAGGTGACGATAAGATAAAGGCGTTATTTCAAAAAGTGATGGTTATATCTTTTCCGTTGCTGGTTGCCTGGTTTGCCTATTCAGGGACGGTGCCGGGTACGGCATCTCCCGTGGAGCTGAGAATTCAGCATCCTACTTTGTTGCAGGAGTATGAGAAACTGGAAAATCCTTTTGCAAATGCTGATGAAGCAACTAAAAGAAGATGTATAGAAGAGGGAAAACATCTTTATCAACAGAATTGTCGTCCATGTCATGGATCAAAGGCTGATGGTAACGGTCCTTTTGCTAATGCCTTTCGTTTGAGGCCTATTAATTTTACTGACCCCGGTACAATAGCAACGGTAGTAGAAAATTTTGCCTTTTGGAGAATTAAAGAAGGTGGCCCCGGGCTTCCTAATGTGTCTACGCCGTGGGATTCTCCTATGCCTGCCTGGAAGGATGTTTTAACTGATACACAAATATGGAAGATTATAATGGGTGAATATGTGACTGCAGGTGTTGTACCGCGTCAAAGAGAAGAGATAGAGCACTAATAAAATAAATTGGATCTTAATATGCATAAGGTAACAAATAATCTCATTTTAAAAGGCTCATTTATCTGTTTGCTTGCTGTGGCTATAGCTTTCTTATGTCTCAGTGAGGGCCTTGCCCAGAGTTCGCAGTTATTCAGGACTTATAAGAAAGAGGTTTCTGGAAAGATACCGGAAACTTCTGACGCAATTGCTGCAGGGAAGAAAATTTATGAGACAAAGTGCTATTATTGTCATGGGATAAAGGGTGACGGTAATGGTTCCGCAGCTCCACGTTTAGATCCAAAACCAAGGAATTTCACGAGAAATGAATTTAAAATACGTTCTACAGGGCTTGGTACACTTCCAACGGATGATGATCTTTTCAGGATAATTTCAAGTGGTGTGGAAGGTTCGGCCATGCCTTTCTGGAACACATTGACCGTTGAAGAGCGGTGGCAGGTTATACATTATATCAAGACATTTAACGAAGACTTTAAAGCCAAAGAGGCTCCAGGAGTAGCGTCGCTGGGTGCAGAAGTGGCTTCCAGTTCAGAGTCTGTTAATCGCGGCAAGAAGTTGTTTAAGGAGGCTAAATGCTTCCTGTGTCATGGTGAAGATGGTAAAGCGGACGGACAAATTACAACTACACTAAGGGGGAAGTGGGACCTTCCGTATAATGCAAGGAATCTGACAAAGAGTTGGTTGTTCAAGGGAGGTAATTCGTCAGAAGATATTTTCAGGACTGTAACAACAGGTATTAACGAAACACCAATGGGTTCTTATGCCGATTATCTTACAGATGAAGATCGATGGCATCTAACGCATTACGTGAAATCGATTTCTCACGATATGAAAACGGAGGTTGTTCTCAAATCAAAGCTGGTAGTTGGAGATTTGCCGGACGGTCCAGACGATGAGGCATGGAATACTGTAAGTTCTACCGAGTTGCCAATGGCAGGTCAGATAGTTGCAAGTCCAAGATTCTGGACTCCTTCTGCAAATTCCGTAATGATAAAATCTATGTACAACAACGAAGATATAACATTCTTGATAGAATGGGATGATATGACAAATGAACAGAGTGAAGTCTACAGTGATGCTGTTGCTCTTCAATTTCCAACGAAGATTCCGGAAGGACTTAAGAAGCCATACTTTGCCATGGGAGAGTCTGGCAACAGCGTAGTCCTCTGGCACTGGAGGGCATTCGAGGAATCTTTGCATGCAGCGAGAAAAGGAGCAGATGAGGATTCAGAAACTGCTACTGACGGCGGCAGTGATGTTGCCGAGGAACATGGAGACACAGGCCATGCAGAAGCAGAGGAAGTAGAAGAAACAGTAGCAGAAGAAACAGTAGTAGAAGCGCAAGCACAAGAAGAGAGTACTGAAGAAAAGACAACGGAAGCACCTGAAGAAAGATTCAAAGATTTTATGACAATCAGGGAATTGAATGCGAAGGGATTTAGAAATCTTGCCGATCAGCCGTCCAACAGTCAGGATTCAAAAGGTAAAGGTTACTGGGAAAATGGAAAATGGAAGGTTATGATAACAAGGCCTCTCGTGACCGGTGACAAGAAAATAGATATTCAATTTGAAACAGGAAAACTGATCCCGTATGCGTTAGCTTTATGGGATGGTTCAAATGAGGAGATTGGCGGACAAAAATCAATCACATCCTGGTACTACTTAACTTTGGAAACTAAGACACCTAAGAGCGTGTATCTTTATGTGATTATTGCCGTAATAATGGCGGTAAGCATTCAGTTCTGGGTTATCGGAAGGATAAGAAGATTTCCGCTTGAAATTCCTGCTGAATAAAATAATTAGAAATTCGATTGCTGACACAACAAAGAAAATGAATAGCAATAATAAAAGAAAATATATATCGTCTTTTGTAATAGCCTGCGTGGTTTTAGGCTATATACTTGTCACTGAGAGAGTCGTTTTTGCGGAGCCTCCAACTCCGGACCCTCTTTTCCTGGAGTTAGAGTCAATATACAGGGGTGATAAAGACTATAAAGAGTTGCCTTTCGTTCCGGAGGATCCACATAAACGTTCTAAAAACGGACCTACTCTAAAGAATGTTACACATAAAGCAAACAAAGAGTGGCTTAAAAAGTGGATATCAAATCCCAGTGAAATGGTTCCTAACGCCAGGATGCCGAGACTCATGCTGAGTGATGATGAGATAGAGGCTGTTTTGGCGTATCTGACAAGTATTGCTGACAATGAACTGCCTAAACAGGAATGGGATTCGTATCTATTAAAAGAAGAAGATGATATGACTGATGATGAATACGAAAAGATGGACGAACTGGTTTCAGGTGGTAAGGCAATTTGGGGACGTGCGAGATGTAATCTTTGTCATCCGGTTAAGGGTAAGGGTGGCGCTGTAGGGGTGGGGCCTGACCTTGGCGCTGTAGCGGAGAAGATTAACCGTGATTGGTTATACCTCTGGATCAAGGAGCCACAAGGCTATTTTCATCAGACACAAATGGCAAGATACAGGTTTAATGATGACGAGTTGAGAAAATTGGTAGAATATCTCATGAAAGATTGGGATTTTAAGCCTGAGGAAGATGATGAAGAGGAAGAAGAAGAGGATGAGAACGGGGAAGAAGAAACAACAGGTCCTGATGAAGCTGAAGCAGGCGAAGTTGTAAAGACGGAAGCAAAGTCTTCTATAATTCCAGAGGGTACACTGGTTGAGAAAGGCAAAAGAATTATTGAATTGAACCGATGCTTTATCTGTCATGAAATTGAAGGCATTTCAGAATTACTGCCGGTTAGCAGTGAGAGGAGTGAGCCAGCTAACGATTTTGAGAAGTTGTTGAACGATATCAGATGTATGACATGTCATAATATACAGGGTAACGGTGGTACTTTTGCACCTGAATTGACACACGAAGGAAGCAAGCTGAAGGGGTCGTGGATACAAGGTTTTGTTGAGACTCCGGATATTGTACGTCCATTGTTAAAACAGATGCCTAAATTTAATCTCACTTCAGAGGAGGCTAAGACAGCAGCAAATTTTGTTGAGGAATTTTTCGTAACCGATGAGTTTCCTTTAGATAAATTTGCTGATGTTGAGCCCACAGAAGAACAGATTAATAAAGGAAAAGAGTTATATGATGCCAGGGGGTGTAAGACCTGCCATACGATAGCATCAGGCGGTATAGTTGGTCCCAATCTGAAAAGGGTTGGTGACAGGCTTGAGAACGGGTTCATTTATTTCCATTTGAAAGACCCTCATCATGAGACTCCTGATGCAGTGGAGCCCAATTATAATCTTACTGATGAAGAGGCGACCGCTCTAACACATTTCCTGATGTCTTGTAAAAGCAAGGAATAGATTTGGAAGACAAGAAGATGTTAATAAAGAATACTATAATCGGAATAATATGTTTCTTAATGGTAGCAGGAACTTTTCTCAGGTTTACTGATGGTTCTGAAGGAAAAGAGACCGAACAACCTGAAGAGGCAGTGCAACAGGGTGAGGTTGCTGAGCCAGAAAGGGAATACAAATTGATTGAAGAAATCAAGGTTTATCTGACTTCTCCAAGAGAGACATTTATGTATTATTGCAGTCCGTGTCATGGAAAGGCTGCTAATGGGAAGGGTATTTATTTTACAGTCGACCTGGAACCGAGTCCAACAGATTTAACTGATGTAGAGTATATGGCGGCGCTAACTGATGATTATCTGTTTAACTTTATATCAAAAGGTTCTGCTGCTATGGAGAAGTCTGAGTTGTGCCCTCCGTGGGGTAATACACTTGGTGAAGACAGGATAAAGGGTCTTATAGCATATTTGAGAGGACTGACTATCTCAAAATCAAAAGATGGAGAAGAAGAAGTGAAGGAAGAGACTGCTGTGGCAGAGGCGGGAAAAAAAGGAACTCCACCTGCGGTGATTTGGAGTGTTTTGATATTGTTAACTGCCTTTCTTGTGCGTTCAGCGAAGAAAGAGTGGAAAAAGCTGGCTGAAGAGAATGCTTCAAAGAAGAAATAATTATAAGTGTTAGGAGTTGAAGGTTGTATAAGAAGATATTTGTTCCGTTAGATAATTCAAAATATTCTGACTATAGTTCAGATTTAGGGGTGTCAATAGCAAAGAAATTTGACTCTGAATTAATAGGAGGGCATGTATATGCCGCCAGTCTGCACCACAAGAGGTTTAGAGAGATGGAGAGTGGCTTACCAGAAAAATACAGGGATGAGAGCGAGCTTAAGAAGCAAAGGGAGTTTCACAACACGCTGATAGGTAAAGGGCTTCGGATGATTTCGGATTCTTATCTGGACAGTATAGTGAAAAAAAGCCGTGAGTTAAATGTTCCTTTTAAGAGGAATATCATGGAGGGTAAGAATTATCTTGAGCTGGTAAAAGATATAAAGACCAAGGATTATGATCTGGTGATTATAGGTGTCCTGGGGCTTGGTGAGGTAAATGGTAATCTAATTGGAAGTGTTTGTGAGAGAGTTGTCAGAAGGATTAATACTGACGTATTAGTTGTTAAGAATGACAAACCACTTGAAGGCAAGGTTATCGTTACCGTTGATGGAAGTGAACAATCTTTCAGAGCTGTAGAGATGGCAAGTGGATTAGCGGCAAAATATAATATGAAGATAGAGTTGTTGTCGGTATTTGATCCTCATTATCATCGAGTTGCATTTGAGGGTATCG
This sequence comes from uncultured Candidatus Scalindua sp., assembly GCA_964584595.1. Taxonomy (GTDB): domain Bacteria; phylum Planctomycetota; class Brocadiia; order Brocadiales; family Scalinduaceae; genus Scalindua. The sequence goes on along the minus strand of CAZPAM010000013.1, from coordinate 34,266 downwards.
CTAAAATCCTATCCGGTGAAATGGGCGATGTGTTTAAGTCAGATGAACAGGAGAAGCTGCATGAAGATGTCATAGACAAAGGGTTGGAAAAGATTTACGATGGGCATCTTGAGATTGCCTTAAACAAGGTAAGAGAATTGGGTCTTGATGCAGAAACTACACTTCTTGAAGGCAAACCATATAACGAGATATTGAAGTATATAGATAAGGTGGAGCCCTCTCTGTTAGTTTTAGGCCGCACCGGCATACATGCAATTAACGGTCTGGACCTTGGGAGTTCAACTGAAAACATTTTGCGCAATGCTAAATGTAATGTCCTGATAACAAAAAGCGGGAAGAGCGCCGAGATAAATCCTTTTTATGAAAAGGAAGAGAATATAAAGATCGAGCAGCCCGTGAATCGAACTGTGAAGGCAGGAGAGATTTCCTGGGATGATGATGCTAAATCTTTAATCTCAAAAGTTCCTGCCTTTGTAAGGCCTATGGTTGTTGGCGAAGTCGAGAATTATGCCAGAACGAATGGCAGTAGTGAGATTACGCGAGAAATAGTCGAAGAAGTTAAGACTAAATGGTCTGATTCAATGAATTATTCCTGACCAGTAGCCGCCAGGTTCCAATAAATTGTTGATCAGAAATTCAGCAGGTAGCAAATCATATCTTCTAACAAACTACAAACTACTTTCCATCATATCTAGAGGTCTAAGAATTTCTGTTTTTAAGTTTCTTGTAGTTAAGATAACGTCATATTCAGTCGCCTGTCGCCTGAGGACGACCCTGTAGGTAGCTCACAGATCCGACTCAGTCGGGAGGACGACCCTGTGGGCAGCTTCAAGATCCGCCTCTGGCGGGATTCATCTTCCGGAATGACTTTAACCTTTCATTTTAATAAGGTAATAATATAGAATAAAGCTAATCTAAATTAAATAAAAAGGAGAATATATATTTTATGCTGGGAATTTCGACTGTGTGGAAATCCGGAGAGTTAAAAGACGGGCAGAAACTCATGGAATGTTTTGCCGGACTTGGGTTTAGAGAGGTGGAACTGGAATACAGGATCTCGGGAGATACATTCAAACAAATCAAACAGTTCCTGAATAAGACGAAGGATTTAAAGATAGTCAGTATACATAACTTTTTCCCTATTCCGGACATCCATGAAACGGGAGGAGCCGATATATTTCATTTCTCGTCGGAAGACAGAGAAGAAAGGTCTTTGGCAGTTAAGTATGCCATTAAGACGATACAGATCGCATCAGAGCTTGGAGCAAGGGCTGTAGTCTTGCATCTTGGGATGATACAGATGGATACTTCGAGTGATGAACTCTTCGGTTTGTATGATGCCGGGAAGACAGGTTCAGATGAGCATAAAAGGAAGCTTCGGGAGTTTAGGATGCTGAGGGATCGAAAAAAGGGGAAGTCCCTTGATATGATGTTACTGAGCATGGATGAAATACAAAATGCTGCAGAGAAGTATGATGTTGATATTGGTATTGAAAATCGATACCACTTCAGGGAGTGTCCGAACTTTGAAGAGATGGGTGTTATATTTAAGAAGTTTGGAGGCGGGCGAATTGGATACTGGCATGACGCTGGACACGCAAAGGTTCAGGAGAATTTAGGTATAGTAGGGACAAAGGAACTGCTCGACGCTTATGGTAAATTACTGGTTGGCGTCCATCTTCATGACGTAAATGGATATTCAGACCACCACGTACCAGGGATAGGTGAGGTTGATTTTGATTTGTTAAAGAAATATCTGAGAAAAGATACCATAAAGATTTTAGAAATTCATCCAAGAGAGACGGAAAGGGATTTGATGGACGGAGTTGATTTTCTGAAGAATATGGGGATAGAGTAATAAAAAAGCGGGAGAAGGTATTCTTGCCACTATTGATTGTGTAGCGTGCCATATTGTCAGGTTTTAAGTTGATTAATCAGGGATTTAAAGGGGTTTTTTAAGCTTGAAAGTTTCAGGCATATATGCTATATAGCAGTTGTGTATAGTAGTATAAATTAGTTAAGTATTGTTGTAGTCAGGTTTTAAACATCATCCACACTGTTAAGTTTTCATCAAGTCAAGGTGTTATATTTACACCTACCTCCAACAGGCCATTCGCCCTGCAGACACAGTCTTTCGGGCAGAGACTGGCAAATTGAACCATTCATCGTTTCAAGGTTGTATTTATATGCAATTATCCCCAGACTACAACCAAATCGTATATTTCAGTTTTATGTGGACTTTGTATTTAAATATAAAAATACCAAATCTTATTATAGGAGGGAGAAAATGAGAAAGATATTCGTAATACTTGCAATTGTTTCATGTATTAGCTTTGTTGTTCAAGGGAGTTTTCTGAGGGATGTAGATGCCAAGACATACGCAGAGCATTCGACTAAGGGAAAGACAGGCTTGGTGGCTTCCAGTGTAATCACATCAGCAGCATATTTCCCCTTTAAAGCGGCTTATGCTGTGCTGGGTGGGGTTACGAGCGGATTAACCTATGTTGTTACTATGTCAAAAGAAGCCGAGACTGCACACCGGATTGCTACAAAGGCTTTTACAGGAGACTGGTATATTCATCCAAACATACTGACAAGCCATGAGGAATTAAACTTCAGCGGACCTGATGACATATCACCATAAGCTTTAGTGTGTCAGCACGAATGCAATTATCATGGTTTTTGCTCTATCAACAAGACTTGAAGCTGAATCTCTGTTGCCATTTTCCCGTCAATATCAATAACGATCAGGTAATTACCTGTCTTCGTAAACTTCAATTGTTGAATATTAAGGATGTGATTAGTAGTAACGAAGGATGACTTTGGAGGTATTACAACCTCAACAGAGGAGGTAACGGGTTTTAACGTTGGATTACCATCATCATCCATAAATTTGGTCTTTATTGTATGCGAGCCTTCTTCAATCTTGGTCCATAATATTTGTAATGCTACTGAACATTGAGGCTTGGCGGCTGGGAGTTTGTGGGTTCTTATTGTGTCGAAGATACCGAGGATGCAGAGTCTGTTCTGATACTCTGTTGCCGAATCACATAATATAGCTACCTGGATATTCATTTTTTTCCATGAAAACCTTCAGATTTATCTTCCCGTCAGTTTTATAAAGTCGGGGTCATTTCTGTAGTCTTCAAAGTCAGGAACCTGCTGCAGTGCCATCTTATACTGAGGGTTTAAGCCTATTGCTTTCTTTAATGAACTCAGCATTTTATCCTTTTCTTTCATCAGGGCGTACGTACAGGCCTTATTGAACCATGCGGCATCAAAATCATGATTTGTCTGTGTCGCTTTGTTATAGGCCTCAATTGCCTCCTCATGTTTTCCAAGTTTGTCAAGGACGAGGCCCTTGTTGTTATGAGCTGCAGCGAAATTTGGATTGACAGTTACGGCCTTGTCAAATGCGAGTATGGCCTCCTGCAACCTTCCAAGATCTTCTAATGCAAAACCTTTGTAATTCCATACCTCATACGAATTCGGTTTCAGTGTTGTTACTCTGTCAAACGCCTTTAGAGATTCTTCAAGTTTACCGATCCTTGCGAATGCGAGTCCTTTGTTCATCCAGGTTGCATGGGAGAGAGGGTCTATATCCAGGGCTTTATCGAACTCTGCAGCCGCTTCTTTGAATTGTTCAGCCCGGACAAAGGCAAGGCCTTTCTTATTCAAAGCCTGATATTTGATCTTGCCCAGGCGGGGAATCTCGTGAGCCTCCTGATCAGAGATAATTTCTATTGTTACATTGTAGGCTTTAATCGCTTCCTTAATCTCTCCTAAATTCGTAAGCACCTCTCCTTTAGTGTTCCAGGCCTGGGGATAATCGGGTTTGATCTTTATGGCTTTTTCAATTGTATTAAACGCCTCCGAATACTTTTCGAGCATTGATAACTCAAGGGCTTTGTTTGTTATTGTTTCGTATGAATCCGGTTGCAGCTTGATGGCATGTGTGTATGCATTTATGGCTTCGTTGTGCTTGTTTACACGGGAGTAGGCAAGTCCCAGGTTTGTCCATGCACCATATGAGCTGGGATCTATCTCGGAGGCTTTTTTGTAGGCAGTTACTGATTCCTCGTACCTATCCAGCTTGTCAAGCGCTAAGCCCAAACCGTTCCATGAGGCGTAGGAATTGGGTTTGAGTTCTACGGCCCTCTTAAACGCCTCTGCGGCTTTTTCATTTTCTCCAAGATCGGCCAGTGTAAAACCTTTGTCTGCCCATGCGGCGTGTTCTCCCGGTTTTATTTCTATTGCCTTGTCATAGGACTTGACTGCATCCTCATAATTTCTTATACGTACATAGGCATTTCCTTTGTTAATCCATGCTTCGTAAAAGTCAGGCTTTATTTCGATCGATCTGTCATATGCCTCAATTGCTTCAGTTCTTTTCTCCGGTATTCTTGCGAGTGTAAGCCCCTTATTGTTCCACGCTTCATGTGAATGTGGCTTTAATTCAATAATCCTGTTATATGTCTCTATCGCTTCTTCATATCTTCCAACATGGTCAAACACATTTCCTTTTTTATAGAGAGCTTCGATATAATCTGGTTTGAGACTCAATGCCTTGTCGAATGCAGAAACTGATTCTTCGAAATTCATATTATGATCTAATGCATTACCCTTAACAAACCATGCCTCATGATTGTTTGGTTCAATCCGGACTGCCTGATTAAGCGCTGCTACGGCATCATCGTATCTGCCAAGTAAATCAAGGGTTATGCCTTTATTGAACCATCCTTTGAAGGAATCAAACTTTAATTTTATTGCCTCGTTATATGCTTCAAGTGCTTCGTTATACTTCTTTTTTACAATCAACCTGTTTCCCTTGACAATAAGCTCGTCATGCTTGGGAATGTCCTCAGCGGTTAAAACAACATTATTGAAGCAGAAAAGCGCAAACAGAATTAAAAATGTGGAAAAAGTTTTTCTCAACATAGAGTGCCTTACTTTCCTTTCGTTAAGCAATTCATATTGAATAAAATGTAGCGCCTGCCTGACGGTAGGCAGGGAGATATTTCTGCTCGAATGTACCTGTTCGGTACGGGCGGGTATACCCCAATAAACGTATCTTGTCAATGCGCTTTATCTTCTGTAATTGGCTGTGCCTTTACAACACTTTCTATATTGCCATCTTCTAATTTATACGGAAGGATATATCCACGCCTGGTAACGAGTCTGCCTGTATAAGTGATTTTATCGCCTTTCTCTGTTTCCAGAACTGATTCTTCTTTCTCGTTATCGAAGATTAATTCAACATCAGTACCTTTTTTGTGCATTATTCCCATCCTCAGGCCACTGATCCTTCCTTTTCCTCTGGACAGAACCTCTCCTGTCCATTTGACAATCTGATCATTGTATTCTTCCCACAGCGTATCCTTTTGTGATTCTGTCATTTTATTTTCCTTGCCAAAGATTTCATCAAGCTCATTGAAGGATATATTTATGAATCCCTCCGGGGTTTCTATAATTTCTATATCTTCTTTTTGAATAATCTCTGGTGCCATTGATTCTGCCATTATAACCTCAGGTTCTTTTATTACTTCTTCTTCGACTGCGTCTTCCGTTGCTGAGTCGGCATCTGGTGTGGTTTTAATAATTTCAGTTATTGCCTTGTCACCAATTTTTTCTATGTCAACATCCTCAATAGCGCATAGGAGGTTTCTGCCATACAGCTCTGCCAGTTTACCGGTATAAGTTATATTGTCTTCTCTTTTTATTATCTCGACCAAATATTTCTTCTCTTCGTCAAACCTTAACTCAACATTTGTACCGGTCGTATGCCTGATACCGGCCCTGTTCAAATCATTCATGCCGAAACCCTTGTAATTGACGATTCCTTTCCATCTTATGTACTTTCCTCTGTAATCTTCCCATAGTTCTTCTTTTCTTGCTTGAGTAACACTGCTGTGCTTACCAAAAATTTTATTCAGGCCATCAAAAGATAAAATAATTTCTCCTTCAGGAGGTTCTCCTGACTCCGGATCAGTAGATGCTTCTGATACCTGAGAAGACTGTAAAGTTAATGTGGCATCTTCCTTAAGTTTACTATTTAAGTCGTCGACTGATGTACCATTAATAGTCTCAATATTTGCATCTTCCAGTCTGAACAGCAGGTCTCTGTCAAATAATAATGATAATTTCCCCGTGTAAGTGATGCTGTCTCCTTTCCTTACTACTTTAACAATGCCCTTCTTGTCTTCATAAAATATTAACTCAACATTTGTATCAACCTTGTGTCTAATGCCGACTCTGTTCCAATCATCCTTGCTTGAGCCTTTATAATTGACGATTCCTTCCCATCTTACATACTTATCTTTATATTCACGCCATGAATCTTTTCTTTGAGAATCTGTAAGTGTGCTATAATTGCCAAAGATATTAAATAAATCGTCAAATGAAACAGTTATAAACTCTTCTATCGAATCTCCCATTGGGAAATTGAAATCTTCAAATAAAGAGGAAGTCTTTTCTTTAGCAAAAATAAATGTTGATATGAAGAAAATGGAAGATAAAATTCCCGTTATTAAGAGTATTCTGTTTTTTCTAATCATTAAGATTTTAATGTCTTCCTGAGCAAAACTTTATAAATTATTGAACAAAACGACCTGATTTAATGCTATTGAAAATATACCTATGAGTCAAGGATATTATGCTTTGATTTGTTTTATAAATTAGATTCTTCGGCAGCTTTGATTCCTCGACTCTACTCGGAATGACGTCATGCTGATCGAAGTTGAAGAATTGGCATTTCTATAAGTGAAAAAATGAGATTTTATACTGTGAAAACCATTATGAAGAATAGTAATAGCAGGATAAGGGTTGTCTGGTTTGTAAAGGTGTTGGTATCTGTTCTGCTAGCTTGTTGCAATACGGCAATAACACTTGCAGAAAACAACATCGTTGATAATTTACAAGTCATCCAGCATGGCCAGGCACAAGATTCAGATAATAAACTGTTTCGGGATTTGATTCAGATTGACGAGCAGCTTCTTGATATTGCTGAGACATCATTACTTATAGCAAAAGAGGAATATTCAGAAATCAAGATAAGGGATTATGTGGAGTGCATTGATTGGTATGCCAGGATGATAAAGGCGCGAATCATGGAAAATGATGAACCGGAAAAGATAGTAGATACTATTAATGAATTTCTCTTTGACGAACTTGGATTTACTTACGTACAGACTGGCAATCTGGAAGATTTATATTTAAATAAGGTAATTGATGCAAGAAAGGGAAACTGCATAGGCCTCTCTATTCTTTATCTATCTATAACGGAGAGGTTGAAATTGCCATTTTTTGGTGTAAATGTTCCTGAACATATCTTTATCAGATATGATGACGGCGAAAAGAGGATAAATATTGAGATGGGGCACCAGGGAATGAGCCTTTCCGATACATTTTACGTAACACATAGTATAGAACGGTTTGACAAAAAGAGTGTAGATGATGGTTGCTTTCTAATGAATTTGAATAAAAAGGAAGTAATTTCAGATGTATTCCTAAATCGTTCTAAAATAAGAAGAGAAGGAGGAAATCATAGAGAAGCGCTGGAAGATTGCAATAAGGCCATCTTGCTGAATTCCAGGAACCCTGGTGCCTATTGTAATAGAGGTGTAATATTCGAAAAAATGGAAATGATTTCCGATGCAATAAAGAATTATAATATGGCAATATCTCTTAATCATAAATACGCATCGGCATATTATAACAGGGGTTCTATATTTGGAGTAAAGGGTGAGTATGGTAAAGCAATAGAAGATTTCGGAGAGGCTATTTCGATTAATCCGGTGTTTACGCTTTCTTATTTTAATAGAGCGATAGCTTTAAAGAAGATAGGTGAAATAGAAAAGGCGATACAGGATTACAATAAAGTGATTGAAATTGAACCCAGCCATGCACAGGCGTTTTGTAACAGAGGCGTTGCTTTTACAGAAGCAGGCAGGCTTGATGATGCAATTACTGACTTTAATAAAGCGATAGAATTAGAGCCTGGCCTCAGTGATGCATATTTTTCCAGGGCAATATTCTTTGCTGATGTAGGAAAACCTAAAGAAGCAATTGAAGATTTTGGGAAATGTATCAGCTTATCTCCAAACAAAACATTTGCCTATTACCTGAGAGCAAAAATGTACAAAGAAACTGATGAGGCAGATAAGGCCATTCAGGACTTCAGCAAGGCAATAACTATCAGGCCTTCTTATGCAGGATTTTATACAGAAAGAGGAATTCTTTTGCTACAGACAGGCAGAATTGACGAGGCTATAACAGATTTTGATAAATCGCTGGAACTGTTTCCCGTGAATCCTGTTGCTTTCAGGTTTAGAGGGGAATCATTTAAAAAGAAGGGTCAGAATAAGAAAGCCATAGAAGATCTTAAAATGTTCTTAGAGATCGTGCCTGATGCACCTGTTGCTGATATGATAAAGAGTCAAATACAGGAACTGAAGTAACTTTATCTATTCAAATCCGATACATAAGGATTAATTAAACACTACATCTTTTTTCTTAATTCCTCGATTGCATTAAAAGCGGTATCCAGCTTTTCCTTTGTCTCGTCCTTCTCTCCTTGCATTTTTCCAACTACCTTTAAAATATCTAAAGTACTTACCATTCCAACCACCTTATTTTCATTGACAATTACGAGTCTGTGAATTTTCTTATTCCACATCGTGTTTGCAAGGTCGTAAATACTATCGTCAGAGTTGGCTGTAATAACGTTAGCTTCCATTATGTCCTGTACTTCTGTGTCTATCATGCCTGAAGTATCTGTTGCTATAAAATCGTCTGTCATCTGCTGTGGTTCAATACCTGTAGATCGATAATAGTCACTTATGCTGCTTGCATGCATGCCTTTATTAAGATCATAATTTACAATATTACTTTGAGAAACAACTCCTACAAGTTTCTCATTTTCATCAACAACCGGTGCACCATTAATCTTATGCTTTACAAAGATCTTATCCAGCTCATTAATTCCCATGTCAGGACTAACACAGATTACATCCTTAGTCATTATATCTCTGGCTTTATAATCGTACATTTCTAATCATATCCTCCTCTCAAGATAAGTTGTTATTCTTTATGATGTATTATCATATAATATCCTGGAAAAGGAAATAGGTATAACACCTTATTATCCAACGTTTTTTGCCTTATTTGGATAAACAGGTTTAAGAGTGGTTTTTGTTTGTAATGTGTGTGATATGGTGAAGAACAAGAATGATTATTGGCGTACTTTATAATTTGAGTAGTGGTTTGGCTGGTGTAATCACACGATGAGATATGAATCTATAGGCGAACTCTCTCTTCTTCTCTTCACTGGTAACTAATTTTTATTATTGCGGATGAAATCAAATGAAATCTGGACTTCTTTCGTGTCTTCCATAATTTTAATAGCCTCTTCAAGATCAATCTCTTCTTTATTGCTGCTATCAAATGTCATCAGAGTATCATACAATTCCTTTTGTTCCAGAATAAAATGACTTCCATCAGATTTTTGCACATAAGCTGCCCATGGAACAAATTTCGTCAGGGGGAAAATCTGATCATTTCTTGGTGAAATATCAATATTCATTCCAGAGATAAAAACTAGGTTTCTGTTTTTGTAGCTTTTCTCAGCAATAATGGTTCGATAGGCCCTGTCAAACTCTATCTGAGTTGTAATTTGTGCGGCAACCAGAGCCGGTGCTGGATGAGTGACAATCCAGGGCATCGCTTCAATCAGGTTTGCTTCGAAATGCCCCCGTCGTCTTTCGTCTACATTTATATGGAGTTTGAATTTAAACAGTTCCGGTCTTAGTAAATTACCAATAGGCATTCTCTTTTGTTTAGGCCATTTATTTCCTGTTGATTTAACCAGTTCAGGTGATGCTTCAAAACTGCGTGCAGTACTTAAAGAACGAATTAAATTAGGTTCTCCGGAATTATTGTGGGCAACGATCTTTTTCAGTTCAGGTATCAGTCCTTCTTCGCGATCTTCATTTAATAAAAGGTTATTAATCGAAATACCAAAGTGTTTACCATCAGAAGGTTCAAGATGAATATTATTACAGGCAAACTGATATTCATCCATATACCATTTAATAATGCTTAAAAGCTTTCCACAGTTGGTACTATGATGACAATCTTCTGTCTGAATACGTCGATAAATACCAAATTCTTTTGTTGATGGTTCATAACCTACATGACTTGCATGAATAATCATTATGTCATTACCGTGTGCAGCATGAGGGGCATGCCTATCAGTTGAAACGATTCCACCCACTCGTCCATGATTAAAGGGAAAAGTCCCAAACTGCTTGGCAATTAGAATAACAGGAAATCCCTGGCTTTCATCAGAACAAAAAGCCCTTGACGGTATTATTTTTCCCGGTTTCATCCCAAGAGAAATGCAATAATTGTACAACCGGGGCATGAATTGGCTATACCGGATCATCATACCTTCAAGCTTGAAGTCATTGAGAACTGTCTGAAAACTACCTGTTGATGATATGGAATACATTGAGATCTATCCTTTCAGATAAGATGGTTGGAAAACGCTTTTTGCCAGAGGACGTATTAAAACAAAGATTGCTGAAATTTCAAGATGTTTTAATTCTTTCGACGATTAACTACGGATGTCATTCATTAATTTCAACAGTGCTTCAGTTATCGCTTTAGGCGATGGAGGGCATCCGGGAATATGGCAACTAACCGGTACTACATTGCTGACTCCATCCTTTGTTGCATAGCTTCCCTTATATATACCTCCATCTAGTGCACAATCTCCGCATGAAATGACAAGTTTTGGTTCCGGCATTGCAATATATGTTTTCTTCAGGGCAAGTTCCATCTGCCTTGATACGGGACCTGTAGCGAGTATAGCATCAGCGTGCCTTGGGGACGCCACAACGTCAACACCAAACCTTTGAACGTCATAAACTGGATTTGTAAGTGCTGTGCATTCCCATTCACAGGCGTTGCAGGAGCCTGCATCTACCTGTCTTATCTTCAGCGACTTGCCAAAGATTTTGTTCATATTTTTCACCGGTGTAGCTGTTTCTATTGCTTCGCCAGGCGATATTTGAGGAGATTTAGGGAACTTAATCGCCTTTTTTCTGCTTCTTAAATTATTTAAAATTTCTAACCACATTAATACATTCCTTAATAATTACAAAGGTAACAAATCATTTGTCACATGTCACAACCTGAATAAGAGAGATTAAAGCTCTTATTGCACAGTGGGAAATCCGGTACTATATTGCCGGGTATGGCAAAAGGCACTGCCGGCCAGTTGCAGTAAGATGGAGATCTCAATTTCACCCTGGACGGCTTACCATCCTGATCGGATTTGACCCAGTAAAACAGAGAGCCTCTGGGGGATTCTGTATAACCAAGGGCAAATGAGTCCGGCGGTATTTCACCTACATCCATACATATGTTTCCATAATAACGTCTTTTCACCAGGGCCCTTATTAAAGACAGAGAGCATTCTATTTCATCTGCCCTGATCATCATTCTGGCAAGAGCATCACTTTCTGTACGCGTATATGTCTTAAGATCAAGTTTGTAATAAAAGAGATGTGGATGCGACTTCCTTATGTCATCACTGAGTCCCGATGCCCTTGCGGCAATGCCGGTAACACCTAAATCTGCTGCTATCTCTTTTGGCAGCTTTCCTGTGCCTGTAAGTCTTTCAACATGTGTAGCCTGTCCGAGGAGTAATCCAAGAAGGTCTTTGTATTCTTTTTCAACCATATCTATTGTCTCTGAGATTTCGAATTTCTGCAGAAAAACATCTTTTGTTACTCCTCCGATCTTATTTATTCCTCTCAGGAATCTGCTTCCCGTCAAACTTTCGTTAAGTTGCAGAAGCTTCTCTTTTATAAATGCCCCCTTTGCCTGTCCCACGGTAAGTGCGGTACCTGCACACATATTGCCGATATCTCCTATATGGTTATAAAGCCTTTCAAGTTCGAGGAGAAATGTCCTTATTGCGTCTATTCTCTCTATTGTTTTAATACCTGCCATTCTTTCCACTGCCATACTATATGCAATTGAATGCGCGAATGATGCAGTTCCAGATACGCGTTCGGCAAGCTTTATACCATCAAAGAAACTCATGCTCTCGAAGTGTTTTTCTGTACCCTTGTGGGTATAGAATAATCTCGGCTCAAGATTAATTATAGTCTCTCCCACAGCGCTGAACCTGAAATGCCCCGGTTCTATAATCCCTGCATGTACCGGCCCGACAGGGATTTCACAAACCCCATCTCCCTCAACTTTCAGAAATTCATGAGGAACTTTTTTAACGACTCCTTCTCCCCATTCCTTCAAATCAGTTTCTGATATTTTCCAGTCTTTCCTGAGTGGGTGGGAATCGGCAGGAAACGACTCGTGAAAGACCAGCCTTCGCGGGTCAGGATGTCCTTCAGGAATCAGTCCAAACATATCCCTTATCTCACGTTCATACCAGTGGGCTGCGGGGATATGGTTTGTTATGCTTTTATATTTCGGATCATCCTCTTTAATCTTAAAGAACGGGATATAAAAGATATCCTTGTTTTGCCCGGAAAATACGGCGTATATCTTAAAGCAATTATCAGTTGCCCTATCATCTACAGCAAACATGAGACGAAGTGTAACCTTACGTTCTGCACACAGTGAAACGCAGTAGGTCTTGAAATTATCACGTTCAACTTCTATATATTCTTCGTTTTCAGTCATTTTATATCAGTTTCCTGTTATAATATTTACAGATCTATTCAACATTCCATCAAGAAATCCCGGGATATAGAGGCCAAGCACAAGCATGAAGACAGCCAGCACGATAATTGCCATAAGGCTCATCTTATTTTCTCTCCCGTTCTCTCCCTTTTTGATATCTGTACCAGGTTTGCCAAATGCCATATTACCAAAATGGTAGAAAATTCCACCAAAGATAATGGTAGCAAGTAAAATAAAGAGTGCAAACGTTACCCAGTTCCCCTCGTCAATAGCAGCCTTGAGTATAGTAAATTCACTCAAAAAGACGTTAAATGGAGGACATCCTGCAATAGTTAAGGCACCAAGTAACATGATAGTACCTGAGACAGGTAATACGACTATTGAGCCCCTGACCTTGTCGATCATTGTAGAATGATATTTAAGCCTTACCCTGCCTGTCGAAAAGAAAAGCAGAGTCTTTACAATTGCATGATTCAGCATATGTAATAGTGCTCCATAAATACCCCAAAAACTTCCGAGTCCAATACCGATTGCCATAATACCGATATGTTCAATACTGGAATACGCAAGTAACCTCTTAAAATTATTTTGTGTGAGTATAAATGCAGCGGCAATTCCCATTGATACAAGACCAAAGATCAGGAGGAGATGATTATAATAAGATGTATCCAGAGACACATTCCCTAGGATTACGGTTCTTACGATCCCCAGAAAGGCACACTTAATCAGGACTCCGGAGAGGAGGGCACTTATTGGTGTCGGCGCCTGGCTGTGGGCGTCCGGCAGCCAATTATGAATAGGGGCAAGGCCTGCCTTTGCCCCATATCCTACCAGGATAAAGATAAAGGCCAGCTTCAGGGTTTCGGGATTCATTTCATGTGCTATCCCCCTGAGTTCTGTCCATTTCAACGTGCCGATAATGCCAAGTCTTGATACCTGGTAAGAACTCTCATAAACAGAGGTAGATGCATAATATATAAGAAATATACCAAGCAGTCCAAAGGTAATGCTTACTGTACAAAGTATAATATACTTCCATGCAGCTTCCACAGATTCCTTGCTTTTGTAGAATCCTACAAGCAGTGAGGTTATAAGAGTTGTGCTCTCTATCGCCATCCAGAAAAAGGCAATATTATTAGAGACAATTGCAAATACCATTGAAAATATGAATAAGTGTAATAATGCATAGTACTGCCGGAGTTCCGGAATTCCTATCACTCCCTCCTTAAATTCATGTCCCATATAATCTATGGAATACATTGCGGCAACGAATGCAATAAATATCAGTACCATCATAAAATATGAAGATAAGACATCCATAAAGAAAATCTCCCGGAAGAAGAATATGGTCTCCGAATGCGAAGCCGTTATGGGAAATATTGCAACAATTGCCAGAGCTGCTGCGCCGACCAGATTAATGTACTCAATACCTCTCCTGTTCTTTACAAGATAGCAGAGTGCAGCTGTAATTAATGGTATAAGAAGTAATAAACCTATCATCATTATCCCTTTAAGTTAGTTAACTGATCAATGTCTGCAGCAGCAGAGGAGAATTTTTGTTTAATCTGTATCATAAAGACACCCATTATTATCACAATCATAAGCAGGTCGAAGAGCACTCCAAGCTCGACGATTGTAGGCATTCCAAAGGTCAGTGAAAAACCTGCCAGGAAGACTCCGTTTTCCATGAATAAAAGCCCCACGATCTGCGCTACAGCTCTTCTTCGGGTTATCATTATGAATAATCCGATCAAAATCACTGCGACAGATATCTTAAGGACAAAGCTGGAAAAACCTGTAACAAAGATACCCTTGCCCAGTGAGACGTAGACAATTGCGATTATGATCCCTGAAATAATCAGGGATAAGGAAGTACTTAAATAAGTTTCTATGGTATGAGTTCCCTTTATCTGCTTGGCTATGCTCTTTAAGAAAAGGGGCAATATCACCCCCTTCGAGGCAAATGTCAGGATTGATGCCATATAGAGGTGGTGTTCCGGGTCCTTAATTGCTACAAAAAAGATCAAGAGCGCAAGCAGCCAGGAATTGATCATGTATGCATTTATCCAGGATTCAATCCGGCTCAGAGAATTTATGGAAATAGCCGTAATGAGTATTCCTATAGACACAAAATCCATTATGTATAATAAATCAATCCAGTCTTTCATTTATTTTCCTACCATTATAAGTGTTAAAAGTGACAATACTGCAAGGACGAATGAGCCTCCCAGGATTGAAGGAATCTGGAAAATCCTCACCTTTGCTCTTGTTGACTCTACTATGGCCATAAAACCGGCCAGGAAAAGTAACTTTAATAAATATATTCCTGCTGATACAAGGAGCCCTGTCATTTCGGTATCATGCGAAATTCCCAGGGGGACAAACATATCAATAAAGAGGGTAAATAAAATCATCTGTTTCATATAATGAGACCATTCTATCAGAGCAAGATACTTTCCCGAATACTCAAGGATCATACCTTCATGGATCATTGTAAGCTCAAGGTGGGTGTCAGGATTATCCACAGGAATCCTGCCGGTATCCGCTATAATAGCGATCAGAAATGCCAATAGAGCCAGTACATGGGACGGTGAAAGTATGAAACTCTGAGGTTCCGCGATCATTGCTATATTTGTCGAACCTGCCGTTATTGCCACCGCAAATATACAAAGCATGATCATGGGTTCGACGAGGATTGAGACTATCATCTCCCGGCTGCTACCTTCACCTCCAAAGGCAGTCCCTGCGTCAAGGGCAGCCAGCGCTAAAAAGAATCTTCCCAGTGCAAGTACGTAAATTAATGCTATGACATCTCCCATCAAGCCAAATGAAGACTTTGTAGTTATTACGGGAATCATCATGGCAGCAATTATGATAGATATAAAGACAATGAATGGTGTGGCCTTGAATATCCATGACGTAACACTGGACAAAACCATTTCTTTCTTAAAAAGCTTTATCAGATCATAGTACGGCTGGAATATGCCTGCTCCCACTCTGCCCTGGCAGTTGGCCTTGAGTTTCTTTATAATCCCCTGAATCAAAGGAGAAAATATTATGATTATGATAAATTGTAGATATTCCATGCTCAGAACCAGAATAATAGAAGTAATAAAAGAGTTATAAGTATGTATCCAAGATAGATGTGAAGGGATCCGGACTGGAGCAGCTTCACCTTTCCTGCGATACCATAGATAAAGTCTGTGGCAGGTTTATAAAGATACTTATCAATAGAGGGTACAATCCCACTGCTGTAATTTATTGATTTTACTACAAAGGGTTTTAAAACATATACTACATGTATATCCTTAATCGGGAGGTATATCTTTTCAAATATTCTTCTGAAAGGATTTGTATATGCATTGGCCGTATACTGCATCCTTGCTGTCAGTGATGGTATTCCGCAGTCCCATGAGTCACCATGTGTTACCCTGGTCTTGCCGCCAACGATACGAACCAGAAAAATTACCGCGATGAATATGGCAATCATTGCAACTAATATTGCCAGGGGCGACAGATCTGCAGCGGTCTTGCTTACGTGTATAATACCCTTGCCTGATGGAAACACATATTCGATGCCCGTAAGGCTTGAAACTGCAGGAGAAAAGAGTTTTATTGTATGACCGGGAAATATACCCAATACCAGGCACAGCAGGGCAAGGATAGCCATCCCGGCTAACATTGACGGAGGTGATTCCTTTGCACCTGTTGCGTGATCACTCCTGGGCAAACCAAGAAACGGGATGCCGAACGCCTTCACAAAACAGGCAACTGCAAGTGCCCCTGAAAAAGCAAGCGCCGCACCGCCCAACGGCGCGGCTATCTTTGCGGTGGCCGACATGGCCTGGAAATTGGAAAGCAGGGATTGATAGGTAAGCCATTCGCTTACAAAGCCATTAAAGAACGGGAGTGCACATATGGAAAGCGAACCTATTAGGAAGAAGAATGCCGTATACGGCATCAACTTTATCAATCCCCCCATATCTTCCAGATTCTTTGTATGTGTAGCATGTACAAGAGAACCTGTACCAAGGAAGAGCAGTCCTTTATACACGGCATGGTTAAGTGTATGATAAAGTCCGGCCGTCATTGCTATGGCAGAAAGTTTATACAAACCATTACTTGCAAGAACCATTGACGCCCCGATGCCGAGTAAGATAATTCCAATATTTTCCACACTGCAATAGGCAAGAAGACGTTTTATATCACTCTCTACCGTGGCATATAGAATACCAAGTACAGAGGTCACTGCCCCGATCAGGATAATGGCAGTACCCCACCATTCCGGGCCTACTCCCAGTATATCTATGACAATCCTCAGGATACCGTATATTCCTACCTTTATCATTACGCCTGACATCAAGGATGAGATGTTGGATGGGGCGGCAGGATGGGCTTCGGGCAGCCAAGTGTGCAAAGGAACAATACCGGCCTTTGTACCAAACCCGATAATGGCAAAGATGAATATCATTGTCTTTACCGCATCAGGAAGGTTACCTGCCGCGGCCTTTATTCCGGCAAAGTCCATGTGCCCGGTATACTTGTAAAGGATCAGGAAAAGCGCAATTATGAAGGCCATTCCTATATGAGTCATCAAGGCATATATATAACCTGCCTTTGCAGATTTTTCCTGCGTATCGAAGACTACAAGGAAGTAAGAAACAATGGACATGGTTTCCCAGGATGTAAGAAACGTAATAACATTTCCCGATAAGACAACTGCATACATGCTCATAATAAAGATACTGAATAGGAATCCCAGGATTCCTCTGTTTTCCATCCCTTTTGTATATCCAACAGAATAGATTGATACCGAAAACGTAATTACGGATATTACAAGAATAAAGAAGCCGGAAATAGTATCTCCCCTGAATACGAATTCAAGGATAGGAGTGATTGATATCGAAAAGATGTTTGCGGGCGGAGAAGACAGTAAAAGCACACCAAATATTGCAAAGCATATGGCCCCTATAGATGTGAGAATATATGCAAAGCCCTTTGCTTTCTGAGGGAATATAAGTGAGGCAATTGCCCCGGCTAAAAACAGTATAATACCTAAATAAAAAAAGCTTATCATCTTTTTGCGGAAAATATTTATTATAAAGAATATATATTAAAAACGTCTCAAACTATGCTTTTTCAGCTCTCTCTTTTATAGTTTATCATCCGGCCTCTCTTGCCCGGTAGTTACCCTTATTGCTCCTTCAATACGAACAGGTACACCTTCATCATCTTTCACCATGTTAGAAGTACATTCGGTGTAGAATTTCTCCCCGTCTTTCTTTATACAATAGGATGTAAAATTTCTCCGGACTCCCTCTTTTTCAAGTATCTCGACGAGTTCTCTTCTATCATCAGGATCTACATAAATATCCCTTACCTTTGTCCCTATCATATCTTTTGGTGATTCATAGCCAAGCATTTCTGCACAAGCTTGATTAACCCATGTAAAAACTCCTTCAACTCCGGGTTCACATTGATAAATACCCGCCTTTAGAAAGTCAAATAATTCCCTGTAATTTCTCTCAGATTCCCCTGTCTCTTTTGTCCTTTTGTCCAGATCTTCTGCCATGGCATTGATGGATGTTGCCAGAACTCCGAGCTTATCTTCTCTATTAATGTTTACCCTTTGGGCTAAATCTCCTGAGGCCATCTTTTCAGTTGTTTCAGTCAGCTCGGCTATTGGTTTAGTTAGTCGTTTGCCAACAACGTATGCAAAAAACAAAATGGGAAGTGCAATCGCAAACAGTAATACCACACCAAGAGTATTAAGGTTATATGCTGCTCCATAAGCTTCAGCCCTGTCGATTTCAGTAATAACACCCCAATTATATTCAGGCAACCAGCGCCATACTCCCAGTACGGGTATGCCTCCATAATCATTATATCCTTTCGAATCTGAGCCGTTATTACCTTCGACACACTGTGCAACACCATGGGTTAATTTGCCGGTAATGGGGTCAATCAATTTCAGTTCCAGTGAACTCCTTTTTTTAACAATACCTTTCTTTATTAAATGCTTGGTAAACCTTGATTCTGAAAGCATGTATCCGTCCTTGCTCACAAGATAAGTCTCGCCTGTCTTTCCGAACTTCTGGTTATGCATTATATTACTCAGGGTGCCCACATGTACTCTCAGGCAAACAACACCAAATATGTCATCAACATCGTTCTTTAAGGGAGTTAAAACAAGCATCGTCGGCACCCCTATCTCTCTCTTATTAAGTTCATTCACAACCGGGACTTCAGACGGCATGATACTAGTTGTAAATGTTTCTCCTAGTAAAGCACGCTTGAAATAATCCTTTTTTGAGAAATCCCTTCCAACATTTTCTGAAATTGTTGCAATTGTGACCAGTCCTTCTTTATTGCATACAAAAGCACCCATGTAACCATACTCTGCCACAAACATTTTCATATACCGGAGGTAATCCTTATAACCATCGTCTTCTTTACTGGTCTCTACGCTTTTAGCCATAAATGGTCCGTTTGCAATAACCAGTGCATCTTTCAACCTTTCACGCATCCAGGTTGACACCAGCACTGCCTGCTTCTCCCCGACAATTTCGAGATTATCCATGATCACAGTCTTAAGATCAGACTGCATCCTGGGGTATGCAATAATCTTGAGCGCAATAAAAGGAAGTAAAGTGAAGAATAATAGCACCAGTATGATGTAATTCTTAAACGATATCTTCATCTGTTTTTCTCCGTAATTGCTATATCCATAATTATGTACTGCGCCCCATTAAATAATCAGGTGTAATCTTAGAGTATTTACTCTACAATAATACCATAATTAAGAAACTGTAAAAGAAATAAGCCGATGATCATTGGTGCATTTTATGATTTGAATGGAGGAATGGTAGTCACAATCACATGATGCAGTTATGATGAAACTTATATCTATCATTTTAATTTAAGGTATATCTGTGTCACAGCGCATGCAATTTAAAACATGCGCTGTGACACAATAGGAAAACATCAATCAATAAGAACCGGATGCCTGACTGTCTTCTTAAAGCAGAATGCCAGGCAAACTATAGAGATTATCAGTAGAATTCCAAATCCTCCACCATCATGTCCCATAACGTCTCTCATCGCACCGAGTATCTGCGGGCAGAAATATCCACCCAAACCACCAAAACAGCCCACAAGTCCACCAACTACGCCTGTCTTAATTGGAAAAGATTGTGGGATGAGTTTATAAACAGCACCATTTCCCACTCCAAAGAAGAAACCCATCGTGACAAGGATCGTTGTAATCAGGGCTATACCTTTATAACCTACGAAATTGAAGGCAACTAATGCTATCAGGCTCAGGATTACAGTTCCGTATACGGCATATAATGTGGTAGCGGCGCCCCATTTATCCGAGGTCCACCCACCTATAGGCCGGGTTATTGAGGCAATAAAGCAGAAGATGGCAGCCAGGTATCCTGCAGTTGTAGGTGTCATGGAATAGTTAAACTTGTAGAATGGCGCCAGGTACAGAGAGAAACATACAAAATAACCGAAAGTTACAAAGTAGAATAGACAAAGTACCCATACCTCTCCGTGCTTGAAGACCGTTAACATATCTCCAAGCTTCTTGGCTCCACCCGGGATAGGAGCATTTTTAACCGTAAAGAAGTAAACAAACGACATTATGAAGAGTGGAAGGGCATAGACAGGAAAAGTCGGATGCCAGTCTCCGCCAAACCACGACATAGTCATCTTTGCCGCAAATAATGCCGCTAATGTTGTACCTACATTACCGGTTCCAAATATTGCAAGTGCAAGGCCCTGATTATGTGCGGGATACCATCTTGTTACCTGTGCGATACCCACTGCGAAGGAAGTACCACATATCCCGTAAAAGAACCCTACTACAAGGAGTAAGGAATAACTCTGCACAAAAAAACCAAGGGATGCTACTATTGAACAAAAGAGCAACAGGCCGCTCATCACAATTCTGCCGCCGTATCTGTCCGTTAACATACCCATCGGGATCCTCATAACGGACCCCATTAATATCGGTATTGCTATCAAGACAGAGTTTGCCGTATAGCTGAGGCCCCATTGGGTTTTGATAATCGAGGAAAGCGGCCCCATAAGGATCCACAGGCCGAAACTTAAGGTAAATGCCAGTGATGCCATGGTTAATACAAGTACATTACCCTGTGGGAAGAACGGCGCCTTTATGCATGAGGCAATACTGGCAAGAAACTTCTTCGGCGTGCTCTTTACGGAAACGGCAATTGTTGCAAGAGTTTCATTTTGCCAATTCTTCCTGCCGGTTTCATAGACACCATAAGTTTCAAATATTCCCTTTACCCTGGGATGCGCCTTGAGTATCTGCCTGAATGTCATCTGGTCGCTTATTGTCTCACCATCGACATCAATGGTATTTTCAGGTTGTTTTTCCTCTGCTTTTGCAACAATCTCATTTAACTCATCGATGGAAATTCCATACGCATCCACAAAGCATGTCAAAGGCACAAAGAAAAAGTTTTCCTTTTCTACAACGCCTTTCTCTACAAAGGCAGCCCTGGTCATCGGGAACATCGTTACCACTTCGCCATAGGTCATTCCCTCTGAGATTCTTGATGATGTGTCAGTTAATGTCGCCAAGTTAATACTCCTCCCCTCCAATTTTTAAATGGACAAAATATAATAAATATTCTTCATAGTTTTTTTCAATATCCTTACTGTTTTGCCTTCCAGATTGGATAATCAATCCCTGCTGTTCTGTTTATAACAAATGCTTGGAGATTCAAGAGTATGACAGCAAGCATCATACATAAAAAGCCGAAATAAGTATGAACTAATCCTAATGAGACAATCAGTGTCGTTGCTCCGGCAGGCGGATGCGGGCATTTGAACAACGCCATAAGAGCACAGGTAAGCCCCAATGACAAACCTGCAGCTAATACCCTTTGCCATACAACTCCACTTACGAGAATATTCGGGTCGTCTAAAAGCCCAAAGATTACAAGGCTGAACCAGCCGGCAGAGATGCCCAGAGCATGGCCCATCAAAGTGTTCCTGGGGCTGGAAGCGGGCAGTTTTGGAGAAAAAAAGAATAAGAATGCCGTCGGCCCCAGAGATGGAAAAACAAAAGGATTTTTACTCCACATGGCAATGCCGCCCATTATGCATATTGAGACAAAGCCGTTCACGATACAATACATGAAAGTTATGAATGTTTTATTATAGTTATTCAGGAGATGAACAAACTGCAGAGCCTTCGGAAATGGTGGGTAAGTAGCATCATCTACGCCACCAGCCAGGCTATGCAAATAGTCTCGTATTATGATTATTGGTGGAGGTTTACCATTCGTATATTTTATCATCTAAGAAATTCCCTAAATACATGAATCACGTTGTTTTACCAATACCTGCCTGGATAAATATTTGAGAGTAACTCTACCTAAATAGCAATAAAAATGCCATAAAAAAGGACAGCCGAGAAAACTATTCATAAATATGTAAGTCGTTTTGTATGCATAGGATATGACTCTCTATCTAAATGTTCGGGAAGTCCTTGATTTGCATAAACCTGACAAATTGTCATTGCACATTTTAAAAGAAAAAATCCAATGACACACTGTCACCCTGATTTAGTGAAAAAAGACACTTACCGCAAAGTCGCAAAGAGCGCAAAGGTAGGCAGGAAAGAGGGAAGAGAAGCAAGGGGCAAGTAACCTGCCTTTCGCTTTTGACCACAGTTTTTTTTTTGCGTTCTCTGCGTTAAGATTTGTTTTTTTTCAAGTGAAAAACAACATGATATAAATTACAGCGATTGTCAATGGTACTATTCCCTGGATGAAAAATAACAGGGATTGTTTGGTTTTTGTGATTTTGTTCTGAATAACTTTGTAAATGAGATATTCAGTTATGAAAAGCCCTGTGAGTACCATGAGCAATTGGAAGGCAATTGTAAAATTGAAATTTAATTTATAGATATTAAATATCATTAACGATCCCTCCACGTTTCCGAAAACATCGACAACCTTTTTGGCCAGAAACCCGAATAGGGTAAGTGGAAGAAGCGTGTAGCCAAAATGCTTAATGTGTGCAATTATCGTTTCTTTTGATATTAGTGCAGTGGTAAGATTGCTGAAAAGGTTCAGGAGCAGTGTAAAACATATGGAAGCAGAGAATACGAGAGGAAAACTTACCTGACTGACACCTGATTGAAAAAGGATTTCAGCCAATAATAGGCCTGAAAGAATAATTGAAAATAAAGCTCCTGCCAGAGTTGTTTGTCTTAATGAACTTATTTCTGCTCCCGGGATTCGGAGGTTTAAACGTGTTGCGTTATGTGTGCAGTTTTTAATGCAATTCAGACAGACCTTGCAGTTTCTATTATCCGACAAAAACTGAAGATGTAAAAACATCGGGCAGGGGGCTGCTCTCTCAGATCCCTTATAGCAATCATGTGTTGTGCATATCGTGGTACATGTATTTCTGTTTGAACGTATTTCAATCATGGAGGACATGGAGAAAATTGCACCCAATCCTCCCAGTGGGCAAAGGTGACGGCACCAGGCAGATTTTTCAAAAACAAAATCTATAATTAAGGCTGCGAGCAGAATACTGAATATTAAATAGGCCGTATTGTTGATTGAATAGGCCATATGAGTATACTTTTCCAGGAATAATATGGCTATAAAACCAGCACCAACAAACCAGCCATCATTATTCTTGATAAAAGATGGTATCGATACTTTTAGATTGATATGTTTATTAAAAAACTTAGAGATAAAGGCTATAGGACAAACGCCGCACCCAAAACGGCCGGCAAAAAGAAATACTACAAATAAAAGTGGCAAACTTAACTGCCAGCATAAAATCAGGGAAATCTTTCTCCCGCCTATTGAAATGTCAGATTGTGCTGCTAACAAATAGAGTAAAGAAATAAAAGAGATTAAGACCATTATTTTAGCAGCTAAAATTAATCCGGGGCTTTCACATAATTTTCTAATCAGAAATATATTCAGGAGATTAATTCGGTTCTCATCCTCTATCTTTGTTATATCACCGAGGAAGATTTCTTCTTCTTCAATGTCAGCATCTCCTTTTGACAATGTAATTGCACGTTCAATTACATGTTCCAGTTCCTTTACGTTTCCGGGGTATTCATATTTTAATAATTTGTTTGTAGCGGCCTTTGAAAACTTTTTTGCCTGTATGTGTCTTGATTTGCTTGTTTTATCTACAAAATGCTCCATAAGGGAAGGAATGTCTTTTTTGCGGTCCCTTAATGGTGGGATCTCTAATTTATATGCGCTTAATATGTGGAATAATCTCTGGTTTAGTTTTTCCTGCATGGAGCTGATATCTGTAGTAGTAACAATAACCCTTACATTAGCATGTATGTATTCGCTTCCTCCTAATCTCCGGAAGTTGCCGGTTTCCAGGAATTTCAAGAAAACTTCCTGCGTGTTTGGTGACATATTCTCTATATTTTTGATAATCAGCGTTCCGTTATTCACCAATTCTAAACGTCCGGTCCTTCTTGCCTCCCTCTCAGTAAATTCTGTTTTCTCGCTGCCGAATATTTCACATTCAATCTGATCACGTTTTCTTCTCTCATTATGGACAGGTGATTCTTCCTTCCTTCTTTCTTTGGCAAGTATGATTTCAATTACAGGGGATTTTGCCCTTGTGCTTTCCGAATGGATCTTTCTGGACATGGTTTCTTTTCCGGCGCCGTTTTCTGATATGATGGTAATGGGGACATCTGTCTTTGAAAGTTCTTCAGCTTCCTTTACGACTTCCCGCATTTTCTTGCATTTCCATACCACACTACTGTACTGATATTCTTTTGTCTTCTGGAGGTAACTGCTTAAGGCAATTTCATGCTTTTTAAGATCAACACTTTTAATATTCTGCTTATCAACCCGCTCTGCAAGCAGCTTATTAAAATGCTTGTATATCAAAGGGTTTTCCGCAAGGATATCATCAAAGTCACTCTTTGTGATAAAGTAAAGAGTGGAATCTTCATTTGTTTTTACAGTGGCGTTACAGGGTTCACCCGTAAGCAGTGACATTTCACCAAAGCATTTTCCATTAGGTATAGCAGCAATAGTAAATTCTTCCTCTTCCGATTCGGAGACAACGCGTGCACTTCCTGATTTGATCAAATATAAGCGAACTCCCGGTGACCCTTTTTTGATAACGATATGATCTTTGGCAAAGGAATCTATTTGTACTATTGCTGAGATCTTCTCTAATGATTTCTCAGGAAGATCTTTAAAAATCGAAGATTCACGTAAGTACTCCAGTATTTCTTCTGTATCTTTTTCTGGTGTTATTAGTTTCTCTGCCATGACTTCTTAAGAAGATTTATTGTAGAGTGGTTTTATATTGTATGAGTTAGATATAAAGTTAGATCAGGACGGTTTTGTGATTAATCAGATTTAAGTCACTTACGCCAAGCCCGAATTTGCCTGCTGTTTCGATATGCTTTGGAAGGTTTGGACGGTTGAATAGTGAAGGCAGCTCTCTCTCTTTTCTCTTTCCCTCGATAATATGCATTCCTATTGTGTCGAGTGCTACAGGGTCTTTGCTCAGGATAATTCCGTTATTGCTCCACACGTGTCTTTTCTTAGGCATCGGCCCGCCTTCGTAAAGGCCGAGTATCCCGTTACAGATGTGAAGCTTTATCTTGTCCTTGATTATAGGTATTGAATTTATAGCGGCAATGAAAGGGTCACATGAATTATCATGAAAGATTTCCGGGTGGCTGACCACACCATGAGATATGTTTTTCAGCGAAATAGTTACGCCTGCAATTCCGTGGTCTTTTAACAAACCTAAATTTATGACTGAATCAACATCTTCCGTCCATATTCTACTTATTTTCACGGCTCCGTATCCACTGTCGTACTCTTTAAGTGAACTGCCTGAATCCAGGGCTTTTTTCCCCTTGCCCCTGTCTGTTGCGAAGACCCTTACTCCTTTAAAGGACATGTTAGGTTTGAAGCCTGATGATTTTAGATGATGCTGATATTGGTCCCAGACGATGATATTATTTTCTTTTACCCCGATATCCTTGAGTGCGTCAACAATAGCCCAGCAGATTTGATAATTACCGGCAAGGATGTGGGCACCAAGACCGTTTATCTTTATGCCAATCCTTTCATCCTCATGAAAGAGTGATTTCCACGCATCTTTTGGATTGTTTTTGCCTGTAAGTGAAGTTATGCCTGAGCTAACCATCTGCTTGACCAGTGAGATATTCGCGGTTACTCCCTGTATAATTTCTTTCCTGCTTTTAACATCTACAACAAGGGATTGCGGGTTTAATGTGTTTGTTAATGCCGGATCGGTTTCGATGTCATCCGGTAAGAGGTCGGGGGGTAATGGCAATTGAGACAGAAACATGCCGCTCAGCAATGTATTTGTGCACGTTTCTCTGATAAACTCTCTGCGGGTTTTATCTTTACTCATTAGTCCTTCGTCCTTAGTAAGTTTAAGAATTCCCACCTAACAAACTGGCGGGCAGGAAGGAATTGAAAGATTAAAGAATTTCTAAAACGCAATTTTTCACCTCATGTAATTACAAGTTACTATTTTAACATTCTGATTTAGTATATTCAATTATAGAATACAGGAGTTTGACATACTGCATTTCATTGTGGCATATAAGACCAAGGATAGAGATGTCTTCTCTACATCGTAAAAATAATAATGATGTTTAAGAGCCGGGAATACCACCTTGAATGGAGTGGAGAAACCCCTTAAGTTGTGTTATAAGCGGGTCTTATGTAGAGGCTGATAGATTCCACAGAGCACAGAATAAAACTCTTTAAAGGCTTTCCTGTTGTTGTTATGATGGCATGCGGCTGACACATAATTATATGGAACCGTGCTTTGTTATAAAGATAGGAGCTTATTGAAGTTATATAAAAACAGAATTCATAAATATACTATTTTCTGATTATACCAATAGTGGGATTTGTACCACTAAACAAAATAAATCTAAAATAGAGGAAATCTAAAATGGATGATATTTCAAGCAAGTCAAAAGATATCTGGAACACATTAAAGACAAGATGGATAATTATCTCAATCTTTGCTGCTATCTTTATAACAGGATTAGTCATCGGCTTGCTTTTAAAGAGTGGTGGAGGTTCCGGTGAGACGACGGTATCAATTGGTACATCATCTGACAGCAAAATTCTTTTCTGGACTTGCAGCATGCATCCACAGATTAAACAAGATGGCCCCGGACGTTGTCCAATATGCAGTATGGACCTTGTGCCGATGAGGGAGGGCGCAGGTGGAGGAGGGAAAGCAAGTTTAAGGCTTGGTGAGAGGGCACGCCAGCTGGCCTCAGTACAAACGACTCTTGTTAATTATAGAGAATTGACGAAGTCGATCTTTACGGTAGGAAAGATAGATTATGACGAGAGTAGTGTTGCACACGTTACAGCATGGGTTTCCGGACGTACAGACAAGCTTTATGTTGATTTTACAGGTACTATCGTTAAAAAAGGTGAGCATCTGATTTACATATATAGCCCTGACCTTCTATCCACCCAGGAGGAATACTTGCTGGCCTATAGAGGTATTGAAAAGCTTAGAGATAGTCCTATACCGGAAGTTATCGCGTCATCAAAAACCCTTCTTGAAAACACCAGACAAAGACTACTATTGTGGGGCATAACTGAAGAACAGATTAACGAACTCGAGAAAACTCAAACGCCCCAGACTCATCTGACCATCCATGCGCCTATTGGTGGGACAATAATTGACAAGAATGCCTTCGAGGGTATGTATTTTAAGACCGGAGATATGCTTTTTACTATTGCCGACCTGAGTAGTGTCTGGCTGTATCTCGATATTTATGAATATGATCTTCCCTGGGTCAGGTATGGCCAGGATATTGAGGTTGTTACAGAATCCTATCCCGGAGATGTTTTTCATGGGACTGTTGTCTTTATAGATCCATTCTTGAATGAAACGACCAGGAGTGTCAAGGTGCGCATCAATATGGACAATAAAGAGGGAAAGCTCAAACCGGGTATGTACGTTAATGCCCGGCTTAAGGTTAAACTCGGAAGTGAAGGAGTAAGTATTGATTCAAAGATCATGGGAAAATACATGTGCCCCATGCATCCGGAGGTTATATCAGATAAGGAGGGTAATTGCCCGAAGTGTGGAATGAAGCTCGAACCTGTTGGTGGGAAAACGGGCGTCTTTGTCCCGGGATTAATACCACAATTATATGGATGCCCCATGAAATGTGAAGAATCAACTTCCGGTGAACCCGGAAGTTGTCCTAAGTGTGAGATGGTACTTATTAAGGTAGAGGATGAAAAGGGCCGGGGGGAGAGAGAAGTATATGTTTGTTCTGAGCATATTGACGCACAAACAGGACTTCCCGGCGAATGCCCGGTATGCCAAAGGAAACTTAAGAAAAGAACAGAAACAGGGGTTCTTGCCATTCCTCATAGCGCTGTACTTTTTACAGGAAAACGCAATATTGTTTATGTAGAAAAGGAAGAGGGGAACTATGCTCTAAGGGAAGTAGTCCTTGGCCCCAAGGCCGATGAATATTATCACGTGATCAAAGGTTTAAGTGTGGGAGAAGAGGTTGTAACAGATGGAAACTTCCTTATCGATTCGCAGATGCAGTTGCTGGGCAAACCAAGCCTTTTGTTTCCTGAGGGTTCTGCCCTTGAAAAACCAACTATTGAAGAGAAAAAAGAACATAAACACGAACAACCGTTAACAGGGGTGATTGATATGCCCGAATTGAAACTGGCAACAGAAGATATCCTTGATAGTTATTATGGTATTGCTGCGAAGCTTGCGAATGATTCGGTAGAAGGCATTGGTGAAGGCCTGGATTTGATCATCAATAATGCCGGGAAGATTAAGGAAATGCAGCCTGATATTCCAGAGGGTTCACTTGAAACGTTGTCTGAAATTGCCGGGAAGATTGGGAACGGTGCAGCTGAGATGAAGGGGCAGGGACTTGAAGAAGCCCGGGAGAGATTCAAGGGCTTAAGCCGGTCTATGATCAGCTACTTGAAAGCGTTGCAGGGGAAGATTAAGGGTACTGGGAATTCCTACATTTACTACTGCCCTATGGCAGACGCCTCATGGCTGCAAAAAGAGGAAGGGACACGTAATCCTTATTTTGGGTCTGGTATGCTGAAGTGCGGTTCAGTTAAGGAACAAATAAAATGATTAACAGACTAATGAGATTTTGTCTGGAAAATACGTTTATTGTTCTGGTTATAACCTTACTGGTTATAGGCTCCGGTTTTTACTGTATCAAGAATATACCGGTAGACGCAATTCCGGACATAAGCGAAAACCAGTCAATAGTCTTCACCGAATGGCCCGGCCGTGATCCGCAGACTGTGGAAGACCAAGTCACATATCCATTAACCACCAGCCTCGAAGGAGTTCCCGGTGTTAAGGTAATCCGTTCGTATTCAGGGTTTGGTTTCTCCGTAGTTTACGTCATATTCAAAGATAATGTAGATTTCTACTGGGCGCGTTCAAGGGTGTTGGAGCGTCTCAATGTTGCGACTAGATGGTTGCCGGATGAAGTAGTTCCCGTACTCGGGCCGGACGCTACTGCTCTCGGGCAGATTTTCTGGTACACGGTTGAAAATGGTTACTATTGCCCGGAACACAGTGGCGGTGTTTTTGTCTGCCCTGATGATTTTACGATAGCCTTTGATGAGGCCGGTGATTGTCCGGAGCATGGCCACGAATTGGTACTCAAGCGAGTATTCAGCGAACCGGGAACATGTCCCCTGGGAGATGCCGATTTGGCTAAGTCCGGCTACAATCTGGGAGAGCTGCGTTCTCTGCAGGACTGGTACGTGCGGTATCAGTTGAATGCGGTTGAAGGTGTTTCTGAAGTAGCATCTGTTGGTGGTTTTGTAAAGCAATACCAGATAGACGTAGATCCGGACAAGATGCGTGCTCACAGGGTAAAGTTGTCGGATATTTATTCTGCCGTACGCAGGTCAAACGTCGATGTTGGCGCAAAGGTCATAGAGAATTATGGAATGGAATACATCATTCGGGGTGTCGGTTTTATCAAGACTATTGAAGATGTAGAAAACATTGTGGTTAAGTCAACGGAAGGCACTCCATTATTTATAAAGAATGTTGCAGCGGTTACGTTTGGGCCTGATTTCAGGCGCGGCGCCCTTGACAAGGAAGGGGCGGAGGTTGTGGGTGCCGTGGCGACTATGAGGTATGGCGAGAATCCTTTAAGGGTTATTGAGAAGGTGAAGGACAAGATTGGGGAGATAGAACCCGGACTGCCTGATGGTGTGCATATCGTTCCGTTTTACGACAGGACACAGCTTATTCATGAAACTATTGGTACTCTGAAGGAGGCGCTTACAGAGGAAATCATAATTACCATAATCATTGTAACGATATTCCTGCTCCATTTCAGAAGTTCTATTGTAGTAGCCATGACCCTGCCGCTGGCAGTGATTATTGCATTCATTGCAATGTATGAACTTGGTGTTGATTCAAACGTTATGTCCCTTTCAGGTATAGCCATTGCCATTGGTACATTGGTGGATATGGGCATCATAATGACTGAGAATATTTATCGGCACCTGACAGAGTCTGATGGTTCCAAACCACGAATAGAAGTTATTTATGACGCGGGCAAGGAAGTAGGGAGTGCCATTATTACGGCCGTATCTACTACTATAGTCTCCTTTATTCCCGTATTCTTTATGCAGAGTCAGGAGGGCAGGCTTTTTAAGCCCTTGGCATACACCAAAACATTTGCCCTGTTTGCTTCGGTTATCATTGCCATAACGGTCGTACCGGTGCTGTGTAACCTGTTCTTAAAGGAAGTTAATTGGCGAAAGAAGACTTCAATAATCCTTGGAGGTTCTTCCGGTATATGCTTGATATTTATAATCCGGTATCTGATATTTGGCAGGTACGAAACTGTTAGTGCGCCTGCAGCATGGATATTTTCAACGGTTGGAGGCTTGCTCATTGGATTGATTATTTATGTTATGAGCAGGGAGCGCCTCAGACCAATGGAGAAGAACGTTATTTCCCGGGGCATACACGCAGTATATGAACCTGCACTCAGGTGGATACTTGCCCACAAGGTTATTTTTCTGATAATTCCTGCATTTATAGTCTTTAGTGGATTAACAATCTGGCTGGGTCTGGGCCGGGTAGCTTATCCGGTTGAAAAGGGATTAAGTTATGTAATGTTGGATGTAAATAAAATCAGCCCCTGGGTTGCACTTAAACACAGATTTCCCGGCATCGGTCGTGAGTTCATGCCGTCTCTGGATGAAGGTTCTTTCCTTTACATGCCGTCGTTCTTACCTGCTGCGAGCCTGACAGAGGTAATGGAGGGTTTGAAAAAGCAGGATATTTTAATGAAGCAGATACCGGAAGTGGACATGGTTGTTGGTAAACTGGGCAGGGCTGAGACTGCTCTTGATCCGGCTCCAACATCGATGATTGAGACAATCGTAAATCTGAAGCCAAAGGACCAATGGAGAGATGTGACTGTGAAGAGATGGTATTCAAACTGGTATATTCCACGGTGGACGAAAAGTATTCTGGGTTTAATATGGTCAGAGGAGAGGACTATCACAAAGAATGAGATCCTTGAGGAATTACGTGCGGCTACGGATATGCCCGGCGTTGCACCCACGTGGCTTCAACCGATACAGACACGGGTGATCATGCTTCAGTCCGGCCTGCGCGCAATGATGGGCGCAAAGATTTACGGTGATGATCTGAAGGAGATCGAACGAATAGGCCTGCAATTGGAATCAATAATAAAACAGGTACCGGGAGCAGTTGACGTGATAGCCGACCGCATAGTGGGTAAGCCATATATTGAGTTTAAGATAAACCGCGAGGCTATTGCAAGGTACGGTGTGAATCTGAGTGATGTTCAGGATGTCATAGAGGTGGCTATTGGAGGCAAGAATATTACGTGGACTGTTGAGGGCCGTGAGCGTTATCCGGTAAGGGCCAGGTACATGAGGGAGATCAGGGATAATTTTGAGATGCTGCCGAAGATACTCGTCCCGACTCCTTCCGGTGCGCAGGTCCCCATTACACAGGTATGCGATATTGAATATACAATAGGCCCTTCCATGATTAAGAGTGAGGATACTCTCATGGTAGGGTATGTTACATTTAATACGAGGGAACGTGATGAGGTCAGCGTGGTTGAAGAGGCCGATAAGCTCGTAAAGGCAAAGATAGCTTCCGGCGAACTCAAATTGCCCAAGGGATATTACATAAAGTGGGCGGGTCAATTTGAGAATCAGATAAGGGCTAATAAGCGCATGGCTATTCTGTTGCCCATATGTCTTTTCGTAAACTTTTTCATTCTTTACCTTCAGTTCAGGACTATTTCGACGACGTTGTTTGTTTATATTGCAATTCCCGTATCTCTGGCTGGTGGGTTTATTCTGCTTAGTATATTTGGTTACAACCTCAGCGTTGCAGTATGGGTAGGCTTCATAGCACTGTTTGGTATTGCGGTTGATAATGGTGTGATTACGGCGACGTATCTTGATCAGACATTTAGAAAGAGAAAGATCAGTTCCGTTGATGATGTGCGTGAGGCAACTGTGCTTGCATGCCTGAAGCGTATTCGCCCCTGCCTTATGACGGTAGCTACTACGATTATTGCACTGATGCCTATTCTTCTTTCAACTGGGCGCGGTTCTGATGTGATGAAGCCGATGGCAATCCCAACCGTTGGAGGCATGACCGTAGCCCTGATCACTATCTTTATAGTTCCCTGCTGTTATTGCGGGCTCATGGAGCTTAAACTGAGATGGGGCATCAATGACCCTCGTTTTGAAGAGAATGCCGTAGTTAAATAAAGGCGAAAGACAAGTTTCACGCAAAGGCGCTCCCCGGACTGGAAAACGCCGAGGACAAGTAAGAGCGCAAAGGGCAAGGAATGACTACTGACTACTGTCCAATGACTAATGACTTTATTTACTTTAGGCACTTATTTTAAATGGGCGGGACCCTTAATTTCCAGGTGAGATGTGGTTTGGGGTGGGGGTAATATTTAAAGACCTTTTCTCTTGAAACAGTCAATATATTTTCTATCAGTTACTTGAATGTGGTTCAGCAACCACCCTGTAAGGTATAAAAGGTTTTCGTTTATTATTTTATAATCACCCTGATTTACTTTTCTAAGATTAGCAATTGTTGTCATGGTAAAATCGTGGTGCTCTTTTTTGTGGTATTTATACCCTGAATACTTAAGCTTTATCATGTAATTCTCTTCAGTTGCAAAATGCGTAAGAGAATAGTTAGTCAATTCCTTTAATAATTCCATTGATACTTCTGGATTGTCATTGCGTTCCTCTGCAACAAAAACTTTATTAACAAAATCAATGATTTCTTTGTGTTCTTTGTCAATTATTGATATACCGAAACTGAATTTATCGTCCCATTTAATCATTTTTAATATTGGCCTGTATAAGCTGATATCAAAAAACACCGACATCCGTCAGCAGACTATTATTGATTGATCCGTTACTTCATACTCATCATAGAGAATGTCTTCTTCGAGCCTCATTCTTTTGCAAAGGGCTACAAAAAAGTTTTCATACTCTTCCACAAACTTTGTATCTAAAATTCCTTTATTATATTTATCAAATAATTCTGTCACGCCTATAGAGAGTGTCTGCAAATCATTTGCTAATAACTCTAATAATTCTTTTAATTTCTTATTTTGTTCCGCTGCTTTGTAAAGAACAGGATAAAGTTTTTCATCCTCCTTATTAAGATGTTCAATCAGACAAGATTTCACAGACATGAGTTTCTCCTGGCCCTTGTGTGAAAGGATACCAAGTTCTTTAGCTTCACTGAGCATCTTAATGATTTCCGTATGCTCTCTTTTAAACTCCTCAATCAGTGCCGAAATTTTCTACTCCTCTCCCTACGGGTTACTGGTGATTTTGCCTAATATTATTGAATTTGGTACAAAGCTAGGTAGTTCCTATAACCCCCTCCATCAATTCCTATTAGAATGAAAACGATGTTATGCCCTACAAACCTTGAAAAAAGTATTATTGGAAACAATGAAATTAAATTTATTTGTTTGAAGAGTTTTGTGAAAATTGAAAAGTAACGAAGTGATAAATGTAAAGATTTTTGCTGTAATTGCAGAAACAGGTGAGAGTAAATGCAGAAATGTAATGGTAAAAGTAGTTTTTCTCATTACCAATACTCCAACGGCATAAAAAGCGGAAGATTAACTTTTAATACATTAATCAAGTTAGATTGCTTTATATGTGAAAAGGCTATCCATGTCAATAGTAAATATCTTATATCAACCACATATTAGGTATTTTTCATATTTTTCATATAGCATAACATTATGTAACAACATTACATATGACTGGATACATATAATTCCTGTAAAATGGCCATTAGATTAAAAAAATAATATGCAATTGGTGTAAATAGACCGCTTTTATAAAAATATCTCCCCTTCGATTGGCTGCAGATCGGACTGGTAACAGTGACAGTCGTTATTGCGGTTGAGATAGATAAATGGATGAG
>CAZPAM010000012.1:1335-44258 GCA_964584595.1 uncultured Candidatus Scalindua sp. | reverse complement strand
TCATATACTTTGCCTCGATATACTTGTTTAACTGTTTTTTTACTTTCTCCTAATCCTGCGCTGTCCTTTGACGTAATCCCATGATATCCTATACCTGACAAAACATCCTTTAATACAAATTCCTTTTCCGGCCTCAATATAACTTTAAAAAGTTTCATAATATCCCCCTCCTAAAACAATAAGATTATATTTAATATTATGAAGTCTATCCATTCTCCTTTCCCAGCTTGAATAGTTCGTTCAAAACTATGTCAATTTGTTCATCAGTCATCCAGCCCCTATCAAAGAATATTCTCCCTATTAGCCTATGTGGCCTATTGGAAAGGTTATCATCCGCTTGCTCGGCTAAAGCTTCTTTTAGTTGGACCGCTGTCACAAATTCTTTATCTACTGCTATAACACCAAATCGATTACAGTACTTTCCTGAAATTTCTTTATCAATATTTTCTGACATCTGGCACCTCTTTTCAAAAGAGATAAAATTAAAATTGACTAAATATTAGCCTGAATATTTTTACTATGACAAAAACAAAACAAAAAATGTAATCATTACTAAAGTGTACTTAATATATTTTAACAACAGAGCTTCTATAGAAGCAAGGATAAATATTTCAAGTACGAATCTTGCCTAAGCCTACATCCTTATATGAATTTGCACTTATTGGTTTACAAAGAAATGTATATTGTTCTTTGATGTGTATTCGTACCTGTGCTATAAAACGTTAGCTGAAATGATTGGATATTCTGTGAAATGTTTAATACAAAAGTGAGGAATTCTGAACGAGTGATATAATCTTTCCGGGAAATATACCCAGTTGTATAGTGCCCCATACCGTTAATATAAGGGCAAGAATCATGAATGGCGAGAGTGAAAGCGGTGCAAATTCACGTACCGGTTTCTTCATGTACATTACGACAGTTACTCTTAAGTAGTAGTAAACCGATATTACGCTATTTACCACACCAATGACAGCCAGAATAATAAACCCATTTTTAATAGCGGCACTGAAGATATAGAATTTTCCTATAAATCCAACAAATGGCGGTATGCCTGCAAGTGAGAACATAAATATACACATTGCTACTGCTAGAATCGGATGCTTGAACCCGAGACCACTGTAGTCTTCTATATTAGCGTTCTCTTCACCTTTTCTTCCAAGTACGATTACCACTGCAAATGCGCCCAGGTTCATAAATGTGTATGCCAACATATAGAAGAGTAAGCTAGAAGGCCCAAAATCTCCACCTGCTATAATGGCCATAAGCGCATAACCTGCATGCGCTATACTCGAATATGCCAGCATTCGCTTAATATTTGTTTGAGCAATGGCCACAAGATTACCTACAGTCATTGTAAGTGCAGCAAGCACCCATAATACCATTGACCAATTCTGTCCTACATCAGGCAACGCCACTAAAAATACCCTTGCAAAAGCTGCAAAAGCGGCGGCCTTTGGCCCAACAGACATAAAGGCAGTAATAGCAGTCGGAGCCCCTTCATAAACATCTGGAGTCCATTTATGAAACGGCACGCATGCCACCTTAAATCCAAAACCTACGACAAGTAAAGATGTAGCTGTTATTATCATTGGGTTTGACAATGAAGGGTTGTTAGCCAGGAAGGCAGCAATTTCCTTTATGTTCGTAGTGCCAGTCGCACCATAAAGCATCGCTATACCATAAAGCAGGAAGCATGTAGCAAATGCTCCAAGCAGAAAGTATTTCAATGATGCCTCGTTTGAACGAACACTATCTCGCCTGAAACCGGCAAGAACGTAAAGCGAAATGGACATTATCTCAAGGCCAAGGAAGATGGTAAGCAAGTCAGCTCCACCTGCCATCAGCATCATACCCATAGTGGCAAACAGTATCAGTGTATAGTATTCACCATTGTTAATGCCTTCCTGCTTTGCGTAACGAACTGATAACAGTATTACGATACCCGTACTAACCAGAAAGATGAGATTAAAAAGGACGGAGAAATTGTCTACCACATACATATTACTGAATGAATACACAGTATCACCCAGTTGGGTACCGGCTACCATGCCTGTCAAAGCAACAACAAGAAAAGTCAGATATCCCAGACTATCCCTGAAAGTCTTTTTAAAGAATACATCTATTGCAAGTATTATCATCGCAAAGATGGTAATAATGATAATCGGCGAAATACTTTTTAAATCAAATGGTGGTATTACTATTTCCATAAATTTAATCTTCCTCTAACATAGGATCTGCGCTGTCTTCTGCAACAGCACTCGCAGCTTCTTCAGCCTCTTCAACACGTGCAGCTTCTGCAGCACGCTCAGCCTCTTCAGCACGTGCAATCTCTGCAGCATGTGCAGCCGCCTCTTCGTTCTCAATTTTGACTCTGTTTGCTGTTACTTGATATTTATCATCCACCTGAGTCAGGAGGTGGTTTACAGAAACATCCATTCTGGAGATAAATGGTTTTGGATAAATACCAATCCAGAAGACAAGTATTGTAATAGGCAGTAACAATGCCCATTCTCTCAAATTTAAGTCTTTAAGTTTCCTGTTTTCGGGATTTGTGATCTTGTTGAACATAACCCTCTGAAACATCCACAGCATGTAACATGCAGAAAGGATTACACCCGTCGTGGCCAGGACTGCAAAAGTTACATTAGTCTTGAACACCCCAACCAGCACCAGGAATTCGCCTACAAATCCATTTAATCCGGGTAGTCCAATAGATGACAGTGTTATAATCATAAAGAAGATCGCAAACATCGGCATTTTTTTCGTCAGGCCTCCAAAATCAGCAATTAACCTTGTGTGCCTTCTTTCATATACCATTCCGACTATCAAGAATAATGCGCCCGTGCTTAAGCCGTGATTGATCATCTGGAGTATACTGCCTTCCATTCCCTGGATGTTAAATACAAAAATACCAAGCATGACAAAACCCAGATGGCTGACACTGGAGTATGCTACTAACTTCTTGAGATCTTCCTGTACCATTGCTACAAGAGCACCATAAATAATCCCTGCAACGGCCAACCATCC
The DNA here is from genome assembly GCA_964584595.1 of uncultured Candidatus Scalindua sp. GTDB lineage: Bacteria > Planctomycetota > Brocadiia > Brocadiales > Scalinduaceae > Scalindua. The sequence goes on along the minus strand of CAZPAM010000012.1, from coordinate 41,231 downwards.
GATAAGTGGTACAAATTGATGACTTGCGTAAGGAAACAATGGCAGACTAAATCTTACAAAACCATAAGTACCCATTTTCAACAACACACCAGCCAATATAACACTACCGGCTGTTGGAGCCTCAACGTGAGCATCCGGCAACCATGTATGAAAGGGGAACATAGGAACTTTAATTGCAAATGCAAAAAAGAACGCTAAAAAGAGCCAGAATTGAGCTCCCATCGGAATGTCGAGATTATAAATCTTTAGCAAATCAAATGTGTATTCGCCCGTTGCTTTATGATTCATAAAAAAGATTACAATGATTGCAACCAGCATTAATACGCTTCCCGCCATTGTAAACAGGAAAAACTTAATTGTAGCATATATCCTTCTGGGGCCTCCCCATACACCAATTATCAAGTACATCGGGATCAGCATTAACTCCCAGAACACATAGAACAGAAACAAGTCAAGAGATATAAACACTCCCAGCATACCTGTCTGCAATATAAGCATTGCTATCATGTACTCTTTAATCCTGTTGGTTATGTTCCATGAGGCCAGGATACAAATGACCGAAAGAAAACTAGTCAGGAGGAATAGGAAAAGGCTTATGCCGTCAATCCCTATATGGTAGCTGATACCAAATTCCTTTATCCACGGTACATTTTCAACAAACTGGAATTCAGCTGTACCTAATTTAAACTTGAAGAACAGTGGCAGCGAAAGTATAAAATCACCTATAGCAACAACAAGTGCAATACGTTTAATTTTCTCCTGTTTTTCGCCGTTAACAAACAGAAGCCAGATTGCTCCGAACAATGGCAAAAATGTAACTATGGTAAGTAAATTCATTATATAAAAACCTAAGATTAAAAACGCTTATAAAAGTATCAGGGAACAAACAATTATGATAACTCCACCCAGTAATATAGATAATGCATAATTGCGTACATATCCAGTCTGGAAGAGCTTTAATACCTCAGCTTTTAATTCGACAATCCTGGCAATTGCATTTACGAAACCGTCTATAATCCTCACGTCTACAATCTTCCAGAGAATAAATGATGTCTTCACTGTCGGTTTAACAATAGTTGCATCATATATTTCGTCAACATAATACTTGTTATATATTAGTGTATAAACCAACTTAAACTTCCCAACTATCTTTGCAGGCAAACCAGGATTCTTTATGTACATCAGGTACGCTAATAAAATACCTGCTATGGCAATACCTGTCGAGATTCCCATCATGGAAAACATCATGCCGGCTGACGCATGATGCAGAGAACCTCCATCAACAGCTCCGTGGTGCCCACCGCCTATAACCGGTGAAAGGAAATTACTTATTGCACTCGCAGTCGGAAAGCCCATAAATCCGCCAAGGATAGAAAGAAATGCCAGTACGAGCAACGGAATAAGTATTATCATGGGAGATTCATGGACATGCTCTTCAGCATGTTTAGACATATTTGATTTTCCAAAAAACGTCATGAAAAGCAGCCTGAACATATAAAAAGCCGTAAGCAATGCAGCAATAGCTCCTAAAGACCAAACAAGTAATCCGCCCTTGGTAAATGCCTCTAGCAATACTTCATCCTTACTGAAAAATCCGGCAAAAGGAGGAATTCCTGCAATTGCAAGTGTTCCGATAAGAAACGTTTTGTATGTCGTCGGCATATATTTTTTCAGACCGCCCATTTTCCTCATGTCCTGCTCACCACCCAACCCGTGAATTACACTGCCTGCACCAAGGAATAATAATGCCTTAAAAAACGCATGAGTAACCAGATGGAATACACCCGCTACATATGCACCTACACCACAGGCAAGGAACATGTACCCTATCTGGCTGACTGTAGAGTATGCAAGAACCCTCTTAATATCATTCTGGGCAAGACCGATAGTTGCAGCAAACAACGCTGTAACCCCTCCTATTACGGCCACAACTGTCAAAGAAAATGGTGCCATGGTATACAGCACATTACTTCTTACAACCATATAAACACCGGCAGTCACCATTGTCGCAGCATGTATAAGTGCACTGACCGGGGTTGGACCTTCCATAGCATCAGGCAGCCACGTATAAAGTGGTATTTGCGCAGATTTACCAACAGCACCTACAAATAATAAAAGTGTTATCATTGTCGCTATAGAACCACCCATTTGTAAATGTTCAGGCGCAGCATGAAAGACTGTAGTAAAATCTATCGAATTAAATGTGACGAAAATCAACATTATGGCAAGAATAAAGCCGAAGTCACCAACGCGGTTTACTATAAATGCTTTCATGCCTGCACTGGATGCAGATTTCTTTTCAAAATAGAAACCAATTAACAGGTATGAGCATAAACCGACACCCTCCCAGCCTATAAACATTAGTAGAAAATTATTTGCCAGGACAAGCAGCAGCATTGAGAAGGTAAACAAATTCAGGTATGTAAAATATCTGTAATATCCGTCATCATCAAGCATATACCCGACAGAATACACATGGATAAGGAATCCAACTCCCGTTACCACCATTATCATCACCACAGAAAGCGGGTCTACCTGCAAGCCGGCAATTGCTTCAAACGTTCCAGAACCTATCCATGTGAAATAGTCCTTCTCAAATACCCTGTGTTCAGGAGCAAGCTGCAGCAAGTCAATGAGCACAAAGAATGAAAGAATGAATGCTAATCCAATCGATGTGCATCCGATTATACCGACTACAGACTTACTAAGTTTCTTCCCTATTAATCCGTTTATAATGGACCCTGCTAACGGAAACAGTAGTACGAATCCGATCAAATTCAAATATGAGCACCCAAAGAAATATGGCATTTTTCTATCCTTTTACCACTTCATTAAGTTAATATCATCAACATTGACAGTCGCTTTATTTCTATATATAGCGATTATTATTGCTAGCCCTACTGCCGCCTCTGCTGCTGCAACAGTCATAATGAAAAAGACGAAAATTTGCCCATCCATAGAATTCAACTGGCGAGCAAATGTTATAAACGCAAGATTTACAGAATTTAGCATTAATTCAATGCACATAAAAATGACTATGGCATTCCTTCTGATTAAAACGCCCACGGCCCCTATCGAAAACAGAACTCCGGACAATATTAAGTACCATGTTAATGGAATCATTATACCTTTTCGTCCTCATTAAAACGTTTTTTTGCAAGTACAATTGCACCGATAATTGCTGCAAATAACAAAATCGAAGCAATTTCAAAAGGAAAAACGTATTTGGTAAACAACATTTTACCTACAAGCTGAGTATTCCCGATCTGACTTATGATTTCCGGGGTATACTCACCTTTGGTACCTTGTAATACAGTTTTCAGGGTTACGGCACCAATCATAACTACCAGTATAAATCCCAGAATAATGGCGGATGGTTTTTGAAAAAACAGATTGTCCCTCGCGCCTTCTTCATCTGCTTTGCTTAAATTAAGCAACATTATTACGAAAATGAAAAGTACCATTATAGCACCTGCATATACCATTACCTGTATCGCAGCAATAAACTGTGCATGTAATAAAACGTACAGCACTGCCAGTGAGACCATTGTTTGAATAAGAAAGATTGCACTATAAATCGGATTCTTCTGAAAGACTACGCAAAGTGCACAGGCAATCGTTATGAAACCCATTATCAAAAACAGTAAACTTTCCAACATAGAATGTTACCCTATACTTAGTTATTTTTTCTTCTTTAACGGAACCAATAATTTGTTTTTATTGTAAATATGATCCTTCGCATTCTCAGAAGCTAGTTCATAATCTTGCCTTAAGAATATAGCCTCCTCTGGACATACTTCCTCGCAGTACCCACAGAAAATGCAACGGAGCATGTTAATTTCATAAGTCTTTGCAAAACGCTCTCCCTGTTCATTTTCATCACCTTCAAGTTCAATGCATTCTGCAGGGCAAACTGTTGAACAGAGACCGCATGCTACACATTTCTCTTTTCCGTTTTCATCTCTTTGAAGTTCATGCAAGCCCCTGAAACGCGGATAAGGAGTCCACTTTTCATCAGGATACTGCATCGTAATTACTTTAAATGGGTTCAAGTAATGCTTTAATGTAAGCGCTAAACCCTTTATTAATGGTATTATCATACTACCTTTTCCTCACAACCTGATAAATCATAACAAGACTATTACAATCCCTGTTATTAAAATGTTTGCTAATGCAACCGGAAGCAGAATTTTCCATCCAAACTTCATTAGCTGATCATATCTGAATCTGGGGTAAGTTGACCTCAACCATATGAAGAAGAATATGCACAGGGCCATTTTTATCAAGAACCAGACTACAGGAGGTAAAAATGGGCCTCTCCAGCCGCCAAAGAAGAAAGTAACGGCAATCGCGGACACTGTAACAATATTAGCGTACTCGGCCATAAAGAATAATGCAAACTTCATACTGCTATACTCTGTATGGAAGCCCGCAACCAACTCGGTCTCTGCTTCTGGTAAATCAAACGGACATCTATTTGTCTCTGCAATAGCACTTATTGCGTATATTAAAAAGCCCAAAGGCTGTAGTATGACAAACCAGTATTTAGCTTGAGAATTGACAATATCTACAAGGCTTAGTGACTGAGAAATCATAATAACACCTATCAATGACAGGCCCAGTGAAAGTTCATAACTTATCATCTGAGCAGATGATCTCAACGCACCAAGCAAGGAATACTTGTTATTGGAAGACCATCCCCCCAGTATGATACCATAGATACCTACTGAAGTGACAGCAAGGACAAAGAGTATGCCAATATTTATGTCTGTTATTACCATATCAATGCTTCGTCCTAATATACTTATCGAGTCCCCAAATGGAATAACTGCTATGGCCATCAGTGCGGGAACTGTGGCGATCACGGGCGCCAGTACGAATACAATTTTACTCGCATGTGCAGGAATGATATCCTCTTTGAAAATTAATTTGAGTCCATCTGCAATAGGCTGAAGCAATCCATGCCATCCTACTCTCATTGGCCCAAGCCTGATCTGCATATGAGCCATTACTTTCCTTTCCACCCATATAAGGTAAGCAATGATCAGCAATAACACCCCAATGACTACGGCTACTTTAATCACTGTGAGTACAAGAAATATAAGTACTTCAACCATTATCTAATTCCCCTGCAATAGACTAGCTATCACTCTCTCGTTGCATTCTTTGGCCGCAACATTCCAATACGCCGGTAGTTTCATCTACTACACTAATCTTCTGCCCGCATTCCTTGCAAACGTAAGTCACGCCGCCTTGTGGTTTAGGGTGTGCCGATGTCCAAGTCTCCATCATGCTCTTCTCGGCAACATGTTTCATTTCCTGCCCGCAACAGACAAGCACTCCAAACCCATCTTCAACGACTACGACTTTTTGCCTGCAAATCTCACAAAAATATGTTTGTCCTGTTTTTTTCATTTTTTATTATTTTGTCTTAGAAATTCTTACCGTTGTATATCCGTTATCACGCAGATCATTAATCGGTGCCCACTCATAGTCCTCAGAAACAAAGACAGCACCATCCGGCACCCTGTTCGTAACCTTAGCCTTAAGCTTCATCCTGCCCTGAGTGGATTCAATTTTAACCATATCTCCATCTGCAATCTTTGTCTTCCGCGCACTATTTCTATTGATTTCTATAAAACATTCAGAGGCAAGAGAAACAAGTGAACTCGAGTTTCTTGAATAAGTCCCTTGATGCCTTAAGCTGTAACCTGTTAACAGTATGAACGGATAATCTCTACTCCTCTTTACCGCAGGAGATCTCTTTTGGGAAGTCTCAAAATAATACTCTAGGGGTTCGTATTCATCGTATACTGAAGATACCCATCGGTAACCTTCCTTTTCCAAATTGTTATTTTTGATTCCCTCATACATTGAAACACATTTCCCTATTTCATCTTTAATCGGTTTAGGAGATATATAATAATATGGATGTCCCATTTTCTTTGCCAACTCGCACACAATCTGCCAATCAGGTCTGGATTCTCCCACCGGCTCAATGACCTTGTTTAACCTCTGCACAGTCATTCCCATATTAGTAAATGTACCTTCCTTCTCAACATATGTTGATGCAGGAAAAACCACATCTGCCAGCTGTGCGGTTTCTGTCAAAAAGCTATCCTGAACAACGACAAAATCGGCTTTCTTAAAAGCCGCTTTCGATTTTTTGCCGTTTGGATAACTCACGATAGGGTTTTCTCCCATGACATAGAGCGCTTTAATCTTACCTTTCGCGGCAAGATCAAAAACATTATCTGAATCTTTCATAGAGACATCATCGGATAATTTCACATGCCACGACTCTTCAATCTTTTTCCTGTTTTCCTTATCATTTATATCCAGATATCCGGGCAGAAAGTCAGGGACAACTCCCATATCATTTACACCTTGGGAATTATTATTAGCCCTGGAGAACACAAGTGAAACCTTATCAGAACCGCCGGCATTTATCAACGCACAAAGGTCCATCAATGCCCTGATCGTATTCTCAGCTGAAGGGTCTTCTACTATATCCTTACCGCAGATAATATAACATTTTCCAGGCTTTGCTAATAAGCCGGTAACGCTCTTTATAGCCTCCTCAGAAACATTTGTAAGCGCAGAGGTCTTCCTTATACCCAAATCAGATTTCTTTAACGATGAATACCATTCTTTGAAATCCTCTGTTGAAGATTCGACTTTATTCAAGTTTACGAGTTTTTCTTTAACAATTATGTTAGTCAGGGTTTTAATTAATTGTGTCTGTGTTCCTATATTATATTGCATACGAATATCTTTCAAGGCAACACTGTTAAATTCGATATTTCTTGCATTCGCAACAATTAATTTTGCCTTATTTAGCCGTATTGCCTTTCTCGCCATGCTTCCTATTACCGGATGTGCTTCACCTACATCCGCTCCCACAAAAAATAACGTGTCTGCCGTCTCTATCTCTTCCACTGATTCAGCTGCAATCCCATACTCAACAGACTCATTAACCAGTCGATTTAACGAAGGCGACTTTATGTTGGATATATTGTCTATGTTATTGGTTCCTAATACAGTCCTGCAGAACTTCTGGAACACATAATTATCCTCATTAGTACATTTCTCAGAACCGATACCACCTATTGCTTTTCCTCCGTGCTCATTTTTAATTTCAGTGAATTTATTTGATACGTGGCTAAGGGCCTCTTCCCAAGTCACAGGACACAAGATACCGAGCTTTCTCACTAAGGGGGTTTTGACCCGTCTGCTTGAATTAATAAACTCGTGTCCAAATTTTCCCTTCACGCACAGATTACCTTCGTTTATTCCCAGGTCATCATCCGCGGTTATCCTCATTACCTCATTCTTCTTGGTGTTGACGACAACAGTACAGCCAACAGCACAGTAAGTACAAATCGTTGATGTCTTTTTCAACTCCCATGGCCTGGCCCTGAATTTAAGAGTTCTATCCTGCCACGAACCCGTTGGACACACTGATACACAGCCGCCACAAAAAGTACAATCTAATGGTTTATCAAAAGCAGTACCAATAACGGTCTTAAAACCCCTGTTCTGATAATCTATTGCACCTTCGCCCTCGATTTCCTTACACACCTTAACACATCTACCACAGAGGATACATCTGTTTGTATTATACTCCAAGAGAGGGTTGTCCCTCTTCATCGGATCGTCCAATCTTGCAGTCTTAAACCTACCGGCGGTCAGTTTTAGGTCATGCGTAATGTCCTGCAACCCACACTCTCCTGACTTATCACATGTCGGACAATCAAGAGGATGATGTGCCAGCATATATTCCATAACTGATTTCGTGTATTTATCTACCTCAGAAGTCTTAGTTTTTACGGACATCCCCTCAGCGACTGGCTGTGCGCAGGAAAATCTGTGGCGAGTCCTACCACGTTCAGTTACCTCAACCATACAGAGTCTGCACCCTCCATACTGCGTCAATTTTGGATGATAGCACAGCCCCGGAATGTAGATTCCGTTATTCTTTGCTGCCATAAAGATATTAGTACCTTTAGCGACAGTTACATTCTTACCATCAATTTTAAGACTTATATCACTCATTTTATTGCCATGAAATTACATTTCTCGTAACACAAATTACACTCGATACATTTTTCCTTATCAATAAATGCCACTTCATCTTTCGATCCGGATATTGCATCAACCGGACAGTTCTTTACGCATAGCGTACATTTTGTACACATATCCGGAATAACTGTATATTTGTGGAGCGCTACACAAGACGCTGTTGGACACTCCTTATCTCTAATGTGTGCTATATATTCATCTCGAAAATATCTGATTGTAGATAAGACAGGATTTGGCGCTGATTGTCCTAATCCACACAATGACATTGTATTTATCTCATCGCTCATTTTCTCCAATGTATCAATATCTTCTTCCTTACCTTCTCCCTGTGTAATTCTGATCAGAATGTCCAGCATAAGAGTAGTTCCCACCCTGCATGGAGGGCATTTTCCACAGGATTCTTTTGCACAGAAATCCAGAAAAAATCTTGCCATATCCACCATGCAAGTAGTTTCATCGACAACAACAAGGCTTCCCGATCCCATCATAGCCCCAGCCTCGAGCAGTGACTCATAGTCTATCGGAGAGTCAAGATGTGCTTCAGTCAAACAACCCCCTGACGGTCCACCAATCTGCACGGCCTTGAACTTTTTCTTTTTTGGAATTCCGCCACCCATATCAAACACAACTTGTCTGATAGTCGTACCCATTGGAACCTCAATCAAACCAGCCTTCTTTACCTTACCTGTCAATGAAAAGATCTTGGTTCCCTTACTTTTTTCAGTACCAATCTTAGAGTACCAGGTTGCACCATTATTTATAATAAGTGGTACATTAGCAAAGGTTTCTACATTATTCAGACATGATGGTTTGTCCCATAAGCCTGCTTCTACAGATTGAGGAGGCCTTGTTCTCGGCATACCTCGCTTACCTTCTATAGAATATTGAAGAGCGGTAGACTCACCACAAACAAAAGCGCCTGCCCCCTCTTTTATGTGTATTTTCAGACTGTAACCACTATTCAGTATATTCTCACCAAGGAAGCCGTGTTTTTCTGCCTGCTCAATAGAATGCTTTAATCTTCGAACAGCCAGGGGATACTCTGCGCGGACATATACATAACCGCTTGTAGCCCCAATGGCATATCCGGCAATAATCATACCTTCAAGAACAGCATGCGGATCTCCCTCCAAAAGGCTTCTATCCATAAATGCACCGGGATCACCTTCATCCGCATTACAAAGTATATACTTTTCGTCGGCATCGTACTTGGCACAAGAAGACCATTTCCATCCAGTCTCAAAACCGCCTCCGCCACGACCCCTCAGTCCGGCTTTGCTTACTTCATCTACAACATTTTTCGGAGACATCGTTTTGAGCACTTTTTTAAGTGCCGTATATCCATCGCCTGCAAGATATTCGTCGATTCTGTCAGGGTCAATTATGCCGCAGTTTTTGGTAATAAGCTTATACTGACTCTTATTAACATCCAGATCATCAAAAAATGGTAAATCTTTATATTGTCTGCCGCCTTTACCATTATGAGGCATTTGAGACAAGGCGTATTTCTTTACTATCTTTCCCTGTCCTATATGTTCATCCAGTATTTGCGGTACTATATCCGGTTTCACTTTTGAGTATGTAACCCTTGTTCGACCGGGCAGTATTACATCCACAAGCACCTCATGTGAGCACATTCCGATACAACCAGTACGGATCAGCTCAACTGATTGCCTCCGCTTTTTCAGCTCTTTTTCTATACTCGCCAAAACACCTTTAGCACCGGCACCTAAACCACAAGTACCCATGCCAATCATTATCTTTGGCCTTTTTGTGGCAGCTTTTTTTCGTACAGTTGGTTTCTTTTTAGCCATATTTACTTAGATCTTCCGTGTTGTTTGGTTCCTTGAATTATATTATCAACTTTATCAGGAACAAGATTGCCATAAACATCATCATCATCTACTGTAACAATAGGCGCCAGCGAACATGCCCCCAGACAAGCCACTTCTTCAAGAGTAAACAGCCTGTCCTCTGTCGTAGAACCAACCGCGACATCCAGCTTCTTGGCAAATTCATCTACTATTTTTGTAGCTCCCTTGACATGACACGCCGTTCCGCAACATATCTTTACTATATGAACACCTCTTGGCTGCAAATGAAATTGTGCATAAAACGTTGCAACTCCTATAATTTCACTGGCACTGATATTCAGCCTTTCAGCAACAAGGTTAATGAGAGGCTCTTGTAAATATCCGTATTCATGCTGTATCTTCTGCAAAACAGGGATCAAGCTCCCATTCTTACCCTCATAACTATCAAGTATTTCTTCTGCCGCAGAAAAATCTACAGCTTCATTTTGAGCAGACACAGATTTCTTTTTTGACTTACCCATTATTTGAATTTCTAAAAAATTTAACGGTCAATTTCGCCTAATACGATATCCAAGCTTCCAATTACGGCAACTACATCAGCAAGCAAGCGGCCCTCTATCATTTTCTGAAGGCCCTCTAAATTAACAAAAGAAGGCGGCCTTATTTTTATCCTGTAAGGATTCTTAGTCCCATCACTGACAACGTAATAACCCAATTCACCCTTGGGAGCTTCAACACAAGTATATACTTCACCGGCCGGAGGGCAAATACCTTCAGTTACTATCTTGAAATGATGTATCAGTGCTTCCATACTTTTCTTCAGGTTTTCTTTCTGAGGCATTGCCACATCAGGTATATCTGTAATATATTCACCTTTGGGTATAGTATCCATAGCCTGACGCACAATTTCATTACTCTGGCGCATTTCTTCCATTCTTACAGTATAACGGTCGTACACGTCACCAGTCTGACCTACAGGAACTATAAAATCCATTTCATCGTATGATGAATAAGGCTCGGACTTCCTTATATCCCACTTTACTCCAGAGCCCCTGATACTGGGACCGCTTAATCCATAATTTATTGCATCTTCAGCAGAAATTACCCCAACATCTTTTGTCCTCATTAACCATATCTTATTTTTTGTCAGAAGAGTTTCATAATCCCTTATTCTGACAGGGAAATCATTAACAAATTCTCTTACCTTTTCAACAAATCCGTCAGGCAAATCTCTGGCAACACCTCCTATCCTCACGTACGAAAGGTTCATTCGTGCACCGGCTGCCATTTCAAAAATATCGTTAAGTGTTTCTCTCTCCCTGAAACAATAAAAGAAGACAGTCATTGCACCTATATCAAGGGCATGAGTTGCAAGCCATAAAAGGTGTGACGATATTCTTGTGAGTTCACACAAAATTATCCTAATATACTGTGACCTTTTGGGCGCTTCTATATTCAGCAATTTCTCTACGGCAAGGACATAGCCCAGATTATTAGACATAGGTGCCAGATAATCCAGACGGTCTGTAAGTGTAATAAACTGATGGTATGTTTTATGTTCAGCAAGTTTTTCCACACCACGGTGAAGAAACCCGATTTGAGGAGTAGCCGTAACTACTGTTTCACCGTCCAGCTCCAGAATGAGCCTCAAAACACCGTGCGTACTCGGATGCTGAGGACCCATATTGATAGTCATTACCTGTTGGGTTGTTGCCGCCGTCATTCTTTCCCTTTTCTATAAACTTCCCTGAGAGAATTTGGTTGCCTGCCTTTAAGAGGATAATCTTTTCTCAAAGGGTAGCCTTCAAAACCCTCCGGTGTTAATATCCTTTCTAAATTTGGATGCCCCTCAAAGATTATACCATACATATCGTAGGCTTCTCTTTCATGCCAGTCTGCTGTCTTCCAAATATTTGTAACTGTATCAATGGTTGGATTTGAAGCAGGTATCTCCACCTTAAGCCTTACCCTGTGATTCTTCTTTAAGGAATAAAGGTGATAAACCACTTCGAAGGTATCACTGCTGTCAAGACGTGATTTGTCTACACCACATAAATCTGATAGATAGTCAAAATCTGACGCCTTATCGCTATACAGAAAACTGGCAACTCTTCCAATATAGTCCTTATCTATCGATATCGTTAATTCACCTCTGAAGGTTTTCACCTTTGTTACAGCCTGAGGGAATTTCTGTTTTAATTTCTTTCCTATCGCACTCACGTCAGCCATGTCTATTTTATTACTTTCAGTTTATTGTATCGGAATCTCAAGATATTGCCTAAAGAGCTTGTAAAGGCAATTCATGAATTGCACCTGATCATTCATCTATGACAGATTCTTTATCTATTTTTTTCTGTATTTCCATTACTGCATGAATCAGCGCCTCCGGTCGTGGAGGACATCCTGGTAAATAGACATCAACCGGTATAATTTCTTCCACACCTTGCACCGTAGCATATGTATCAAAAACACCTCCGGAAGATGCGCATGCTCCCATTGCAATCACCCATTTCGGCTCGGGCATTTGATCGTAAATCTTCCTTGTCACAGCAGCCATTTTATAAGTAACAGTACCAGCAATAATCATCAAGTCAGACTGTCGCGGTGAGAACCTGAATACTTCAGCCCCAAACCTGGCCAAGTCATATCTTGGGGCTACTGTTGACATCATTTCAATAGCACAGCATGCCAATCCAAAAGGCATTGGCCAAAGCGCATTCTTTCTTCCCCAGTTCACTACCTTGTCAATTTGTGTAGTAAGTATGGTATCGCCAAAAGCTGTCTCTATTCCCATTCGAAACCACCTCTTTTCCAGATATAAACATAGCCAACAAGCAATATTATTATGAATATTGCCATTTCAATAAGGCCAAAAAGTGCCAAAGATTTATACGCTACCGCCCAAGGATACAGAAACACAACCTCAATATCAAATACAACAAACATCATTGCAATAAGATAAAATTTTACAGAAAATCTCTCCCTGGCAGAACCTACAGGTTCTACACCACACTCATACGGGGAAAGCTTTTCTGCGGTTGGTTTATGGCGACCTATGAGGGCAGAAATTATGATGTTAGATATGGCAAAACCCATTACTACTAAAAGCAGAATCAGGATTGGAAGGTAACTTATTAACATTTAATATATATGAATTTTTTTGTTGGTTATATTAAGGTACGTCTAACTTATATCAAAGTTGTGGATTATTATAAAAAATGGCGAATTAGTCAACAAAAAATAATTTTTTTATATTGCCACAAATTTTAGGTTTTTGAGACAATTTTCTCTGAAATTTATCGGTTTAGACCTTTTTCAACTTTGAAATTCAGCATTCTGAAGCTGTCTTTTTGAACACTTCGAGCGCATAATCAACATCCGATCTATTCAAATCCTTATGCGTGACCATTCTGCCATGATTTTTCTCAAGATAGACCACATAAACTCCTTTTTTGCCGACATTTTCGACAAATTCCCTGCAACTCAGTTTTGGCAATTCATACCTGAAACAGACGATATTCGTTTGTACTGTTTTCAGATTGATATCAAAGCCTTCTACTTCCAGCAGGCCATTGGCAAGATATCTTGCATTTTCGTGGTCTTCTGCCAATCTATCAGTCATTTCCTCTAATGAAACCATACCGCAGGCCGCCAGAATCCCTGTCTGTCTCATGCTCCCACCCAGCATTTTCCTCATGCGTCGTGCTTCTTTTATAAATTCCTCTGTACCTGCAATGATAGAACCGACAGGAGACGCTAACCCCTTGGAAAGGCAAAACATAATCGAATCACAATCTCTGGCCAACTCAGCAACATCCACACCCTGAAAGATTGCAGAATTAAATATTCTCGCGCCATCTAAATGAAGACGCAAACCGTATTTCCTGGCAATCTTATAAATCTCAGCAGTTTCTTCAGGCGTAACAACCGTTCCACCTGCCAGGTTGTTGGTATTTTCCAATACTATGAGTGAAGTCCCGGGAAATCGTATATCGTCCAGATTAATGAGTGACTCAAGCTCTTCTAAATTTAAATGGCCTGTTTTGTCTACATCCAATGGACATATTGTTGTTCCTGTCAGCGCAGATGTATTCCCGGCTACCATCGTGTTTATATGCGCTCTCCTGTCACATATCAAACCATCACCGGGCTTTGCGTGTACCATTATTGCGATAAGGTTTCCCATGGTACCACTGGGAACAAACAGTGCATCTTCCTTGCCCAATCTCTCGGCAGCCATTCTCTCGAACCTGTTGGTAGTAGGATCTTCACCAAAACCATCATCTCCTACTTCAGCATCTTTCATGGCCTGCCGCATCTTTAAAGTAGGCGTGGTAACTGTATCACTTCGCAGATCTACAATACGCATTATCCCTCTTTTTCGCCCTCTCCAAAACGCTGATCGACCTCTCTTTCATCTTTATCAAATTGGCCGCCAGTTTCCGTTTCGACTTCGCTGGAACGTTGCCCAATCTCATCTTCACTATTGACATTTAACTGATCAACATCTTCTGTCTCTTCGTCAGTATTGTAACCGGCCTCTGCTTCAGCCTCTCCGGAATATTGATCAGTCTCATCTTCATCATTGCCACTTTGATCAGTCTCTTTACTTTCCTCATCAAAATGACGGCTGGTTTCAGCTTCGTCTTCCTCGTAATACCGCGCAACCTCCTTTTCACCTTCAATAACTTCTCTGGCCAAATCCATATAATCCTGTGCGCCACGACTATCAGGAGCATATCGCGTAATTGGCTGACTGGAAATGGGGCATTCTGCAAGTTGAGTACTCTCCCTTATAATAGACTTAAACAACTTGTCGTGGAACTTTTCCTTAATTTTCTCTACTACCTTATTGCTCAAATTTGTCCTTACATCAAACATACACGCTACTATACCCGTAACTTCAAGCGAAGGGTTCAGTGTGTCCTTAACCAGATTTACTGTGTTGATCAATGTAACCAGGCCATTCAGGGCCAGTACCTTTGTTTCAAGGGGTATAATAACTTCCTTTACAGCTGATAATGCGTTGACGGTAAGCAGCCCAAGAGAAGGGGGACAATCCAGAATAATGTAATCAAATTGATTTTTTATAAGAGATATGCTTTTTTTGAGTATGGTATCGTTCTCCAACTTGTTTGCCAACGTTCTTTCTGTTGCAGCCAGAGTCACGTTAGACGGAACAGCCCACATATTTTCTATACTTGTTTCATGTAAGATTTCTTTTATAGGTAAATCATCCTGAAACACATTAAACATAGATTTATGCAATTCGTTAATATTTATGCCCATCCAGGAGCTTGAATTGCCCTGAGGATCGATATCTATCAAAACCACTTTCTTGCCCTGATCTGCCAGACAAGCACCAAGGTTTACGGCTGTAGTAGTTTTGCCGACACCACCTTTTTGATTTATTAATGCTATAGTTCGCACCTAAACCCCTTATACTGTTTTATGTGTCACGAATGATCTTCTTATTAATTCGCCTAGAAACTATGCAGAACATAAAGGTTTGATTGAAACTTGTATGAATTGGTGACGCAGAGCGTCTTATAACACAGTTCCCACGTAAAACATAGGAGCATGTAAACACTCTAAATAAAGAATAAATATGTGAGGCATCCATTTCCTAATCTCTGGAAATGCTCTTCGTTAATCTCACTTCAACTCGACAAAGAATTCCTGGAGAATCTTGCGGACATGCCAAGCTACGGTCCTGAAAGATTCAAGAATATCAAGGTAAACAGGTGCTGACTTTGGCGTACACACACCGGCAATGAGCCTGTCTTCGTGAAAGATGGCATATTCATCTGTAAGTTCACATAATCTCTTTGCATTCTCATCCATATTTTTAGCGAGACCACTATTGCTTGTGCTGATACAGCTACTCACGGAATTCAACAGTACCAGTGTTTCATCAAATAATTTGTACGTCTCTTTTACAGATTTATCCGAAAACAAAACGTCTTCTTTTATCTTTTTCTTTGTCGCATTAAGCAACTTATCCAATCCTTTTGCTATCCTATTAAAGTGTTCAGGAATCGGGATAAAACGCTGAACATCCTCCTTAACGTTCTCATCTAGAAGGGATTTGAGTAGACTCTCAGAATCTCTAAAAATCTTCTCTTCAACCTCTTCTACTTTCCCTACAGAACTCAAATCATGCTTCCTGAATTCATCATAAATCACCTCAAGCATCTCTTTTGCATGATTAATAATTCCTAAAGTATCATTCTTTATTTCATCGTGACTGACCATTCCAGCCCCCTTCCTTTTTCCCTTAAGCCTTTTCTGATTTAACCAGATAAGTCTTTATGCCCATAAACACTTAACAATTAAGCATATAATTTGTATAAAAACAATATATATTTTCTAACCATTATCTCCCAATACAGCAACATAAGGCAGGTTCCTGTACTTATTGTCAAAATCAAGGCCATAACCAACTACAAATTTATTCTCAATCTCAAAACAGCAATAGTCCGGCACTATTTCTATTTCCCTCCGGGCCTCTTTGTTAAGCAGTACACATACTTTAATCGACAGGGGATTATGCCCCCTGATCACCTGTACAATCCTGGAAAGAGTTTTGCCGGTATCCAGTATGTCATCCACAATCAGGACATGCTCGTCCTTAATACTCAGGCTTATAGTATTAATTATGTCTGTATCTGCCTTTGAAATTGTAGAAGCCTCTATATAAGTATTAGCCCTGATAGTATCAATCTTGACAGGAAAAGGAATGTGCCGGATCAGGTCTGAAAGGAATATGAGACTACCGTTAAGTACACCAATTATAGTCAGTTCTTTATGCTCATAGTCTACGGCAATTCTTTGTGCCAGCTCACTGACCTTGTGCTTGATTTCAGCTTCAGTGATTAAGACTTCTCCAATACCGTTATTCATAAAATTATCCTGATTATCTAACAATTCCAGGGCTACGTCTTTGAGCTAATACTGAGACATCATGGCCTGATGCCGGTTTTTATATTTTCCACTCGTTCTTCTGGCCTTCAAGTATCTCCATGTCACTGCAGATTTCGGAGATTACGTTATCAGATAATAGAGCCTGGCCGGTTGACGTCCTACCCCAGACATAAACCTGACCGTCGTTCCAGACAGGTTCTCCCTTTTCCCGCAGACTGTCATGCAGCCGGCTTGAAACATGTATCCATTCAGATATCTTTTGCATTTCTCCCCTGGCATTCTCAATGCCTGTTAAGTAATTCTCCAGTTCCTCAATCCTCTCGTCTATATGGACCTGGTTATCCTTGTTTGTCTCCTCGGTTATCTCTTCATCTTCCAGCACCATTTTACTGAAACTCTCTTCCCCCTTCAACTCACCTATCTTTTCCTTTAACTCTTTAATGAGCGTTTCTCTTTCATTTTCCAGGACATCACCCCTGCATGACACTGTCTTTTCATGGATTACCAGATTCTTAATGTCCGGGATATCAATGCTGTACTTGTACAGGTTTTCAATCTCCTCGAATATTTCACAGTTCTTGCCCCCTTTGATTGACTCCATTAATTTACCGGTACGTTCAAGAACCTCTCTCTCTGCAGAACCATCCTTTCGGCCACTCTTGATAATATCTTCCATTAACGTAGTTATGGAACCCAGGACATCTCTCTCTATCGATATTTCTTTCTTTTCGTACTTGATGATCCTTTCCATTAATGAACTGATACATCCAAAGACCTCTTTATCAACAAATCGCTCCTTAATCGATTGATTCTTTGTTGAATTGTTATCATTAATACTCATTATCACTCACCTCCTCTAATAACTGACTATGCCCCCCTACTCCGGCTTTTCTTCTTTTGCAAGACTTATATTGGCCTTCAATGTTTTTGTGTCGGGATGATCATCGCCTAACCTTAACTGAATAACTGATAATGCCTTCTCAAGATATTCTATTGCCTTGTCGTATTCACCATTTGAATGCAGGGCCGTTCCAAGATTATTTCCATAAGCAGCAACATTTGGATGATTTTCGCCAAAGGTCTTTAAGTCAGACTTTAACGCCTTCTCAAGATATTCGATTGCCTTGTCGTATTCTCCCTTGGCGCTCCAGGCGACTCCAAGGTTATTTCTGTACGCAGCAATCTTTGGATGGTCTTCGTCAAAAGACTTTAAATCTGATCCCAGTGCCTTCTCATAATATTCAATAGCCTTGTCATACTTACCCTTGGCCCGCCAGACTTCTCCCAGGTTGTTCCAACGGGTAGCAACTTTTGGATGGTCTTCACCAAATGTCTTTACGTCAGACTTTAGCGCCTTCTCATAATACTCAATCGCCTTGTCATATTCACCTTTTGCTTTCCATGCTGATCCCAGGTTATTTCTGTAAGTAGCGACATCCGGATGATCTTCGCCGAAAGCCTTTAAACCAGATTCCAGTGCCTTCTCATAATACTCAATCGCCTTGTCATATTTTCCCTTTGCATTCCACACTGTTCCAAGGTTGTTTCTGTAAGTAGCGACATTCGGATAGTCAGTAGTAAGCGGGCCGATCAGCTCTACAAACCATTCCTGTCTCCTAGCCTCTTTCCACATATCGTATGGCAATATTTCGTCGTTATGTATATGCCTCCAGGCCTTTTCCCTTTCGACATCGTCCGGATGCTCTTCCAGATTGCTTCTTGCCAGCTTCTCATCACCTTTCAACCAATACCATAGTGCAAGCAAAACATTATCTACATCTTCTAAATCAACTTCACTAAAGACTTCATTCGCTTCCGCTTCTTTCTTTAAATAGAGGAAGTTGACAGCTAAATTCAACTTTGCAGAATCAGTGCCTTTTATCTTCACGTATTCTTTAGACAACTCAATCGTATCGTCATATTTGCCCAGTTGACAGGCAAACCTTGACGCCAAATCATATGCCTTACCTTTATTAAATGGGTTAAGTTGATTTTCAATCTCTTGAAGTATTGGTTTTATTTCTTCATAAACCAGCTTTAATACCATAGTATCACCTCGTGACAGGTAAAAACCAGACCATGCAATATGCATTGCCAGCCAATATCTCCTGGGATCTTTGTCGTCCATTCTGGCAATGGCCTCATTGTAATATGAGATTGCATCTGAATAGTCTCCCAGAGAGTGTTGAAGGCTGCCAATATTCTTCAGGGTAATAAAATCACATGTCCCTCCCTCGCTATACTTCATTGACTCCTGATAAGCGTAGATGGCCTTGGTATATTCTCCCATTAATGTAAAAACGCCCCCCTTTTCATTGTATCCCCAGCTATAAGCCTCATCTGTACTGCAATTGCTAATGTATTCATCAACCAACTCCATGGCTTCGTTCAATCTGCCATGAGCCTTAAGTGATACAATGGCGGATTCGGGGGTTTCATATGCCTCAGTAATTTTCTGCTCAAATATCAGGATTAACAGGAACAAGCCGGAGACTATCAGCGCACAAGGGGCAATCTGATTTAAGATTTTGATTAGAAAAATGAGAGGCAGGGCTATAAGGTTTTTTATCATTGATATCTTCTTATGCTTGAATCATTTCTAACAATTAATGTTATTACTCTCCGTCAGGGAATTCAAGTTAATTTTAACCTCTCGAATTTTTCCGTTTCCACTATAATGGCACAGAAGAACACAGCAGGAATAAGAAATCCTGGTAAAGACTTTTGGAAATTTGCCGATAATAGGTTAGTGTGTCAGTACTTGTATGGCACCATAGAAATAGTCACAATGGTAGTAGCTTGGGTAGATTAACCAATATATAAGGAAGATGTGATATGCCGACTTACGATTATGAATGCACGACGTGCAGCCATTCATTCGAATTATTTCAATCAATGTCTAAAGGGCCGATTAGGAAATGTCCCAGATGCGGAAAGCTGAAAGCGAAGCGTCTGATTGGTACGGGTAGTACCATTATCTTCAAAGGGTCAGGCTTTTATCAGACAGATTACAGAAGTGCGGAATATAAATCACGCCAGAAAGCTGAAAGTTCATCATCATCTTAATTCTGCAAGCCTTGCTGTAACCTTTTCCAACATATCAACCAGATAAGCCAACCTGTCATAATTAATCTTCTCAGGAGTATCTTCATCGGTATGATAATAGGGATAGCGGAAAGGAGCCGTATCGGTAACCATTACGCCCGGATATCCGTTTCGCCAGAAAGACCATTGGTCCGACCATGCCACACCGGCAATTTGTTCCGGTAAACAGGCTGCCTCCGATGGAAATTTTGCATGTTGGCGGAAAAAGCCTGCTACATCTTTTAACAGCCTGCGAGATTTTATATTACCAACAAATGAAATAAAATTACCCGTAGTAGAAAACACAAGACCCATTAATCCTGAAGGAAAATTCTGGCTCCTTTCTTCATCCGTATAGTATCCAATGGTTTCCAGGCTGAGCATGGCAACAACATTTTCTTTACGTTCACGACACCTTCTGGCATAAACGAAACTTCCCATGTTATCACTCTGGAAATAAGGTGGTTCTTCATTAGTAAACGCAACAAATCTGAGGGTTCGTACGGGTTTCTTATCGACAAATGCACGTGCAAGTGCTAAAAGAGCCGCCACACCCGAACCATTATCATTGGCTCCCGGCGTACCTTCAAGTGAATCATAATGCGCCCCTATTACAACAATCTCATCAGGCTTTTCTGAACCTGTAATCTCCACTTCCAGATTATAACATTCCCGTCCTTCGAGACCAAATTGACTCACTTCATAGCCTTGCCGTGAAACTTCATAACCGACTTCCATAAATGATTCTTCGATAAAATCCGATGCCTTGCAGAGGTTTTCATATTCAGTGTTCACGTTACGGTCACCAATCTCACCGGCTAATTCAACAACATCCTTGCGCAGTTGCTCCCGTAATACTATTTGTTCATCTGTAAGTGGGGGTACATGACCATGATATGATTTACCTGGAATGCGAAACATAAAGAACAAAAACGCGGAAATAATAACAATAAATAAAGCAGTTGATATTACTGCCTTTCTTGAAAACATTTGACCCATCACTGATCAAGGTTTGACCGAAAAGCTTCATGGCAATTTCATTTTTGCATGAATTGCCATAATTTACCATGTAACGATTACAAGATATTTTTGATGCCAGAAATTCTTAGAATCTTTAATATTGACGAATGACAAGCCATCCTCATAAGTTATATCGTAATGCTTCCCATTACGATAAGGTAATATCTTCTTAATCTTTCCATCAACACTGAATTCATTAAGAATTGCTCTTTCATGTGTAAATTCAGCTAAGGTAAAATCCTCTCCTAAAACATAATTTTTACTAAATGGGTTTAATGCGCGTAAAAGAGGGATACCCTTTTTAACTATAATCTTCTTTCTGATCAATTCCCTACTATTCCCAATAACATAAAAGATACTATTTATTTCCTGATGCAGGCTCTTGATTTCCGTCTCTTTACTTGCAATCTCTTTATCTTTAATGTTTAATTCATTCGTCAAATGAGTAACATGTTTATTCAGACTGCCGATCTTATTTGACATTTCTCCGACCTTAATGGTTTGCTCTTTAAGTGTAGTAGTTAGAGAAGATATTGTCTGATTTTGTTTTTTATTCCTGGCTTCAAGAGAATCAAGTTCTTCCTGTAATTCAGCCGCCTCTTCCCTATATCCTTTTAGATCGTCATAGAGTCCCTGAATGCTGTCTAATATCTCATCCTTTACGCCGGTGGCGCTTCCTACCTCTTCTGCACTACGTAATATGTGCTTTTTCTCATCAATCTTCATCTCAGTTTCCTGAATGTTCTTTAAGAGAGTGGTTACATCCTTAATCACTTCAGAAGAGGACTCCAGGCCTGTATCTTTTTGTTGCAGCTTTAAACCTAAGTCCCTATTTTCATTTTCCAGATCTTTAACTTTTTCATCCAGGCCTTCATTACCGCATCCAAGAACACAAACAAATATAATAGGAATTAATATATATTTTCTCACAGCTGAGTTCTCTCCCCTTTACCTCTGGTTTTTCTTCTTTTTCTGATAATCCTTGATTTCTTTATCCAGCTTCTGGCTCTCTTCTTTGCTGAGTAATTTTTCTGCTAAACCCATGGCAATCTTTGAAGCAGCATCCCCGGTCGTCCCTTCCACTTCCTGAATCTTCCAGACGCTGTTTTCCATTCCCAGAATGAAAGTACCCTGTTTCTGCTTTAAGGGCAAACTTCCGCTGTCATATAATGATTTAATTTCATTCTCAGAATGAGCAACTTCAAGTACCTTTTCCATGTCAGGGACTGTTGATTCAACCTTGATGACCGCTGTTCCATCGGCAGGCATATCTATTTGCAAAACCCTATGTATAGTATAAGAATGAGCCAGATGGATTATTGAGATGAGCTTTTTGGGAGCGACACTGGTAGCAAAGTTCAACAACTCCAGCCACTCCCTGATGTCACTGTTTTGATCGGAGACTAACGCATATGCAGTCTGATAATCATTTGAGATTACAGCATCCAGGTATTTCTCTATTACTACTTCAGGTGTCTCCTTTTGAAAACTGTAAACCTGTTTAGTCGCTGATTGTAATGAAGCCAGAACAACAACAATGAATAAAATTAGAGATAATAAACGTCTCATATTATGAGTGCCCTCTTTTTATTTCTTGAAAACTCTTTATTGTCACTTAGCCCAAGGCCTGTTCTTAACCCTCATACTCCTCATATAGAGAGTCTTCTTCGTACCTTATTCTTGCGTTGAGAGAGGTATAAAGACTTTCAAAATTTACCGAAAAATCCTCATCTGTTTCTCCTCCGGAATATTTATCAAAGAATTCTGACACCACCCTGGAAACATATTCCGGATCCATTGCAAACATATCCAATTCTTTTTTCAGATTCTCATTACGTTCAGCTTCCTTTCTGAGAACAGGATAAAGCTGCTCGTCTTCTTTCTTAAGATGTGTAAGCAAATGCTCTTTTATGGACATGAGTTTGTGCTGTCCTTCCTTCGAGAGAATACCGAGTTCTTTAACTTCATTGAGCATGGCAATAATCTTCGCATGCTCTCTTTTAAACTCTTCAATCAGTGCTGACATATTCTTCGCCTCTTCCTGCAGATTACTTATGACAATGACCCATATTATAGGACTTGATTAGTACCAAAGCAATCCTTAATTGGCTGATTGTCTGAAATGCATTATAAGGCGTAAGTGGCAAGATATTAGCTTTTAAGCAAGGATTGGTTGTACTACGAGATATGAGATATCAAAAGGCTTGATATTATGAGAGATGGTTTCGTAAGTGCTACGCTCCTGTATTCCGATTTCTATCGGCATCATAAAGCGGAAACTGTGACAATTCCATATTGTACCGAATGCCGGCATAAGTATAGCCTCGTGGGCTACTGTGTCCCACCTAAATTTACCCTATGGAATACGACTTGTTGAGTGTTAACTTCTATCGAATGACTTGCAAACCATAAGCATTGTCATTCATACAATCCTGTTATGACCCCGGCACCATCTATGGATATAGCATAGAAAGATTTCTTATCTTCATTGCCAAACGCATTGGTTTCTACTAATTGAGGCTTATAATCAAAATCTGTAAGTGATTTGAATGGTAACTCATCACTGTTCCTAATCATTATTTTTGATGCACGCGTCAACAGAGATGGGACAACCTCTCCTATAATTTCTCCTGTAATACGTGAAATCAAAAACTCACTACCTTTGTATTTTTCATCCAAATCTGAACTTACTAGAGAACCATCACTGCCAAGCTCATATACATTAACTATTTTGCAGGTGTAAGTGTTCTCATCAGCAACAGCATTAAAAGAGACAACAAACAAGATGAAAAAAGCGATAATCATTCTGGTAAACATTTTATTTTCCTTTCTAAGATTTACGATTAGAATTATCTTCGAACAAACTTAATACTTAGTTACAACCCCTTCCCTTCCTTCACAACCTTATCAATTCTCTATTCATAACTAACCTTGCTACTATCAGCCATACAAGACCGGAAGTTGCAGAAAGACCTCCTAGAATCGTAATGACTATACCCGGATCGCTAAGGTTCCGTACGTAAACAAGAACCAAAATCCCCAGGAAAACAAAGAGTAGAGGAAGTTTATACTCTTTTGTTGTATCTTCTACTTTAACTAAATGACTGCAGTTATCACATTTTACTGAAAGCATGATTCTATATTGGCTCTTCCAAAAGGTGGGGATATTTCTCTTTTACCTGTTCCAAAAGCGCAGGGTCTAATCTTGCCCCATACAATGATTTTACCTTGGAGAGCTGTTCAATTGTTAATCCCTGTACACCCTCAAGGTTGGCTCCTTCAAGATTGGCTCCCTCAAGGTTAGCTCTCTGAAGGTTCCCTGTCCGGAGATTAACTCTCTCAAGGTTGGCCCCGCCAAAGTTGGCCTCCTCAAAGTTAGCTCCTAGAAAGTTGGCTTCTTCAAGATCAGCTCCCACAAGATTGGCACTCTGAAGGTTGGCTTCTATAAGTCGGACTATCATAAGATTGGCTCCATTAAGGACTGTTTTTTTAAACTTCAAATGACCATCTCCTTCACTTCTTAACGAACTGAACTTCAAGTCAAATTACCCGTTGCTTTTTAATTCGCAAAATAGATGCCTAATTCGTAAAAGTGATAAGGCTTATACATATAAGGAGTTACAATTCGGCTGGTGAGAGATTTCGTGGTTTCTTTATACAAATCGCTTAATTATTCTGCATGGATTCGTCCGGGCGGGTAATGATTAATGTGTCGAATATTTATGCACTTTGGAATTGTTCTGTTAATGCTGATTTACCCTATCCTTTACATCACAACCAGTTACGTTCTTTGGTATCCATATTGCAATCTTTACTAAGCACAGAGTATTTAAAGTCCAATTAAACAAATTATTAAAATGGTGAAAAAGAAAGAAGAGTCTCGTAAGTATTGCTACGGAAACAAAACAATCTCGAGTAGAGACAGATGTTCAAGTGATGATTGCAAATGGTTTATACCTTGCAGGATTTTATGTGATACCAAGATTGAGATGTTTGAATACTCTTTAGTAAATCTATTAAGCAGTATTTTACCACGTCCTGAAATAGTACAAATATTAATGAAGAATTACAGCATCTCATATGAAGCAGCCAAAATGGCAACAAAGAGATGGATGTATATAATAAAAAATCGGGAGGATACAAGTCATGTATATGTCGGTACTGTATAAGCGACTACAAAAAAGCAGGTACGAAGTGGAATCTATAGCAATATTAAAATTTCTTATAGTATTTGCAATAGCAGTTGTGGCATTTTTCTGCCCACGCATTAGACATAAGGACTGACCCTGGCCTCTTCCGTGTCCGACGGTTTGTTTGGCGGGCGCGTCCAATACCTTCACTCTAAAGAAAGAATCCCTTATAGTATCCGCTTATGGGATAAAAAGCCCAACTGCCAAAGTAAGCAAAGCCGCAAAGCACAATCCAGAAATTCCTTAGGAAGAAGATATATCTACTCTTTTTCGTGTAGTGATCAATCCCCTTTAACGACAACGTAATCAACACAGCATTCACAAGGATATCATTCATGCCCGGAGCTGCAATGTCACCTATATATGAGTAAAGTACGGCAATTACAATACTGATGAATATAATCAGATATATATTGTTTCTGGCAAGAAAGATAAAAAGTAATATTATTGCATGAGATAGAATGCAGGCTATGAAGAAAAAGAAACCACCGTAAAATTCACAAGACAAAAGAAGGAAGGGAGAAAGAAATGCGAACAGCGCAACATTAAACTCCGAATCCTTCTCCTTTATTAACAGGTACAATGTTGCAGGTGCGATATGCTTGAGCGTATCATTATCATTCCAATACCCCATGTCTCCGAAAGAATTACAGGCGCAGCCAACAAAGGCAGACAGAAAGAGCAGTAAAATAACTCTATATTTCAGGGATATAAACCAACGGACTAATACAAAAACAACTATTGACTGTAGTATTAAAAATAACTCTTTAAACCAGAATACCTCTTTATATAAATAAGCAAAATCTTTTAATACATCCATCATAAGATTTTGTAACTTTTAAATATAATAAAATGTCATTACTACTGTCATAGCCGATGTTATTATTAATGCATAGGCTCCTGCAATTACATCGTCAAGCATAATCCCAAGGCCGCCGGGAACGTTCTTGTCTATATAGTGAATAGGCCATGGTTTCCATATATCATATATACGGAAAGCAAGAAATGCGACTGCTGCCATAGGGACAAAAAGCCAAAAGGTAAGATCGGGGCCGCAATAGTTATATAGAAAAGATAAAGGGAGCAGGGCTATCCATTGGCCTACTACTTCATCGACTACAATGAATCCGGGGTCTTTCTTCCGGGCACTTTTTTCAACATTGTCTGATGCCTGCTTACCTATGAAGAATAGGGCAACAGTTCCAATGATTAGCACATAAGGGCCACCGGAATATACAGAAATTACATATGCAAAAGGAAAAGCCGCCAGACTTCCCCACGTTCCGGGAGCTATTGGCAAAAGTCCTAAACCAAACCATGTAGCAATAATCCAGCTAAAATAATTATTACGCTTTTCCATTAAATGATAAATGTGGTTTTCAATGTTGCCAAACCTTAGCTTCGCTGCCCTGCACGGGTTCCGGTTTGTGAAGTGAAGACAGGACCTGCTCGCGTAATTCTTCACTCGCCTCGACTGTCCGGGATCGGAAGAAATTCCACAGACGCCAATAGATGACAAACACTAAAACTATACTCCAGAAATATACCGGATGCTGAACAACGGTTACCGTTATAAAGCCGCTACAGAAGTCCGGCAAGACGTAATTCAATATTGTGCCAAGAATGCCCAATTCTTCACCATTCTGTAATTGTTTACCATTGCAAATCCACACAAAAACAGCAAGCGCTATCGTGGATTCGAGGAATATTCCGTACAGCCACTTTCTAAGCAATATCCATTTTTTGATCTTCTTAATGGACGCTCTCCGTTCTTCCTCCATGACTTTAAAAGGTGTTTTCCTCACAGCACCCTCTGTATCAACTACATCAAAATCCAGCGGGAGATTCTCCGGTGCATAATTAGATGTCCTGCGTTCCATTCTGTCGATCACACTTTCGTGGATCTTGATCCTGGTGTTGCCCTTCAGCTTGTCTTTATAAAGGGTCCCAATATCCCGCGGGTGATACCGGTAGTAGATTGCAAGGCCGTCCCTGGAATTGTATATCCGGCCATGTACATTGGCATCATCGTGGGCAGTTTTAAGGGCATCATCTTTGAATACAAGGCCCTGCTCCCAGGCCTTAATCAGCATCCACTCCAGTGCTACATTCGCCATACCGGGCCGCCTGTATCCTCCACCCACGTTTGAATGCATACCGGCAAACCAGACCTGCTCGACGGGTGATGAGATTGAACGGTTTCTCTCGTTCCAGACCATAGGCCAGAAGGATGTTCTTTCGTCGTCAATAGCGAGAGCCTGACAGGCATATAATACATTGTCTGTGAGTTCGTAATTGTAAAAGCGGTGTCGGAAGATCCCCCAATCAGAGAGACGATCCAGAGACATGAAAAGTGCATTAAATGCAGACATACCTAGCGATGTAATGTCCCACTTCTGAGGGAATCCCAGCGAGGAGACAGTGTCCCAGACGCCAAGAAACTTGATCGGAATGATGCTGTGTGATTTCTGTTCTCTAACCTGCTTATGTAGAAACCTTTTTTGCTCAGTGAGAAACTGATTATCATGAGTTTGCCGCTTTGCATCTCGTATCTTTATCCTTTGTAATTTTACGTATCCTTTAAAAGCCTCTTCTACACGATCCTGCAATGTCTTCCTGTCCAGTTTCTTGCCGTTCAGACCTTTACCTTTGACTAGGCCGCAGGTAGCGATAAAACCGGCAAACGCCCTTATTGTGGCAGCGCCACGGCTGAACCCCATAAGATATACCTGATCCCCGGGTTCATAGTTCCTCGCAAGAAATTCATAAAGGTCACAGACATTTGTCCTGAAGCCAAATCCCAATGCACCCGAAAGGCCGCGAACATACTTGTTCTTCTGAGTACCTATTCCATCGTCGTAAAACGTGATCTGCTCTTTGGATGGATTGTGAAGACTGATTGCATTGTAGGCCTTATAAACGTTGCTATCGGGTGTATAGCCGCCTTTGTTTCCGGTGCCGTCAGCGAATAAAATGATGTTCTTGCTCATCAAATCCCCTCCTGTACAGATAACCGACGTATGGCAAATTAATGTATGTGGCAAAAGTGATCGTAACTGCTTCTTTTCAGGGATATTATAAAAAAGTGGGGTTGTTTTGCAAGACAAAAGAGATTTGCCACTAAGGCACAAAGACACGAAGAAAAACATAGAATAAAGAATTAAGGAATTGAGGGATTGAAGAATTGAAAAACTAAAATATAGGTAAAATGACGAAATGCGTTAATATTTTATCAGAATATGACGATAATATAAAAAAAGGTATATATAAATTTAAAATCGTCTTAAAAATCATGACTAATACCGGTTTCGAACATAGAGATATCCTGGATTCACTCAATAAAAACCTTTCTTTGAAGGAGAAACTGGTATGTACACATGAAGCGCTCAAACAGTTTTTTCCATTCCTGGCGCGAATTGCTATTACCATTTATGATCCGGCAACCACTTTACTCAAGTCTTATATAGACAGCAGTGATCATCCAACCCAATGGGAACATTGTCAGGCACACCTGGAGGAGCTTCCTTCGTTGAAGGAAGTGCTCGATAAGGGGCGTCCACGCGTAATCAATAACATGGTCACTTTTGAGAATGACGAATATGGGCATATTAGACGTCTTGGACGTGAGGGTTATGCGGCCAGTTACACCATGCCATTCTTTGATAATGGCACGTTCTCAGGTTTTATCTTTTTCAATTCCCATAAGGCGGATGTCTTTACCGATGAGGTACTTCATGAATTGGACATCGTGGGCCATATGATTTCTCTTCTAGTAATCAACGAGATGGAAGCCGTGCATGCACTGACTGCGGTAGTCAAGACAACAGAGCACATTACCCACGTACGTGATACCGAGACGGGCAGTCATATTAACCGCATGTCCCATTATTCCAGGCTAATCGCTGTATATCTGGCAGATGAATATAATCTGGACGATGCCTATATTGAACACATCCTCTCCTTCTCGACACTGCATGATATCGGTAAGGTTGGTATCCCTGACAGCATTTTGCTGAAGCCCGGCAAACTCACCCGTGAGGAGACTGAAACAATGCGTTCACATGCACGCAAGGGCCGTGAAATCATCGATGATATGATCACCAATTTTGGCCTGGAACACTTTGACTACGTCAGTGTATTACGTAATATTGCCGAGTATCATCATGAAGCGATAAACGGTACCGGTTACCCGGAAGGAAAGAAAGGGACACATATTCCATTAGAGGCACGTATCGTTGCTGTAGCTGATGTTTTTGACGCTTTGACCAGCGTCCGTTGTTATAAAAAAGCGTGGAGCAACGACGAGGCGTTTGCAATGCTTAAGAAGATGGCCGGTGAAAAACTGGATAGAGATTGTGTCGATGCTATAATCAATAGCCGAAAAGAGGTGGAGGAGATTCAAGCTCAGTTCAAAGAAGATAAGTTCGGATAAGATATTTGAAAGGAGACAAGAAGATTGACGAATAACAAATGACTAATTTTAATGTACCAATCACATATAATAGTCATATAATATAGATAGAGAACGGTTAGTTTTTAGGTGCGCAAGTTTGCATCTGACTTTAGAAAAACTTCCCCGTAAAGTAGGTGCTTAAATAAGCTTGCGCACCTGTTTTTATTATAAGTTCTCTGTCATCACAAACCACTTACCAGTTCGACTGCCAGCTTCCTCCTTCCAAATTCCAATGCTTTCCTGTGACTGGGAAACCAGAGGTCAATGCGTTTCCCCTTTATGGTACCGCCTACATCATCGGCCCTGAATATTGTTTTGGGGAATCCTTCAATCCTCAACCTGCTGCCAAGTTTTATAAGCCTCCTGTCTACAGCTACAGTCCCCCATCTCGCCTTTCTGCCTGACGCCGTAATGCCATACCACTTGTTCGACGGGTCTTTGTCACAGCATTTCTTACATGAACAGTATGCAGTGGCAGTAAAGACTTCCGCCTGCAGGCTGTTTACAGAGACCATGCTCAACAGGGATATTGCCAACACTACGACAAAAGATAATACACTCTTCCTGATCTTCATTTCTTTTCACCTCTCTAACCTTTCCCCCTCCTACGGGATTTAAAACTAAAATTATTAATTACCTCAAGCTCCTTCAAATAACTCACTTTTTAAACTGAGACAGTATTATGCATAACGGCACCCCCAAAAGATGTCCTACTGATATTTTTTTCTAAAAAGCGCTTTCTCACGCAAAAACGCAAAGAACGCAGAGGCTAAAGGCTAAAGGATTTACGAATGACAAATGAATAACCGATGATTAATTTAGACGCTGATAGACACAGAAGTTAGAGTCGACAGGCAAGAGGAAACCCGCCCGGATAAATCTGTCTCCAACTCTTTTTATTCACACACGTTACATAAAATCTACTTAAAGGTCAGATACGCCACGTTCATATTTTCTAAAATAAATAGGTTGATAGGGAATAAATAAAGAATAGAATATGTTATTAATTATAAAGCCAACAAAGACTATATCAGGCTTCTTCATTGAATTTTCATATTCAAGATTTAGGAGGTATTCATGTATGAAAAAAGTATAGAACCACTGAACAAAGCTGTGGCGGAGGAATTAAGTGGAGTAAATCAGTATATGTATTTTCATTTTCATTGTAGTGATCAAGGGTATGATCTGCTGGCCAATCTTTTCAAGAAAACAGCGATAGAAGAAATGCTACATGTTGAACGCCTTGCAGAAAGGATTCTATTTCTTAAAGGTGATGTAGAAATGAGGCCATCAACCAAGACAGAAAAAATTCGAGATGTAAAAGAAATGCTGACAGAGGCAAAATCAATGGAAGAGGATAGCACAAAGCTATACAATGAACTGGCTATAGAATGCACTGCAAACGCTGACTCTGCATCCAGAAAGCTTTTCGAAGAACTTGTCATGGATGAGGAACGCCACATTGGACTATTTGATACCGAGCTTCAAAATATGAATAAATTTGGTGAGCAGTATTTAGCTTTACAATCCATTGAACGAAGCAAAATAACATCAACACCAACCGGGGGAAACCCGACAAACCCATAAAAACGTAATCTTTGTTAATAAGCAGTTAATCAATTTTTTGAGGAGAATGAAATGCCTATTTATGATGATATTCTAGCTACCATCGGAAGAACACCCGTTGTAAAAATTAACAGGATACCTGACGAGAAGTGCGCAAATGTTTATGCAAAGCTGGAAATGTTTAACCCGGCCGGCAGTGTAAAAGACCGTATCGGCCTGGCAATGATACTGGATGCCGAGAAGAAAGGTTTGCTGAAACCGGGAGACACAATAGTGGAGCCTACATCCGGTAATACCGGGATTGCACTGGTAATGGTAGCCACCGTCAAAGGATACAAGACCGTATTTACTATGCCGGAGACTATGAGCCTTGAGAGGCGCGCCCTTCTCAGATATTTTGGGGCTGAGATTGTATTGACCGAAGGCCCAAAAGGTATGAAAGGCGCCGTTGCAAAGGCGCAAGAGCTTGTTGATGAAAAGGGGTATTTCCAACCCCAGCAATTTGATAATCCGGCCAATCCGCAAGTTCATCGCGAAACAACAGGCCCTGAAATAGTTGAAGATTTCAAGGGGAAAGACCTGCACTATTTTGTAGTAGGTGTCGGGACAGGTGGTACTGTAAGCGGAGCAGGTGAGGTATTAAAGAAACACTTTAATGGTATAAAGAATATATCTGTGGAACCGAAAGAGTCGCCTGTCCTGTCCGGAGGTGACCCGGGACCTCACAAAATCCAGGGAATCGGAGCAGGATTCGTACCCGGTATCTATAATAATGATGTGGTTGACGAAGTGAAACAGGCTTCTGCAGATGAAGCATTCAGCATGGCAAAGCGCCTTGCAAAAGATGAAGGTATCTTCTGCGGTATCTCTTCCGGTGCAAATATGCATATAGCGTTACAGGTTGCCAGAGATGCGGGGCCTGGCAAAAATGTCCTGGTAGTATTACCTGACACCGGAGAGCGCTATATATCAACTGATCTATTCAAGGATGTCGAAAAGTAATAAAATGAATAATCCTTTAAACAGCAAGGAAAACGAGTCACGTTTGAGCCATATTACAACCGCGATTAGAGGCTCTTACGAAAAACACGGCGGCATTAAACATCTGGAAGAACCCTGCCTCCCATCTAAAAAGGAGGTTGGGAAGCTGGTAAAATTATTGTCGACAATCATGTTCCCGGGTTTTTACGAGGAAGCAATCGGCGACAAAAACCATCTAGAGGGATATCTTCTGGCTCAATGCTCTAACGCTCTAGAGTGTTTGTCAGATTTAATACAAAAGAGTTTAAGGCACGAATGTAAGGACGGTATTGACTGTACCCGTTCAGAGGGAGAGTGCTGGGACCAGGCAGTTGAAGTTTCATACATTTTACTTGAAAACATTCCTGAAATCAGAGAAGTAATGAATCTTGACATCAAGGCTGCATATGATGGAGACCCTGCCGCAACCAGTTATTATGAGGTGGTGCTGAGCTATCCATCCGTTCGGGCAATATTAGTTTATCGTTTAGCACATTTTCTGGAATTACAGAAGGTACCTTACATACCCAGAATGATGAGTGAATTCATTCATGAGAAGACAGGAATAGACATTCACCCCGGAGCAGAAATAGGGCCTGGATTCTTTATTGACCATGGAACCGGTGTGGTAATCGGATGCACGTCTGTACTTGGCAGGAATATAAAGTTCTACCAGCATGTAACCCTTGGAGCCCTTAGCTTGTCTAATGTTGATCAAATCAGGAAAGCAAAGAAAAAGAGGCACCCTACAGTCGAGGATGATGTTACCATTTACGCAGGATCTACGATCCTAGGAGGTGAGACCGTTATCCAAAAAGGCTCGATAATAGGCGGAAATGTATGGCTGACTCGGTCGGTTCCGCCATATACGACTGTAACATTTGATTCACCTTATCTCATCTTTAAACAAAAAGATAAGAAGGAAGAAAAGTACGTAATAGATTATCAGATTTGATGATTGTTTTATTTCTGACTTCCCTTTTCCCTGGCGGGACGCCGGCGAAATGGCTTCTTTCCCTTATGGTGGGTGTTTCGCTTTTGATGTGCCCTGTTTACTTTAAGCGGATCTTCCCCGATCCAGTGTGGAGTTATCTTTTTTTTGTGAATAAGATCGCGAATACTTGAAACGTCATTTTTAGTTACAAAGGTCAACGCCTTACCCTTTTTCCCCATGCGCCCGGTACGCCCGGTACGATGTGTGTACTGCTCATGACCTCTGGGATAATTCCAATTAACCACATGAGAGACGTGTGAAAAATCCAACCCTCTTCCGGCAACATCACTGGCAATAAGGTAACGTACCTTTCTTTGTTTGAACCGTCTGAAGATCGCAGAACGTTTATCCTGGCTTAGTCCCGCATGCATATACTCAACATCTTTAAAATCTTTCCGCATGTCAAGAAACAGCTTATCGACCATGTGGCGGGCATTACAAAAAATCAGTACCTGTTCAACTTCTTCCTCCTTAAGATACTTAATAAGCTCTGTCTGTTTATGTTTTGGGTGAAGATAAGCAAAATAATGCTCAATACTTTCCGGCGCCGCTCTCTCTGTAATAAGAGAAATATGCTGTGGGTCATGCAGACAGTCGTGAGCAAGTGTTTTGATATCATCAGGCATCGTAGCGGAGAAAAGGAGCGTCTGATGCTTATGCAGTATACATGACATGATAAATTCAATATCTTCGAGAAATCCTACCTTTAAAAGCTCATCCGCCTCATCAAGAATAGCACATTTTACATGCGAGAAAGAGATTACCCCTCCGTACAAATAATCAAGGAGTCTGCCCGGAGTCGCGACCAGAACATGTACTTCATGCTTAAGCTGAGCCATCTCTATCTCTTTATCAAAACCGCCATACACCGCAAAAGGAACGATCCTGGTCTTTGCCGCTATCTTGTGGATCTCAGCCACATACTGAATACACAATTCACGCGTTGGAACAATCACTAGCCCCTGAATAGCGTTAAGCTCAGTATCAACCTTCAGAATAAGCGGGATCACACAGGCGGCCGTCTTTCCCGAACCGGTCTCAGCCAGAGCACAGAGATCTTGTCCTGCAGAAATGATCGGATACGTCGCTTCCTGAACAGGTGTCATTTCATCATACCCCATCTTTTTAAGTTCACCGAGAATGCTTGAAGGTATGTCAAGTTCACTGAATTTCACGTATTCTTTGTCTCTCTTTCCGTGTTATAAAATCAAATCTGTAACTGCCTATGGTTTTGAATGCTTGTGGACCCACTCCAGGTTTGCGTCCATGTAAGACCATGTTTTATTCCCATCCGGCCAATAGTACCATCCGCCGGTAGCCGCAAAACCTTCCCATTCACCGACATATTTATCACCGTTAGAAAATGTATGGGTACCCTGACCCTCACACGCGCCGTCTACCCATTCACCTTCGTATTTGCCTCCCTCCACTAAAGTAAAAGTTCCCTGTCCGTGTTTTTTATCCTCTTCCCATTCGCCTGCATAGGTACCCAGGTCAGGTATGAACAATGTTCCCTGTCCATGCCTCTTGTCGTTTTGCCATTCACCTTCGTATTTCAAACCATTTGCAAACGTATCCGTTCCGTTACCATGCCTCATATTGCCCTTCCATTCACCCGTATAATTGCCTCCGTCCGAATACGTGTAAGTCCCCTGCCCCTCTCTCAGGCCCTTCTTGAATTCCCCTACATATTTAGTCCCGTCAGGAAAGGCCTTAGTCCCTTTACCATTCGTACAATCACCCTCTATACATTCCCCATCTTTTCTCTCTTCACCTTTGTGTACCCCTTCAGGATCAGCCCCGAATGTATTAGAGGTGTTAATGCAAATACTTAACACAAATACAGCGAATAGAACTAAATATGATTTTTTATATGCACTACTTACTGATTTCCCACTCAAAATACGCCTCCTCAAATAATGTGTTAATCCACAACAAAAGCTACAAGTAGATTGCGAAAATATATACCTTCAAAATAATACTAATAAATCAGTTACTCATGTCAACTTATATTCAGTTAATTCATAGAATCATGCTTTTGTTTATGATTAAGCCAAAACCCCTCTGCCATTCCGCCGATCGCACCCATTACAAGTTCCTCTACGGCAAGAGGAGGACGTTCTTCTTCATCTTTCCGG
This sequence comes from uncultured Candidatus Scalindua sp., assembly GCA_964584595.1. Lineage (GTDB taxonomy): Bacteria > Planctomycetota > Brocadiia > Brocadiales > Scalinduaceae > Scalindua. Next base: position 5,946 of record CAZPAM010000012.1, on the reverse strand, counting down.
CCTTTATTCAATTCTTCAAGGAAATAACTTTCATTTACCTGCAAAACATGCTTATTTTCTTTCATGAAACCGGTAACCATGCTTCCTATCGACTCCATGAACTTTCCTTTATTGTTCAGGTCATCTATAGACTTACACTCTTTTGAAAATTTTTGTACGCTGTTATTAAGAAGATCCCCGATCATTTCCGTAAAAGTTTGATATGTTTTCTGCTCTTCTCCCATTGAAACAGTAAACTTTCTTCCTTCTGCCGGGAAAGCAACTTTATTAAATACCTGAACCAACAAATCACCAATATCTATTTCAAGCCCTGCCTCTTCTATTTTATTTCTAACAAGCTTAAGTACCGTCTTTGTTATGTCAGGCGGAAGTATTTCTTTCAGCCTTTGCTTAATGTTTTGCATGTGTTCAGGCAAAAGATCATTGATAGACTTCCCAGAGTCCTCTTCATGATCTGAGGAAAGCCTGGCTGCAAGCCCAAGAGTCTGCTGTGCTATCGTGAATCCAATTCTATAGAGTGTCGCGTGGTTCTTTGTATATTTCTTGTTGAGGTATTCATACACCATCACTGCCATGTGCTTTGAATCAAGGTTTTTATCTCCTTCAGGATCATAATCGTCTAATACCTTCAGCAGTTCATCACAACAATCATATTCATCACGAATTTGCTTTGTGGTCAGGTCCCCGTGAATACCGTACCACATCAAATAATTTGTCCCCACATTTGCGGACAATTCTAATATTATCTGTAAGTCTGAATCGCTAATGTTTTTCATTTCTTTATCTCTCTTTTGTATATTTGTGTAGGAATCCTATCTTAAAGCGTCTTTTACTCCATTCCAAACCTCCGGTGTCTCCATGCAGAGCGACATCTTAACATCTCCTGTTATCTCTCTGATCGCCTTCCCTATCTCTCTGTATACTTCAACCCTTATCGGCCTGAAGTAACGGTACTTCCCATCAACGCACGGTACAAATTCACCTGACAAGAGATTTGTCTCCGGGTTTCTGTCTCTTATTACCCTCGTCAGAGATGGAAGATATCTAAAGCCTCCAAGGCTTACGAATTTGATCTTCGCAATTTCTAATCTATCAAAAATCAGCTCCAGCATGGATTTATAATTATTGAACCAGTCCTCACACAATATTATGGGATCCAGGCATATTCCGACATTATAACCTGCCCTTTGCACCTTTCCTGCTGCCCTTACACGTTCCTCCAGTGACGGTGTCTTGTGTTCATAAGCATCAACAATCAGCTGAGGGCTGAATGTCCATGAAATCACAATGTTATTTGTTCCCGGTATAGTCAACAGGTTTTCTATAGTAGTGGTCTTTGTTCTGAGCTCCAGTCTTGCATTTGGATATTCTGAAAACAGAGGAATGAGTTTGAGAGACAGGCCGGTAAGGTCATCGAAGGCCAGCGCATCACACAGCTCACCGGCATGAAACACTGTTTTCTTATCACCTGCGGCCAGCAAAACATCCTTTACTGCAGTCAAGATTTCATCATGATTTATAAATACCGTGGGCACGGCATTATCAAAGTAACTCTGAAGAAAACAATACTCACAGTCCAGATTGCAATTATTTCCATGGCTGATAAAATATTCAGTATTCCCGATTATACCGTCTCTGCACCTGAACTCCTTAACAAGCCCACCCTTTTTTCTGGCTATTGCCAGGCACTCTTTACTTTCTGTGTAAACATCATCAGTTGTGTTTCCATCAATTCTGATGCTCCTGTAATCATTAATGTACTCTACTGTCACGTCCGGCAGTTTATTAATTATCTGTTTTGTAACGGATGAATTAACAACTTCCTTTTCTATGAATATCTTTTTTGGCTGAGAATTATTCATGTAATTATAACTTCCCGCCTAACAAACTGGCGGGCAGGTAGACACTTTAGACACTTTGGTTAGCGCCTTCCATACCCTCCGCCACCCGGAGTGCATATGCTTATGACATCTCCCTTTTTGACATTAACAGTAGTCTTAGATGGCAGTTTATATTTTTTTCCTTTTGAAATTAATGTGTTTTGGCCAAACCGGCCTTTTTTGCCACTCTTCAAACCGTAAGGTGAAAGTTTCCTTCTGTCTGAAAGTATACTTACAGAAGCAGCATTCAGGAATTCAAAATCTCTGATTATGCCGTGCCCTCCCCTGAACTTTCCCGTACCGCCTGATTGCGGACGAATATGATACCTCCTTATCCTGAAGGGATAGTTATGCTCTATTGTCTCAACAGGGGTATTCAGGGTATTTGTCATATGGGTGTGAGTGGCATCAAGACCGTTACGGTCCGGCCGGGCACCCATGCCGCCTGCAATCGTCTCATAATATGTAAAGCTCTGCTCTCTAGACTTATCATACCCTCCAATTGCAACATTATTCATAGTCCCACTGCTCGCCGCAGGAATCTTACCCGGAATGGCTTTAGACAGCGCCCCAAAGACTACGTCAACGATTCTTTGAGAGGTCTCAACATTGCCACCGGATACGGCAGCCGGCATTGTTGCATTAACGACTGAACCCTCCGGTGCATTTATACTGACAGCTCTCATACAACCCGAATTTGCCGGAACATCGGAATTAATCAAACATCGGAGTACATAAAATACACATGATACGGTAACGGCATAGACTGCATTCACACAACCTTTAACCTGCTTACTGCTGCCTGAAAAGTCAACACGTACTCTGCTGCCTTTTATGTTTATACCGACCTTTATCCTTACAGGCTTTTCTGTAATACCATCATCGTCGAGGAAATCACTAAATGAGTAATTGCCATCAGGTATTTTCCTGATTACTGACTTCATAATCCTGTCTGAATAGTCTTGAAGTTCAGCCGAGTATTTTATTACCTCACTTTTTCCATACTTATCACATAATTCCAATAATCTTTGCTTGCCGACCGTATTGGCAGAAATCTGAGCAACTATATCCCACTCACGCTCCTCCGGTGTTCTTACATTTGACGTTATTATACTCATAACATCTTTATTTATGATACCTGCCTGTACTATTCTTACCGGCGGAATACGAACTCCCTCCTGATATATCTCTGTCGCATTGTTGCTCATAGAACCCGGTGACATTCCCCCTACGTCTGAATGGTGAGCTCTATTTGCAACGTAGAAAACAGGCATCTTCCTGCTCTTGTAAAAGAAAGGTGTCACCACAGTAATATCCGGAAGATGAGTTCCTCCCTGAAATGGATCATTCAATATCACGGTATCACCATCTCTCATCTCCGACGCCTTTATTGCCTCTTTTACTGATAGTGACATAGATGCCAGATGCACCGGGAGGTGTTCAGCCTGGGCAACCATTTCACCCCTGCCATCAAACAATGCACACGAAAAATCCCTTCTCTCTTTTATATTTGTGGAAAATGATGATTTACCTAATACGACACCCATTTCCTCGCATATTGCAGAAAACAGGTTATTGAATATTTCCAGGCTGATGGGATTGAACATTGGATAATTTTGAGTCAAGATATAATAAGCTGGCAACCTAAATGTCATGACTTGTTATCATACCAGTATTTCCAGTGAAATCAATTTGGAATTTAACATCTGCTCTTCCTCTTAATCTGTGGTTTTTGCAGATAGAAGATAAACGTTGAATTATTTACAAGACTATGATTAAATGATTTAAATTTAAATTGAATAATTTTAGGGAGAAAATTCCATGATTGCACAGTGCACCAGTAAGAGAGTAACCACCATAGTTGTTTTCATTCTGTTCAGCCTTGTCTGCTTACAACTGAATTCTGCATACGCCAATCCAAAAGTATTAATGGAGACATCAAAGGGTGACATAACGATTGAATTATTCGAAAAGGAGGCCCCAAGAACGGTAAAGAACTTTTTGTCATATGCATCCGAGGGTTTTTTTAATAACCTGATTTTCCATAGAGTTATAAAGGATTTTATGATTCAGGGAGGTGGTATGGATTCCGAAATGAGACAAAAAGACGTTAAACCTCCCATTAAAAACGAAGCCAGGAGAGGGCTAGGCAACAATAGAGGTACTATAGCCATGGCGCGAACCAATATTGTCGACAGTGCCACTGCCCAGTTCTTTATAAATGTAAAAGATAATGATTTTCTTAATCACACAGACAAAACCGCAAGAGGTTTTGGTTATGCCGTGTTTGGAGAAGTTACCAAGGGGATGGATGTGGTAGATTCAATTGCAAGAGTAAAAACCGGTAATTTTAACGGCTTCCAGGATGTACCAAAAGAACCTATATTTATTAAAAATGTGAGTTTAATAGAGTAAGTTAGGCCGCACTTGATGATTCTACAAAAAAAACCCCAATATCCTTTTTAGAATATTGGGGTTTTAGATTCAAAATATATGGTAACGCTTTAAAAGCTTTATACTCTTTTGACATTCTCAGCTTTGTTACCTTTATCGCCTTGTACAATTTCAAACTCAACGTTGTCGCCTTCCTCAAGGGTTCTGAAACCTTCACTCTGAATAGCAGTGTGGTGTACAAAAATGTCCTCTCCACCCTCAATGGAAATAAAACCAAATCCCTTTTTGTCATTAAACCATTTGACTGTTCCTGTTGGCATACTACTCTCTCACCTCC
>CAZPAM010000012.1:0-1320 GCA_964584595.1 uncultured Candidatus Scalindua sp. | reverse complement strand
ACAAAAATATAATATAAAAAAAAGCTACAAGGTTGTTACCTTGTAGCCATAATATTACACTTTAACTCATAATACTATAATACAAATTCAACCTCACTGCTCAAAAGTGGATTTATATCAAATATCATATTTCAAAGCAAGGGAAATAATTATATTATTGGCTGTCAATGTATAATTGTTTTTGTTGTTATTTTGACTAAATTGTTGAATAGTTAGACAACCACCTGTTACCCACACTGTTAACGCACCAGAACCTCTCTATCGAATAGCATGTACATATGTGACCCCAACTTAACTGCAGCGTTGAATTAACAGGACTTGCGAAGCATTAGCTGCTAAAAACTATATTTTATCAAATTACACAATACAAATGGCATATGCCTTGCGATCACATATAACCAGAAAAAAGTTATTTTTTAGCTAAAGTCGTCCCTGTATTTGACGATAATAAAAGCATAAAGATTTTATGAGTTAGCTGGTTTAAGATTGCTTAAACCGGAAGAACAATTAAAGTCTTAAAAAAAAAGGCTCTTGATCGTTCGTAGGCAGTATAGCTTCACAACCTAATCACATATCAATAAAATAAATTGGTAGGTTGAAGAATACTGCACGGCGCTTCAAAGGAGCCTTTTTTTATGCATATCTAAGGCCTATTCCGCTTAATCGCATGTCAGGAGCTATTCCCCAAACCACATCTTGTCTGTAATATTCTTGTATCCTGATGTTTAAATTTCCCCTTGATTCTGGTAATTAGTCAGTTATTATAAACTTTAGTATTTCAATTTTGGAGATCAAGAATGAAAAAAATATTAATACTTGGGCTTATTTTTTCACTTGGCCTATCAATTACTTATACAAAGAGCCTTGCACTAGCAAGTCGCGTCGCAATGGTAACAGATCGTGTCTGCGAAAATCTAATTGAAAAGAACAAGGCTAAAAAGTATAAAATGAATGGGCATAAATATTACTTTTGCTCAAAAAAGTGTAAAAAGACCTTTAAGAAAAACCCGGAAAAATACGCATGTATATGTCCAGCATTGTATGATGAATGTCCTTGTTCTCACTGTGCAAGTACTGGCGAGTTGTGTGATTGTGCAGAAAGAGCTGTAAATATGGAATCTCGCTCTGGAGAACAGAAAGAGGAAAAGGAGTTGAATCTGGATCATGAGGAAACATACCAGACGAAATGAGTGAGCTTGCAGTATTAAGAACTTCGCTAAACAACAGATAACTACTAATTACACGACGTTGAAAATAAGTCTTAGTATGGTGGAGGATAGGGGATTCGAACCCCTGACCTTTTGCATGCCATGCAAACGC
>CAZPAM010000011.1:0-49018 GCA_964584595.1 uncultured Candidatus Scalindua sp. | reverse complement strand
TGGATTTTGTTGATGATGGCGAAAAATATAGCGTTATAAAAGAGGCTCCCTTAATTGACAATCTAATAGTTGTCAGATCGCTGACAAAATTTTATGGTTTCCCGGGACTGAGGCTTGGGTATCTTGTTGCAAAGGAATCTAACGTTAATAAATTAATGCAATTTAAAGAACCGTGGACCGTTAACACATTTGCACAGATTGCAGGCCATGTAGCCATTAACGATGTTGAGTATGCTGTCAATACACGGCAATATGTATCCAGGGAAAAGGGTTTCATGTATGATGGTCTTGCTGACATAAAGGGCATACGGCCACTTCAGCCATCAGTCAATTTTATATTGGTAAAGATTCATAATGCTGAAATAACATCATCAGGGATTCAAGATCTTTTGATCAAGGACAATATTATCATCAGGGATTGTTCAAATTTTACTGGTCTAAATGATAAGTATTTTCGTGTTGCCGTCAGAACCAGAGAGGAAAATCAAAAACTCCTAAACTCTTTGAATTTAATAATGAATGATATAGTTACTGAAGGATCAGATCAGAAGGAAGTCGTACAGGAATATATTACTGGATAAATAGCCTTCTGTGTTTGTAAATGATTTATGTTAAGGAGATGGTATTGAAGAGATCCTATATTGTAGATGTGCTTAGCAGCAAGGATATTGACAAGGAGGTACTGGTTAAGGGCTGGGTTAGGACAAGACGTGACTCAAAAGGGGGGTTCTCTTTCATTGCAGTAAATGACGGTAGCTGCTTTAGCAATCTGCAGATAGTTGTCGACGGAGAACTGGATAACTATCAAAAAGAGATTGTGAAACTTCACCCCGGGAGCTCAATTGCTGTAAAAGGGATCCTGGTAGAATCACAGGGTGGCGGGCAAAAAGTTGAGATAAAGGCCGTTAATGTGAAGGTTTACGGACATTGTGATCCGGAAGAATATGTGATCGGCAAACAGCGGGTTTCCTTTGAACGCCTGAGAGAGATTGCCCACTTAAGAGTCAGGACAAACACGTTCGGGGCAGTTACCCGCGTCCGTAATAAATTGGCCAAAGCCACTCATGATTTCTTTCAAGAGAGAGGGTTTTTTTATATTAATACTCCAATTATAACTGCCAGCGATTGCGAGGGAGCAGGAGAGATGTTCAGGGTAACCACCCTTGACCATACTGCTGTACCCATAAATGAAGGTGATGTTGATTACGGACAGGATTTTTTCGGAAAAGAATCTTTCTTAACTGTAAGCGGACAGCTGTCGATAGAGTGCTATGCCTGCAGCCTGGGAAATGTCTATAACTTTGGACCTACATTTCGCGCGGAGAATTCAAATACCTCACGTCATCTGTCAGAGTTCTGGATGATCGAACCTGAGATGGCTTTCGCTGACCTTGATGATGATGCCGATCTGGCTGAGGATTATATCAAGTATCTGATTACCATAGTACTTGATGGGTGTGTTGAGGACATGGAATTCTTTAACAAACATATTGATAAAACTATTCTAGAAACTCTCATCCATGTCAAAGATAGTGAGTTTGTTCGTCTTAGTTACACAGATGCTATAGACATATTAAATAAGTCAGGAGAAAAGTTTGAATTTGAGACGAACTGGGGTAACGATCTGCAGACTGAACACGAACGTTTCCTGACCGAAAAGGAATTTAAGAAACCGGTAATCGTCACTGATTATCCACTGGAAATAAAGGCTTTTTACATGAAGCAGAATGATGACGGTAAAACAGTTGCGGCCATGGACGTACTCGTGCCCAAGATCGGTGAAATAATCGGTGGGTCGCAGAGGGAAGATGATCTGCAGAAGCTTGATGCACGTATTAAGGACCAGGGAATGGGACTGGAACCATACTGGTGGTACCGGGATCTTAGGAAATTCGGTTCAGTACCGCATGCCGGCTTCGGTCTTGGCTTTGAACGGCTGGTACAGTTTGTTACAGGTATGGACAATATTCGCGATGTAATCCCCTTTCCCCGTACACCTAAATCGGCTGAGTTTTAGCTCCGTTCCCACTGACCGCCAGTCGTATATATTTGTAATATACGTTTTATTTATATTAAAGGAGTCTCAATTTGAAAGCAAAGGCCATAATGGTACAGGGAACGGGTTCAGATGTCGGTAAGAGCATTCTGGTCTGTGCACTATGCCGTATTTTCCAACAAGGAGGCATGAGAGTCACACCGTTCAAGGCGCAAAATATGTCTAACAACTCTTATGTAACGGTAGGGGGTGGTGAGATGGGCAGGGCGCAGGTAGCACAGGCGGAAGCTGCCGGTCTACATCCTGCAGTTGAGATGAATCCAATTTTGCTGAAACCTACCGGCAATAATGGGTCACAGATTATAACTATGGGGAAGCCGATTGGACATATGACGGCTAATGAGTATTATGAGAACAAGGACAAAATGCTTGATATTGCGAAGGATGCATATTCAGCACTGAGCGAGCAATATGACATTATCGTTATTGAAGGTGCTGGAAGTCCGGCCGAGGTTAATATCAAGGATGATGATATTGTCAATATGAAGATCGCTGAAATTGCCGATGCACCCGTAATACTCGTAACAGACATAGAAAGGGGAGGCTCATTTGCATGGATAGTCGGCACGCTGGAACTTCTAAACAGTGATGAAAGAGAACGTGTCTGCGGTATAATCATAAACAAATTCAGAGGTGATATGGGAATACTGGAACCTGGAATTGAAATGTTGGAGAAAAGGATTGGTAAACCTGTTTTAGGTGTCCTTCCATATTTCACAGATATAAATATAGATAATGAAGATTCGGTCTGTCTTGATAACAGTGACAGAAAGCTAAATAACAAAAACTATAAACCATCTGAATCTCAAATTGATATTGTAGTTATAAGATTACCCAGAATCTCCAATTTTACTGATTTTGATATACTTAAAAGAGAAAAAGATGTCTGCGTAAGATTTGTTGACAATGCGCAGTCAATAGGTAATCCGGATTTGGTTATAATACCGGGTTCCAAAAATACTATAGGTGACTTGAAGTTTATCACAGAGAATGGTATTGCAGATTCGATTAAAAATCTTGCAAAGAATGGGACTATGGTTATCGGGATCTGCGGTGGGTATCAGATGCTTGGCAAGGAAATCAGGGATTCGGAAAATGCAGAATCTATGGTTACTCAAATAGGGGGTCTGGGTCTTATCGATGCAAAGACTATTTTTATGCAGAAAAAGAATACCTACCAGATCAAGGCCAGGTTGCATAGTAACCAGAGCAATCGATCTGACCAGAATAATTTCAATACAAGAAGCGATATAAGTGGTTATGAAATTCATATGGGAGAAACAGAACTTCATAACGGAACATTACCATTTCTGAAAATCATAGAGAGATCTGATAAGGAGGTGTGCATGGACGACGGGGCAATCTCTGATGATGGGAACGTGATCGGTACATACGTACACGGTATTTTTGACAACGATGAATTCAGGTTGGAACTCATCAATTGTCTCAGAAGAAAAAAAGGGCTTTCACCCATTCAACTCGAAGATCTGAGTAAGGTAGACAAAGAAAGGCAATATGATAAGCTTGCGGATCTGTTTAAGAAACATATTAATATGGATTTGATTAATGAACTGGTTGGAGAATTAAAGCATTAAGAAGATATATACATGGACGATTATTTGACTGTACAAATTGCAATTGCCTTTGTTCTCGATATCCTGATCGGGGATCCCAGATGGCTTCCACATCCAATAAGAGTGATAGGGAAGTGTATAGAATATCTCGAGGTTATACTGAGGAAAGTGTTTGTTTCTGAACGCAAGGCAGGCATATTTCTCACAGGTATTATAGTATTGGGATCTTATTTATTAACTTTTAAGATAATAAGCTTCTTTTACGGCTTAGGAACTGTTTGGGGAATTGCTGCCAGTATAATTACTATCTTCTACTCACTCTCTATTCGTGATCTTTTAAAAGAAACGGGGGGTGTATTGAAGGCGCTCAAATCCGGTGACTTGCCTAAGGCACGCGGCAATCTCTCCAGGATTGTAGGAAGGGACACGCACAATCTGAGTGAGAAACAGGTTGTAACGGGCTGTATTGAAACCTCGGCGGAAAGCAGTGTTGACGGGATAATTGCACCACTGTTTTATGCCTTTATAGGTGGCCCTGCGCTTGCAATGGCATACAAGGCTGTCAATACACTGGACTCTATGGTCGGATACAAGAACGAAAAATATAACAATTTCGGATGGGCATCAGCCAAACTTGATGATATCGCTAATTTTATACCTGCAAGGATTGCGGCTATAATCATACCTATATCTTCATTTATATGCGGTGCAGATTTCTCAAATTCTATAAAAATAGTTAATAGGGACGGGCAAAAGCACCCCAGCCCAAACAGTGGTATTCCAGAGGCGGCCATTGCAGGTGCATTACGAATAAGCCTTGGCGGGCCAAGTGTCTATAACGGTATACCTTCTGACAAGCCCTTTATAGGTGATCCCATAAATAACATTGACCTTGACGATATCTGTATTACTACAAGGATTGTTATGGTATCCGCAATTATTTTAGTTGTCTCTGGCATCACCTTTATGCTGATTGGCGATTACTTGTCCATGAATGGAGGCTGGCTTACGCAAAGAATTAATGAACTATTTACTACAAAGACATTTTATAAGTTTAATTTCTAATAACTGAACAGGAGCAATTTTCTTGAGTAACTTACCACGAATTATGATTGCCGGAACAAATAGTGGCGTGGGCAAAACTACGGTTACTTTGGGTATTATGTCCGCCCTGGTCAGTAAGGGGATTAATGTACAGGGGTTTAAGACCGGCCCTGATTACATAGACCCTTCGCATCATAAATTTGTTACAGGAAAAGCATCCCGGAATCTGGATACATGGATGATGAGTGATAGTGTTTGCCGAGAGCTGTTTGAACGTTCGGCTATTAATGCAGACATATCAGTCATCGAGGGGGTAATGGGTCTGTACGATGGTAGTATCGATTCTACAGGAAATGGCAGCAGTGCTCACCTGGCAAGGTTCTTGTCAACCCCGGTCATCCTGGTAGTGAGTGCGAAGGGCATTGCACAAAGTGCTGGTGCTGTTGTAATGGGTTATAAGGAGTTTGACAAAGACATAAATCTTTCTGGCGTTATTGTAAACAATGTTGCAAGTAACAGCCATTATGATTGTATTAAGAGGTCTATAGAAGAGACCTGCTCAGTGCCTGTTCTTGGGTATTTGAAGAAAGATCAAGAAATAACAATTCCCGAAAGGCATCTTGGCCTTGTTCCTTCAGAGGAAAACATCGGCCATTCTGACCTTTATGAAAGATTAGGAGAAATGGTACTGAAAACCATAGATATTGATGGGCTACTCAAGACAGCACGTTCGACAGACGCATTTCCTGATTACGACAAATCTATCTTTCGTGACAGAAGTAGTACATTGCACGTAAGCCTGGCAATTGCAAGAGACAATGCTTTCTGTTTTTATTATCAGGATGATATTGAATTATTTGAAGCATTGGGGGCTAAGATAAAATACTTCAGTCCTCTTCATGATAGATGTATCCCGAATGGCGTAGATGGTATATTTCTTGGCGGAGGGTTTCCTGAATTAAACGCAGAAAAGCTTATGGAAAATAAAACCATGCGAGAATCTATATTGGATGCACACAATAATGGAACTATTATATATGGTGAATGTGGCGGAATGATGTACCTGCTGGAAAAATTAATTGACTGTGATGGCAGATCGTTTAAGATGTGTGGAGTGCTTAGTGGTTCATCCAGAATGGAAAACAAGAGGCAAGGGTTGGGATATATCATTGCTGAGTCAACATGTGACAACGTGATCTGCAAAAGGGGGGATACATTCCGTGCACACGAATTCCATTGGTCGAAATTACTGGATGTGCCTGATGATACTGTCTTAGCTTATAAGACACGAAAAAGTAATGGGAAACAATCCAAGGCTGACGGTATTTGCAGGAAAAATGTTTTAGCATCTTATACTCACATACATTTCAGCAGCAATCCAGAACTTGCTGAGAATATATTATCAGCTATGACAAAGACGTCAGGAAGTAAACTGGTAGCAGAAAGGACATAACCGGAAAATGAGTATTAAAACAGGCGTAGTTGTGCTTGCGCATGGAAGTAAGGTCAGAAGCGGTAATGAGGGTTTGTTTAAAATAGTAGAAATGCTGCGTGCAATGGGGAAATGGGACATGGTTGAAGCATGCTTCCTGCAACTGGCAAAACCCGGGCTTACCGAGGCAGTTGAAGACATAATTGCAAAAGGAGCAAAGAGGGTGGTGGTAATGCCGCTTTTATTGTTCAGCGGAAATCATGTTTTGAAGGACATTCCCGAGGAAATAGAGAGGGAACAGAAGAAATTTCCTGAAGTAGAATTCTGCTACGCAAAAAACATTGGTGCTGACGAACGCATTGCCCAGATAACAGGAGAGAGAATAGAAGAGGCAATAAACCACGCCTAGTATACAAATTAAGTTGTTACCATACCCGCATGAACACAGAAAACCAAGCTAAGGACTATTCAGAAAGCCCACAGGAAATAATCAATGAAAGCTTTGATATTATCGACAATCTTGTCGACTTCGACAAAATACCGGAATCTTCCAGGCCGATAGTAAGAAGGGTCATTCACGCAACAGGCGATACTGACTTTGCAGACAATCTCATAATTAATCCTATGGCTGTAGAAGCTGCAGTTAATGCTATTTCTAATGGTAAATCTATAGTTACTGATGTAAATATGGTCAAGGCGGGAATTAGTGCAAAGGTAATAAGTAGATTCGGAGGAAAGATAATCTGCAGGATTGCAGACGAAGCTGTTGCTCAAAAAGCAAAAGAGACTAATAAAACCCGCGCTATTACGTCCATGCAAGAGTCCCTGTCCGACATATCAGGAGGTATCGTCGCGATAGGAAATGCCCCAACAGCAGTCTTTTCAATCATTGACCTTATCAGGAGAGAGGGGGTAGTACCTGCTCTTGTAATTGCAGTACCTGTTGGCTTTGTAAAGGCTGCTGAATCAAAAGAGGCTTTAATGACATTCCTTGATAATAAGAAAGACATTAAGATTCCTTACATAGTCAACATCGGTAGAAAGGGCGGAAGTGCAGTTGCAGTCGCAATTGTAAATGCCTTAATAAATATTACCAAAGAAGCAAAGGGAACATAGAATTAAGATATGATGAAACATAATCACGGATATACTACCGGAAGCTGTGCGGCTGGTGCAGCGAAGGGGGCTGCATTTGGACTGCTTCAGGGAGCAATACCTGATACCGTAGACTTGATAACACCGGCAGATGTTACACTAAAATTAAGCCTTATTCATCGCAGAGTTGGTAACGATTTTGCCGAATGTGCTGTTCGTAAATACGCCGGAGACGATCCTGATGTCACAAATGGTTGTGAAGTCTATGTCAGGATCAAAAGATCAGATGTAAATGGGATAAGGTTCATGGGAGGTGATGGTGTTGGTATGGTTACAAAATCGGGACTCCAAATTCCTCAGGGTGAACCGGCTATAAACCCTGTACCACGATCTATGATCAAGGATTCTCTAAAAGAGGTTCTTGATAAACATGGTGGGATAGATGTTTCTGTGACCGTACCTGAAGGTAAAAAGCTGGCAAAAAAGACATTTAACGGACGATTAGGTATAGTTGATGGTATTTCTATTATAGGAACTACCGGTATTGTCAGGCCAATGTCTCTGGATTCATTCAAGGTTTCGCTTTTGTGTGGTTTGGATGTTGCAAAGGCGGCAGACCATGATTCAATTGTTCTTGTTCCGGGAAGTATTGGAGAAACTGGATTCCTCAAGCATTTCAATATTTCTAAATATCAGGTAATCCAGATGAGTAATTTTGTTGGCTTTATGCTTGATGAGGCAGTCAAGCGCGGATTCAGGAATGTAATAATAGGGGGACACCCGGGTAAACTGGCAAAGCTGATTCGTGGTGACTTTAATACTCACAGCTCAAAGTCAAAACCGGCAAATGATATCCTGATCAAAATATTCAAGAGAGAAAAAATAAGTTCTGCACTTATCAACGACCTTAACGATTCCTCTACAGTAGAAGGAATGGTAGAGATTATTAAGGAACATAATGATATGCAGGTATTTGATCGTATAGCTGATGATGTTCAATCAGCGGCTGATCGGCACATTTCATCTAAAGCAAATATCGGGACAATATTGTTTGATATGAGGAAAAACATTATTGGGGTTTCTAAGGGTTTTAAGGATTGGCAAAAAAGCTTGTAAACAAAATTATAATAGTAGGCTGTGGTCCGGGCTCAAAGAAGTTTATGACCGGCCAGGCCTCGCAATACATAAAAGATGCTGATGTTCTGGTCGGGAGCAGGAGACTATTGTCATTATTCGCAGACACAGAGGCTGTTAAGTATACTCTCAACAGAAATTACAAACAGCTTATCACTCGAATCATTTCTCTGAGCAATAATAAAAGTGTAGTAGTCCTTGTAAGCGGCGATCCCGGTTTCTTCAGTTATGCTAAACTTATAGTTGAAAAGGCAGGAATAGAAAACTGTGTAGTTGTGCCCGGTATCAGTTCAGTTCAGCTGGCTTTTGCCAGGATTGGCAGGACCTGGAATGATGCTTGTTTCATGAGCTTGCATGGACGGACAGGCAGGCTTGCTGAACTCATCAGAAGAGTTAGAGAGCATGAAAAGGTTGCAGTATTAACAGACAATTCAAATAATGTGAAGCTTATTGCCAGGAAATTATTAGATGAAGGTTTAAAAGAGAGAAAGGTATACGTCTGTGAAAATCTTTCATTGGACAATGAGAGAATTCGTGAATTTGATGTAACTTCTCTGCTGAAGGTACAGGTAAAAGGTTTAAACGTGATTATAATCTTGGATGATGAATCGAGTGAATAAGAATAGTGAAGCAGGAGAATTTTATGGTGTAGGTGTAGGCCCCGGAGATAGTGAATTAATTACATTAAAGGCAGTTCGTATTATAAAGTCTGTAGATTGTATCTTTGCACCAAGAGCAGATTCAAAGAAATCAAGTCTGGCGTTAGACATAGTCAAGGATATCACAGCAGGAAAACGTATTATTGAGCAGATTTATCCCATGGTCAAGGATAAGACTAAACTTGAAGCAGCATGGAGAAAGTCTGCAAATGAGATAAAGGACGAAATAAAATCCGGAAACAGTGTAGCTTATCTTACCATTGGTGACCCGTTAACATTCAGTACATATTGTTATCTTTTACAGCAGCTCTCCGAAATTATCCCCTCAGAAAACATCCACACGATTCCCGGCATTACGTCTTACAATGCAGCTACGAGTCTGGCTAATTTTCCCATAATTGAACATGACGAAAAACTGGCCATAATACCCGTATCGAATGATATCAACGAATTGCGCCCGGTACTTAACAGCTTTGATACTGTAGTCCTGATGAAAGTGGCAAAGAAGCTGGACGAGGTAATTGGTCTTCTGGTAGAGATGAAACTCATTGACAATTCACTGTTTGCTTCTTACGTTGGATTCGACAATGAATATATTACTAGAGACCTCAGATCACTTAAAGGAAGCGGCAAGGGGTATCTGTCCGTAATCATCGTCAGGAAAATAAAATAGCTATTCTTAAACAATTTATAGTATATTATGTTTATTAAATTAGATAGTACCTTTATAGTGTGAATATGGAAAAATTACAGAAATTTAAAGAGCTGGGATTATCAGAAAATGCATTATTGGCGCTGAAGAGAAGGGGATTTGAAGAACCTACTCCGATTCAGCAGAAGACTATCCCAATCCTGTTAAAAGGTAAAAGCGACCTGATTGGCCAGGCACAAACCGGTACAGGAAAGACAGCCGCGTTTGGACTGCCAATTATTGAACGGATAAAGGAGAAGACAAAAAAGACTCAGGTTCTTATTCTTGCCCCAACAAGAGAGTTGGCCATCCAGATTTCAGACGAATTAAACTCTCTGAAAGGAAACAAGAAATTACATATAGTGCCTATATATGGAGGCCAGTCTATAGATCTACAGTTCAGAAGTTTAAAGAAAATAGTTGATATAGTAGTAGGTACTCCCGGACGTGTGATAGATCATATTAAAAGGAAAAGTATGAATCTAAAGGATATATCATATTTAGTGCTGGACGAAGCGGATGAAATGCTGAATATGGGTTTTCTCGAAGATGTGGAACTTATTTTAAATGCTACCAATCAAAAGAAGAGAACTATGCTGTTTTCTGCCACAATGCCTAAGGAAATATTGAGAATAGCTAAAAAGTATATGGGCGAATATGAATTTGTAGCAATAAAAAAAGCACAGTTAACTGCAAACCTGACTGACCAGATATATTTTGAGGTTTCTACTTCAGACAAGTTTGACGCATTATGCAGAATTATAGATATCGAACATGAATTCTATGGCCTTGTTTTCTGCAGGACAAAGGTTGACGTAGACAAGATAGGCAGGCGCCTTGTCGACAGAGGGTATGATGCAGATGCACTGCATGGTGATATATCGCAGTATCAGAGAGAAACGATCCTTAATAAATTTAAGAGAAAGAGAACCAATGTCCTCGTGGCCACAGATGTTGCTGCGAGAGGTATTGACATCATTGATCTGACGCACGTAATTAATTATTCTCTGCCGCAGGACCCTGAATATTACGTACACAGAATAGGAAGGACCGGAAGGGCTGGGAAGGAAGGCACCGCCATAACGTTTGTTACACCAGAAGAATACAGAAGTCTTCTGTTTATACAGAGAATAACCAAGGCTAAGATTAGAAAGGAAAAAATACCTAAAGTCAAAGACATCATAGATTCCAAGAAGAAACGGATAAAGACTCAACTTAAGAATATTATTAAATCAGATATAAATGGTGATTACATCAATATGGCGCAGGAGCTTTTGGAGGATCAAGAGCCGGAAAATATCATAGCTGCTCTTCTTAAACATTCATACCAGGATGAACTGAGCGGAAAAGGTTACAGTGAAATTAAAGATATATCTGTTGATAAGACTGGAACAGCAAGGCTGTTTGTGGCACTAGGCAAATCAGATGCTATGACGCGTAAAAAACTGGTAACTATGATTAAGCACAAAACCAATATCGAAGAGAGTAAAATAGTCGATGTCAAAATATTTGACAAATTCTCGTTTATAACAGTTCCTTTTGAAGATGCAGAGATAATTCTACATATATTCAAGAAGGAAGGTAAAGGCAAAAGGCCGATAGTCGTGCGGGCTAAAAAGAAGCCGACTAAAAGATAATCATCAGATTGATACAGAGTATGATAGGGGGGCAACAGGTTTGAAGGTAAAATCTATGACGGAATGCCTATGTCAATATACCCTGCTTATACTTATTACTACATTCCCGCCACTCTTTTGTATATCGGCTTCAGCCTTTGAGAGGCATCACGCACCCCTTTTCCCGCCTGATAAGATATTCCTGCTTGAGGAACCCCGGGATTGGCAGGATACAAGAGAAATTATGGACAGACTTCGGATAAGTCACGGTGATATGATTGCTGATATAGGGGCGGGATCAGGATACTTCACTATTCCATTAGCTTCTAGGGTAGGGGACAAAGGTATGGTCTTTGCCGAAGAGATTCAAATAGAGATGGTCAACTTCATCTCAAAAAAGGTAGAAAAACTGGGGCTGAATAATATCAGAGTTGTCTTTGGAAAGGTTGAAGACCCCTCACTTCTGGATGATTTTTTTAACCTTGTCTTCCTTACAAACACATATCACGAATTAGAAAAACCTATCTTAATGCTGGAAAATATCAGGAAAGACCTCAAATACAACGGCAGATTGGCCATCATTGACTGGGACCCTGAAAAGAAATCGCCGTTCGGGCCTCCATTGGATTTGAGAGTTTCCAAAGAGACAGTCATAAATGAGGTGGAGAGAATCGGATTTGATTTAATAGAAAGACACAGGTTTATGCCATATCATTATTTTCTGGTATTCAGAAAGAAGCCGTAAACTGCGGGCAGAAAGATATCTATTGTGAGTTTTCTGCCTTTTTCTTTGGATCCACTAAACGTCTGATAAGATATCTTATGTTATGTTCGTGAAATATCGTGATTTTACCTGTTTTGCTCTATACTGCACTAAATCACGTATTTACACTGTTTTGCTATCAATATGCACATATGAGTAGAAATAGCCCCCTTTTACGTGTAAATGAGATATTTAAGAGTATTCAGGGCGAATCCTCCTATGCAGGGATCCCATGCGTCTTTGTCAGGCTGACAGGATGTAATCTGAGGTGTTCGTATTGTGACACAACTTATGCCTATGACGAGGGGACTAAGATGTCGGTTAGCGAAATACTAAAAGCAATAAAGGTGTATGGCTGCAAAAATGTCTGTATCACAGGTGGCGAACCCCTTCTGCAGAACAGTATCACTAAATTGATAAATCTACTGAAAGGGAACCATTATAAGATTTTCGTAGAGACAGGAGGAAGCATTGACATAGATATGCTGCCGAAGTCTGTAATCAGAATAATGGATATAAAATGCCCTGACAGCGGAATGGACAAGGAAATGGACTGGCAAAATATTGAGAGACTAAAGGCCAGGGACGAGGTTAAATTCATAATATCTTCTAAAAAGGACTATGAATGGGCTAAGCGAATTAGCAGAAAGTATAAATTAATGGACAGGGCGCAGATATTAGTTGGCGTTGCTCACGGGAAGTTGAAACCGAAAACACTTGCCGGATGGATTTTAAAGGACAATCTTGATGTACGTTTGCAGATTCAACTTCAAAAGTATATATGGCCGGATAAGGCCAGGGGTGTGTAAGGATTAATGGCAAAAATGGAAGAGACAAATTCATCAGATAATAAGGGATTGGCTATAGTTCTCATAAGCGGGGGTCTTGACAGCTGTGTGACTACAGCTATTGCTAATAGCAAGCACACTGTCGCCCTGCTTCATGTAGGATATTCCCAGCGTACTCAATCGCGAGAGTATAATTCATTCAGAGCAATTGCAAATTATTACAAGGTTCCGGAGGCAAGGATTCTCTCAACGAAGATTGAATATTTAAGCAAAATCGGCGGATCCAGTCTTACCGATCCGGACATTCCCGTAGACAAAGAGAGCACAAACAGACAAATTCCAATGTCTTATGTACCATTCAGGAATACGCATCTATTATCAATTGCTGTCTCCTGGGCCGAGGTCATCAAGGCAGAAAAGGTCTATATAGGAGCCGTTCAGCAGGATTACCCCGACTACCCGGATTGCAGGGCAGAATATTATGATGCATATAACAGGCTTGTTGAAGTTGGGACAAAACCTTCAACTAACATAAAGGTGGTTACCCCCCTATTAAATATGAATAAATCTGAGATTGTTAAAAAAGGAATTGAGCTTACCGCCCCCCTCAACCTCACATGGTCATGTTACGAAAGGAATGACATGGCATGCGGCAAATGCCAAAGCTGTACACTGCGCCTGAAGGCTTTTGCTGATGCTGGAGTTGAAGACAAAATTCCATATATTTGAAAGCAGGAAACATTAAACCTGTGCCCTAAATTATTTAAACGGCTCTATAATCTCAACATCATCAGGCAAATTCAAGACAAACACATCATCGGATATCTCTGTATTAATCTCAATATGGCTTAACTCTATAGTGTTTATAATCTCGCCGTCACTCTCAAATAGCTGGTACTGCACCGGCAGCCAAAGCCCCTCTTTGATCCATAATAGTGTCCTGTCGTATTCTGATTCGAATGTCTTTCGAGGGATAAGTTCCAGGTGGAACAATGTCTCTTCATCCGTAGAAACGACATCCAGGAGTGTGACTTCATAATTTGCCTTAACATTTTCCACAGTATAATCATAGCCTAATTCAAATATGTCCACTCCCTGTGGAGAATCATCACCACTCATCTCATATTTTTCTACCTGTCTCTCTTCAATATGATATATCCAGAGATACGATCCGTCTATGACGTTGATTTCGCTCCTAGGAGGAAAAAAGTTAACGTTGATCAGCTTCGGCTTTTTAAATTGTAGAAATCCGACAGAAACCTCCTCCGAATCAAGCAGCGTTATAACCCTTGAGTACTTAATCTCTGCCTCCATTGTATCCAGCTTAGTATTCGCCCCTTCTACGCTTGTCAATATTTCGTCCAGATTATAATCACCAACATTGTCCGAACCAGAGGAAACGGTAGGGTTCAGCGTTAAGAGACAAAAGGCAAGAGCAATAATGACATAAGATAGCTTATTTATAAACATAACCGATTTTAACATTGGCTATTAAAATTTCAAGGAATAAGTAAAACTCAATATCCAATCATAAACCTTAAATTGACAATCCTTTACCCCCCCTGCCTTTAAATGTTGACAGTAAAATAAGCAACTGTTACCATAATGACCAAAACGTGTTTAATGTCCGTCTTTAACTTCGTAAAACCCTGCCCGACGAGCTGTTTGGCGGGTGTGTCCAATATTTTCCAAGGAGTGACCTGATCTCTAATACATTTGCTGTTATTGGTGGAAGTGAAGCTTACAATTTATTAATGTCTGATAAATTAAATGGCGAGCGTATTGGACAGATAGAGACCCCTTTTGGAGAATCTCAGGCAATATTCAAGATAGATGCAGAACATAGCAGTTTTCTATTCCTTTCGCGTCATGGTGAGAAAGGATATTCCAAAACGGCTCCATACGTCAACTACAGGGCTAACATTTATGCGCTGAAGGAGCTAGGGATAAAGCAAATTGTGTCGTGGTCTGGACCCGGAGCCATTAATAAAAAATATAAGATTGGGCAATATGTGGTTGTAGATGACCTTATTGATGAGACCAAAAACAGGGAATACACCTTCTTTAAAAACAAGGGAATAGGCTTCATTCGACAAAGCCCTGTATTTTGTCCGAGTCTCAGGCTTTCCATAATCGACTCTCTGAAATCGCTTAAGTTTGATTATGCAGTAAGTGGTACATATGTATGCACACAGGGGCCCCGCCTGGAGACGCCTGCTGAAATCAGGAAATATGCCTCTTTTGGTTCTGATCTGGTGGGAATGACACTGATCCCTGAAGTGTTCCTTGCGAAAGAGCTCGAGATGTGCTATGCGTCCATATGCTATGTCACCAATTATGCAGAGGGCATTGTTGACTGTGACTACAGGCCCGGAGAACTGTTTGAGGGCCTTTCATCAGATAAGGATAGAGAGGCAGTTGCAAATAGTGTGAGCAGATTTCCGGTCATTATTGCAGCATTAGCTGGCGCTATTAACAATCATGATGTGAACTGCAAATGCCAATTATCAATGGAGCGGTATAAGAAGAATGGAGTTATTGGTGATGACTGGCATGAGTGGGTTGCTTCGTGAAAGGTGTATGCTTATCAGTTCGTGGACAATCTGAGAGATTATAATGCTATTATTGAAATCAAGGTACTTATTAAAAGATCCATCTACCGTAATTGATTATGGCGTAGTCTTGATTGACGATGGAAAGGTGAAGTTTGCTGGACGTGCCAACGATATTAGCAACCATGAGTCATGCCAGATTATTGATCTTGGTAATTCAGCAATAGTGCCCGGATTTGTAAATACTCATACTCACCTTGATTTGACACATTTACACAATTCTATTAATTACAATGGCGACTTCACGGATTGGATAAGACAACTGGTTAATGCAAAGAAAGAGTGGACAGAAAGTGAATATCTGTCATCTGTTCGCACTGGAATCAATAGCAGCCTTGAGGCAGGCACAACAACCGTGGTCGATATTACCAGAAACGGCCTTGCTCTGGAGGAATTACAGAAGAGTAAAATCAGGAAAACTCTTTTTTATGAACTTATAGACTTTAATCCGGATAGTGCAGAGAGTACGATTGACAACTTTAAGAATATGATAAGGAAGGTCAAGCATGACGACCTCCTCTCAATTGGAATATTCCCGCATGCACCCTATACCGTCTCAGAAGAGCTTTACAAAAGATCTAAAACCGTTTCCGTGGAGTCAGGATTAAGTATTGCCACCCATATATCTGAAACAATCGATGAGGCCAATTTCTTGACAAGAGGGACTGGAAATTTTGTCTCTCTCTTAAGAGATTTTGATATGTTAAAAGAGTGGAGACCTCCCGGTTTAAAGCCGGTGAACTACTTGAAAAATATTGGTTTTTTAGAAAATGGATGTATACTTGTTCACTGTAACTATTTAAAAGGTGAAGAAGTTGATCATATTGAAGAATCAAAATCGACTATTGTCTTTTGTCCAAGGAGCCATAAATATTTCCGTCATAAAGACCATCCTTTTTACAAACTGGGCAATCGTAACATAAATGTAGCCCTGGGAACAGATAGTCTGGCAAGCAACGATTCACTCAGTATATTAGATGAAATGAAATATATCTATACTCAGCACAAAATCTCAAAACCTCAGGATATTCTTTACATGGGTACTATTGCAGGGGCAATCGCCTTAAGATTAAATAATAAAATAGGAAAACTAGAAGAGGGTTATGATGCTGACATTGCGGTAATTGACATTAAAGAAGGAACAGTAACTAATATTTATGATGGAATATTTTCACATGATTCTGAGTGCGTTCTTACGGTTGTATCAGGGACAATTTGTTATGATAAACATGGAGTAGCCAGGGAAGCATCGGTTAACTAGACTAATACGATAAGGAGTGACTTGTAGATGTTAGACATCAACATTATTCGAAACGATCTCGAAAAAGTAAAACAGGCTATTGTCAATAAGAATGAAACGACAAATCTAGACTCTTTCCATGAACTCGACTCGAGGCGTAAAGCTCTATTGATTGAGTGTGACGAGCTTCGAAACAGACGAAACGTTACGTCGAAAGAAATAAGCAAATTAAGGTCTAAAAAGGAAGATGCTTCAGGATTGATACAGGAAATGAAGGGAGTTTCTGACAGGATAAAACAACTGGAAGCAGAGACAAATTCCGTGAGTGATGATCTGGACTCTTTACTTATTAGAATTCCAAACATACCGGCAGATGATGTTCCTGTAGGAAAAGATCCAGCATCAAACGTTATTGTAAAATCATGGGGAGAAAAGAAGGAATTTCCGTTTACCCCCCTTCCCCACTGGGATTTGGGTAAAAAACTGGATATCTTAGATTTTGAAAGAGCAGCCAAAATATCCGGTGCCGGATTTACACTGTATAAGGGTGCAGGCGCAAGGCTGGAACGCGCACTCTACAATTTCATGCTGGACCTCCACACACAAGAGCATGGGTATAGTGAAGTGCTGCCGCCTTATCTTGTAAACAGGGCTTCTATGACCGGAACAGGGCAACTGCCCAAGCTGGAGGAAGATATGTATAGACTTCCTGATGATGATCTGTTCCTTATACCTACAGCGGAGGTACCGGTAACAAACATTCATGCAAATGAGATATTATCAAATAAAGATCTTCCAATCTTATACGCTGCCTATACTGCGTGTTTCAGGCGCGAAGCAGGTTCATACGGAAAGGATACCCGGGGTATGATACGGGTACATCAATTTAATAAGGTGGAATTGGTAAAATTCGTACAGCCTGAAACCTCTTATGACGAGCTTGAGTCTCTGTTATCAGTTTCTGAAAAGGTATTGCAGTTGCTGGGTCTGCAGTATCAGGTAGTGAAACTGTGTACTGGTGATTTGAGTTTTGCTGCCGCAAAGTGCTACGATATTGAGGTGTGGTCTCCCGGTGTAGACAAATTCCTGGAAGTATCTTCATGCAGTAACTTCGAGGATTTTCAGGCCAGGAGGAGTAATATTCGCTATCGTGATGATGAAAAAGGTGACCTGAGATTCGTTCATACATTAAATGGGTCCGGTGTTGCGCTACCCAGAACTATGATTGCTATTCTTGAAACATACCAAAGGGAAGATGGTACTGTAGAGATCCCTGAAGTGCTCAAGCCTTACATGAATGGATTAGACATCATCAGGAGTGATTAAGAATTATCAGCTAATGTAACTACTGCCTGAGCTGCGGCAGCCTCCGAACTTCCTATTGAATCCAGGCCTTCATTCGTTGTTGCTTTAACATTAACCCTTTCAGGCTCTACCATCAAAAGCTCAGAAATCCTTTTCTCCATATCTTTCTTCTGCCTGCTTATCTTTGGCTCCTGTGAAATGAAGACTACATCAACATTATTTACACGCAGCCCCTTCTCCCCTACCAGCTCCATTATCTTGCTCAGAAGGATTTGGCTTGATATACCCTTCCATTTGTCGTCTGTGTCAGGGAAGTGTTCGCCAATGTCACCCAGGGAAGCTGCTCCCAATATAGCGTCACCAATGGCGTGTAAAACAACATCGGCATCAGAATGTCCGGATAATCCCGAGTGATGATCAAAGCTGATACCACCTAAGATCAAATTTCTGTCTTTTACAAAACGATGTATGTCATAACCAATTCCTACATACATAAGTGATATGGGGGAAATATGTAAATCTGATTTTATAAATAATTGATGAATTGAGGGGTAAGGATTTTTTCAAATCCATTAATCAGGCATCTAATAGCCTTCACTCCTGAGATCAGCAAGTCTATCATTCGTATGTTTAAGCAACTCTTCATCTCTGCATGTTTTAAGCGCTATTTCATAAAGCTGGACTGCTTCTTCATAATCGTGTAGAAACATATCATAAACCCTTGCTGCCATGTATCGAGCCGGCCTGTCTGTATTTGGATTTAGTTCGAAGCATCTTTTATAATAGAAGACTGAACCTTCATAATCTTTGAAATGATGGCTTTCATAAACTTCAGCAAGTTCATAAGCCGCATCATCTGCTACATCACTTTCCGGATATTCATCCAATATCTTCTTAAGCCTTGCAGCCGCATATGTCAACTTAGATTTTCTACTTGCCAGATTCAATATATTTTTGTAATTCTTTCCGTCTTGAAACAGTATATTAGCTTCTTCTATGTTCTGTGTAGGACTGATATCTGATACATCTTCATTCGCAGATAGATATTTGAGTTGAGGAATTTTATTAAGTGCCTTTAGTTCCTTTCTGGCTTTTTTTACTCTGGATTGATATCCAATATCCATATAAAACTGAATTAATTCCGTCAATGCATTTTTGTAGCTTTCCCTGGAGGATTTAATAGTGCTGATAATCTGCCCTTCACTGGACTTCATTCCAGAGAGGTCTTTGTCTTTGTTTAGTGTACATGCTTCACAAAACTCATGCCCATCAGCAATCCGCGCATAACAACGCTCACAGCTCGCCGCCCAAGCAAAATCAGATACAGTGAAGATTAAAACAATTAGCGAAAGTACAATTAAAGTTCTCATGTTTTTTAATCAGAGCTTCTAACTATTGCCACTTTTACGAATTAAATCCTTAGTTTGCTCTGAAAGTGTTTTTAAATCTGTAATCTGTCTATTGATCTCTTCTCTTTCGGACCATCTAGTATCACGATAAGAGGATATCCTGTTTCCGATATCTTCTATTACCCTGTCTATAATCTTCTCAAATTCAAACTGTATCATATTGTTGTATCTTTCGCTGATTGCATCAACTCGCTGGATAAATTCGCTTCTATATTTTTTTCGTTTTAGTGGATAAATTGAAAATCCGATTCCGGCCAGTATTCCGGCTACAACCAACCCTAGAATGTTCGGGATAAATAATGTACTAAGACCTATTATAATGGCAATTGCCAGTCCTTCTAAAACAACAAAATTTATAAACCCGCCTTGTATGACCCTGTATACCCTTGCTCCCTCTAATTCTCCATCTAGTTCCTGGAATTGGTTTGCAAACTCCCTTAGATTAACATGCTTTTCAGGCTCACGGCTTGAAGAATAATGTTCTTTGCGTTTTGGAGACTCTTCATTTATTTTTCGTTGTAAGGATATTTCAGATTCAATGTAGTCATGTGCCATATCCCACAAAATATTGTTGTTTCTGTCAACATAGTCTATAGCATCATTTATTATCCGTTCCAGTTCTGTCCTGGGATTTGACATACCAAAAACTTCCCTCTTGAATTTGTCATCAACTTTCTCGCGTGCAAACTTCGTAGTGATGGTGGATCTAATATTCACATAATAATTCAAGAAGCCGTCAACCTTCTCTTTTAATCTGGAGAAAACAGATTGTATCTCTGTCTTGTATTTAAGGATATAGTCTGTCATATCCTGCCTTTTGCTTCTTAATCGCTTTTCGAACATTTCAACGCTTTTGATTTCGGTATTACAATGCGATACCTTTTCATCCAGACCTCCCTTGAGGTCATCAAAGACATTTGTAAGGTACTTTAAAGGGCTTAGGATTTTAAGATCCATTTTTGTTTCATAATCCATCTTTTCAAAGATGAAATTCTCTACCATTTCAATATTGCTTTTTTGCAGTACTTCTGCATCGGCGGATGTCTTAGCCACAAATGCATCTTTTGTTGATATGGTAATAATTTTAGGTTCGAATCCAAATAGTCTGTAAAAGTTTTTCTCTATAAATGTTACTATTTCACTTTGCTCTTCATCAGTTTTTAAATCTATCTTATTCAATAAGAATAGAAGTTTTCTGTCCCACTTGCCTTTTAGTAGCTGGAGAAAGGTCCTCTCGCTCTCTGTAAATGGATGGTCTGCTGATGTAACAAAGAGAACTACTTCGGCCCGATGAATAAAGTTTTCGGTAATCTGTTGATGTTCTGCTATTATCGAGTTAGTTCCGGGTGTATCGACAATTATAATATCTTTTAGCGCATCCAATGGATATGTCATCCTGCACTGTTGATCATCAATATCTTCTGATGATATATCTTCTCCGTAGGTTAACAGCGTAATCTTGCCTGTTGATGGTGTGGGGCCGTCCTCGAGAATTCTTTTTCCACAGAGTGCATTGACAAAGCTGGATTTTCCGGAATTGTATTCACCTGCAACAACCATGTATAAGGGTTCACTTATTTGAGAGGCCATTTCTGAAACTTTTTTCTCTGTTTCAACGTCCCCTATCCTATAAAAGAACTTTTTTACATCCTGCAGGAGAGTAATAACCTGTTGTATGTTATCCTGGTTTTCCGGTGTTTTTGCTATTTCTAACATGATTTAAATTGGTTACTTACATTTCTTAGATGAAGGCACAATGAATGTCTTTGATAACAAATACTTATGGAATTTTATTATAAGCCATCGTGTCTATGCGTCAAGTAAATTCTCTTCTGTTTTTATGCAGGCTATTGCATCAATCTCTATTTGAGCATCCATGGGCAATTTCGCTACCTGAACGGTCGATCTGGCGGGCGTCAAATAATTAAAATATTGTGCATAGGTCTCATTAACTACAGGGTAGTTTTCCAGATCCGTCAGATAAATAGTTGTACGAAGTACATTATCAAGAGAAGAACCACCTGCTGCCAGAATGTTATTCATGTTCTCGAGTATCAGCTTTGCCTGCTCTTTAATATTACCTTTCAGGATTTTGCCAGATTCAGGCTCTATTGGTATTTGACCTGAAACGAAGATAAGATTGTCAAATCGAATTGCCTGTGAGTATGGCCCTATTGCCTGTGGGGCATCTTTAGTTGAAATGGTTTCTTTCTGCACATTAGTCCTCCAGATTCGTTTTAGAGCATAAAATAAATAATGTATTCATATTTCCAATACACCTACAGTTATATTCTTGAATTTAATGAGTTATTCTGATATTTTCAAGCATTATTAGGAATTTATCATGCAATTATTAAAGAACACAACAAATACAGACCTGGGTGACATACGTGAAAAAGTTATAGAAGCTCACCGCCTTGATTACGAAGACGGTATCAGGTTATTTGAGTCTTCTGACATTCTTACGATAGGCAGCCTTGCAAATATAGTCAGGGAAAGAATAAACAAGAATATAGGTTATTATATTATAAACAGACACATAAATTATACAAATATATGTAAAAACAGGTGTAAGTTTTGTGCGTTCAGCCGTAATAAAGATGAAGAAGGTGCTTACCAGATGAGCATTAAGGAGATATTGGATAACGCCTCACAAATCATTCATGACAATTCTACCGAACTGCATATTGTTGGCGGTCTTCACCCTGAACTGGGGCTAGATTACTATGTTGACATGATAGGCTCAATTCATGATAAATTTCCTGATGTGCACCTTCAGGCATTTACGGCTGTCGAAATTGCCCATTTTGCTGAAATCTCAGGCATGTCGACATATGAGACATTAAAGAAATTAAAAGATGCCGGTCTTGGATCTCTTCCCGGTGGAGGTGCGGAGGTTTTCTCAACAGATGTAAGAGATGAACTTTGTCCGGAAAAACTTAGCGGTGATGAGTGGCTGAACACTATGAGGACTGCTCATAATCTGGGCATGAGAAGCAACGCTACCATGTTGTACGGTCATATAGAAAAAAATGAAGACAGAGTCAACCATTTATTAAAACTACGCGAGCTTCAAGATGAGACTGGTGGATTCATGTCCTTTATCCCTTTGGCGTTTCATCCGAAAAATACTGATCTGAATGATTTCTCCAGCACTGCCGGAATTCTTGACCTGAAGATGCTGGCTATTGGGAGATTAATGCTGGACAATTTCGATCATATTAAAGCATTCTGGATAATGCTAGGTATTAAATTGTCACAGATTTCACTTAGTTTTGGAGTTGATGATATTGATGGCACAGTGGCTGAAGAAAAGATTACTCACTCTGCCGGGGCTGAAACACCGGAGTCATTGACGGTAGATGAAATTAAATCACTGATTGAGGAAACCGGACGTGAACCTGTTGAAAGAGACACCCTTTACAACCAGGTAAATTAGAATTATTCAGCTAACTGAATGGGATGCAATAACTCCACTTCAAATCACATTTCTGCAAATAAAAAAGGCCCTTTAAAACATCTTTACAGACGCCTTAAAGAGCCTTTTATTTATCTTGCTTAAAATTATTTACTACCACCAAAAGCTCTAACAATATTTACGAGCTTTTGAATAGCACTTTCTGAAACCCTTCCTCTACACTGTGTGCAACCTTTATCATTGGATTCCAGGAACTTAATAAGCTGTTCGTCTGTTTTTGATGACTGCCAGCCTGAATCTGTGAAATCTGGAACTCCTCTTTTTCTGCCTTCTGAAGTCCCTTTACCACCATTACCGTGGCAATATACACAAGTTTCCATTGTACCGAATGAACCCTGAATAGCACCGGTTGCAAAAACAAAGTAATAGCTCTTTTCCGGATTTCCATACAAGTCCTCCAGTTCATCTGCCTGACTGGTAAAACTTAAGGCGAAACATGATACTGCAACAATTGCTGCGATACACAAAAAATTAATTTTCTTCATTTATAAAACCCCCTCTAATCATAACGATTACAAATTTTATCTAACCTTGAGTAATATAATAAACTCTTTAGAACATATACTTACGGTCTCAGTCGCATCTCTGTACGGTATACTTTGTGGCATGCCTTACATGAAAGATACAAAAATCTCATAGAGTGCCCAACTGATTCAACAGCACCTTCTCCTGCACCGCCCGCTGCTGTTACTATATGTTCAAGATGGGTGGAGACCAGCTTAGATATTGCTTCATGGTTCTTGTCGCCGTGTTCTCTCTTTCCCTCATTTTCAAGAGCAGATTTTGCTGCTGCTTCAACACCTTTGTAATCGTAAGGATTAAATTCGTCGCCAGGGAGCAGACCGTCGTTCATCTTAATCAACTGGTAATGCTTTATCTGCTCCTTACATATATCCTGATCTGAAGCAAATCCGACGGATGTGCCTGCTATAAACATTGCTACTACTATTAAGCCTGCTACAAAGAAATTTTTTCCCTTCATTTTACTTATGCCTCCTTAAGTTAAAAAAAATTAAGCTCCTTTCGCTGGTTAGCCAAAGAGTAAAGCCTTGGTCTGTGTCTATATAAAACAAACCTTGTAAAGTTCTACATAATATCAATTAAAATATAAAACTCCACCCCCCTTTCCTTTGTTAATACATAAAGATGTGAAATCTTACTAATACATAACCTCCAACCCGGGCTAAATATATCATTGCGCTGGAATAGAGTCAAGTAAAAACTCCCACTAAATAACTAGCAGATATTTCATGAATTTATGGCGCTGGAGGCTACTCCTTATGCTTTTTCTTGTACAAATTAGGGTATATATGGATGTCTAAATGCTTGTGACATATAGCACAAGTTTGCCTTAAGCGTCTTACCTGCCACTGTTGTTCCTCTAGAGACCCCTCTTTATCCTTGTTTTTGGCTATTTCAGCCATTTTCTTCGCTTCATCCTGCATGAGCTTCATCTGTTCTTCATATTTAAAGTCATCAGGCTTTGCAAACTTGATTCTTACTTTTTTAGTGAGTTTTGCAATGTTCTCCCCTGCTTCAAGGATTATTTTCCACTGTTTCTTCTTGTATTTATAATAACCAGACATTTCTTCTACCGCTTTGTAGCTGTCGTCGATATCCTGCATCATTAATGCCAGCTCACTCTTCTCCTTTTCTGGCGGTTCTTCACCCATAAGTTCATCAACGGCCTCTATCTGCTCTGTCGGTATATCTTTATCTGCGGCTTCAACGTTAGCATTAGATAGGAAACTGATGACAGAAAATAAACATAATACTATTAAAAACTTGTACATAGTAATAACCTCTCTTATTAAAAAAATCTTGAACGAATGACAAATGCAGAAAACATGCCGATTCTTTCAGATAAAGCAATAAAATATAAGATACAGCAACTAAACATCTTACACGTTCAATCACGAAAATGTCCAGAGATTATAGCAGAAGTATGGCTAAATTCAACCGATATATTGAAGCAAAATAGCCAAATCTATAAATTTCTTGCAAATATTTTCACCCAACAATATAATCCTTAAAACTTTCTTAAATTTAAGCATAAATATAATATGAAGTGGTCCCAGACATTTATACCAACCTTGAAAGAGAATCCAAGTGACGCTGAAGTAGAGAGTCACAAGCTGATGATACGATCCGGTATGATCAGGAAATTGTCTGCCGGAGTCTATTCATACCTGCCACTCGGAACGAGAATATTAAACAAGGCAATCAACATTATTAGAGAAGAGATGGATAAATCCGGTGCAGTCGAACTATTCCTTCCGGCATTACAACCATTGACGCTAATAGAACTTAGTGGAAGAATCGATGCTTTTGGTGATGATTTATTACGCATGAAAGACCGTCACAAGCGAGATATAGCCTTAAGCCCTACCCACGAGGAAGTTATCACGGATTTGGTAAAGAATGAAGTAAGTTCCTATAAACAACTGCCATTAATTCTTTATCAGATACAGACGAAATTCAGAGATGAGGCAAGGCCAAGATTTGGTGTTTTGAGAAGCAAAGAATTTCTGATGAAAGATGCTTATAGCTTTGACACAGATATTGATAGCCTGAATAAGAGTTATCAAAAAATGTATGATACCTATTGCCGAATTTTCGAACGATGTAGATTAGATT
The DNA here is from genome assembly GCA_964584595.1 of uncultured Candidatus Scalindua sp. Taxonomy (GTDB): domain Bacteria; phylum Planctomycetota; class Brocadiia; order Brocadiales; family Scalinduaceae; genus Scalindua. The sequence continues at coordinate 23,485 of CAZPAM010000011.1, read as the reverse complement.
ATTTAGCGGTAGAAGCTGACTCCGGTGCTATGGGAGGTGACGTTTCACATGAATTTATGATCCCTAATGAGAACGGAGAGGACGTAATAGTTAAATGCAAGAATTGTGATTATAGCGCAAATATTGAGAAGGCAGAGTCGTCTCCAATTGAATCCCATGACGAAGCGACACTAGAGGAATTGAAAGAGGTTTCTACACCTGGGATGACTACAATAAAAGAGGTAAGTGACTTTCTCAAAATTGAACCGGATAAAATGGTTAAGACCCTGATTTACACACATAACAGTGGAAATGTTGCCGTCCTTGTACGTGGAGACCATGATGTAAACGAGTCTAAATTGGCAAAGGTGATATCTGATGGGGATATGATACTGGCTGATGAAGATACAGTTGTTGAGCTGACAAATTCTCCAGTGGGCTTTGCTGGCCCAATTGGATTACAGACACAAGTCATTGCAGACCAGGCAGTCTCGATGATGATGAATTGTGTTGTAGGAGGCAACAAAGCAGATACCCACATTATAAATGCAAATCAGGAACGGGATTTCAATATTGATATGGTTACTGATATTCGATATGTCACAGAGGGCGACAGATGTCCCAAATGTAATGATGAACTCGATATTTCTCACGGAATTGAGCTGGGACATGTATTTAAACTGGGGACAAGATATAGTGACTCACTTGGTGCAAAGTTCCTTGACAATAATGGTAAAGAGCAGCCTATAATAATGGGATCATATGGCATCGGAGTTAACAGGATTCTGGCAGCAACTATTGAAAAATCTCATGATTCGAACGGCATAATCTGGCCACTGCCATTAGCACCTTATGAGGTACTGGTAGTGCCTATAAATATTAAAGATGATGTCATCATGGATACTGCCACAAAGATCTATGACGATTTATGCGAAGAAGGTATTGAAGTACTGCTTGATGATAGAGACCAGAGACCGGGCTTTAAATTTAAGGATGCTGATCTCATAGGAATACCAATAAGAATAACCGTCGGCAAAAGGCTAAAGGAAACCGGCGAGCTAGAGATCAAGTTGAGGTCTAAAAGCGATACACACCATACAAAGCCTGAAGAAATAACTACTGAAATCAATAACCTCATGGATTCCTTGAAATGAACTTTGTAGTTTCAAGAATGGTAACATGGCTGATATTAACTGCCCAAAACCAGTAAAACTATTCGTTGGTATTCTTTCCAGTGATAATACGCTTTTAGAGGAAGTAGAAAACTTACTGGCAAATCGTCTTGGTAAAGTTGACATTAGAAGTGAGATTTTCCCGTTCGATTTTACAGAATACTACAAAAAAGAGATGGGCACAAATATCTCAAGGCAGTTTCTATGTTTCAAGGAACTTATAAACCCGGAAGAACTTTCTGCTATTAAGATCTGGACAAATGAATTAGAGGATGAGATCAAACATAACAGGAAGTCCGATGTTGCCAGGCCAATCAACCTGGATCCGGGATATCTAACTCATTGTAATTTAATACTTGCCTCTACAAAGGATTATTATCACAGGATTCATCTCCAAAATGGTATTTATGCGGAAGTAACCCTGTTTTATCAGCATGAAGTTTTCAAGAATTTGCCTTGGACGTATCCTGATTTCCAGACAGATGAATATAAGGACTTTTTTTTAAAGGTAAGGACTTTGTATGCAAAGGACATTAGCAATAATTAAACCTGACGCTGTCCAGCGCCGTTTAATTGGTAAAATAATCAGCAGGTTTGAAGAAAAAGGATTGGAGATAATAGGATTAAAGATGTCCGTTATCCCCAAAGATCTTGCAAAGAAGAACTATTCTGTTCATGAGGGTAGAGACTATTTTGAAAAGCTTGTAAAGTTTATGACTTCCGGGCCTGTAGTGATATTGGTTTTAAGAGGAAAGAATGCAATAAGCATTACTCGAAAACTGATGGGTTCTACATCCGGGCATGAGGCTGATCCGGGAACAATAAGAGGTGACTATGCAATAAGCGGACGTTTCAATCTCATACACGGATCAGACTCAGTTGAATCTGCCGAGAGAGAGATTTCCCTTTTCTTTGACAATACAAGCATTATAGAATCTGAGAAATCAGACTTAAAATGGATATACGACATGTCTGATGACCTTACCGGTGAGAATCTTGTTTAAATGCAATCTACATCATTCATATTAAAATCAATTCTTATTATTGCTATTCTCATCCCTGTCGGTTGTGCTACACAAAAAGCCAGACCTTACATCGATGACAAGCTATTAGATAAACCAGGCATTGATCCCGGCAAGGTTCAGACTCTCTCCCTACCACAAGTAGAAGAAATCATCATTTCAGAAAGCTTAAATCTAACCAGCCTGAAAGCAAAAGCCGGCATAACATTAACAAGCCCTGAGATCAATGGAGAATTCAAATGTAAGGGAGTTGTAAGATATCAAAGACCCGGGGAAATAAGGGTAATTGGCTCCAAGCTCGCAAGGACTGTATTTGATATCCTCTCGGATGGTGATAACTACTGGTTCTACCTGCCGAAGGAGAAAGTAGTTTATAAAGGAAAATGCAATGTAACTAGAAAGGCAAATACTAATGCATACATATTCCCCGATGATATTGCCACTCTCCTGGAATATGACAGACTATTTGAAGATAAACACTCCTATATGGAAACATGGCCGACTTTCTGGCTTGTTCACACATTGGAACAAGGGTTTGTACCTTATGGCAGTGTAAGTGTTGATAGAATTGATAACACCGTAACGGAACTTACGATGTTTAAGCCTGATAGTGCTGTCCGTGTACAGGCGTCATTGAGTGATTATACAGAAATAAACGGCCAGTCTATTCCTAATGTAGTTCAGATTAATTGGCCGGACACAAATACTACCTTAACCTTAAACCTGAACAACATTAGTATAAACGAACCTCTCAAACCTGAAATATTTCGATTCAAGAAACCAAAAAGAGCCGATATTATTGAAATAAATTAGTTAGGATACTTTACAAATTATATTTCAGCCAGACTCAGCATCCATAATCTTTCCCACACGCCTGGCATGCCTTCCGCCTTCAAACTCAGTTTCAACAAACAGTTTTATTTTCTGTTCCAGTAAATCATGATTCACCACATCTGCACCTAAACACAACACGTTAGAATCATTATGCCTTCTGCTCATCTCTACTGTGAATAGATCGTGACATACCGTTGCCCGCACGCCTTTTACTTTGTTTGCGATGAGTGACATACCCAGGCCTGTTCCGCATACCAGGATAGCGCGTTCGCATTCTCCATTCCCAACGGCTTTGGCCGCCAGAAGCCCATAGTCTGTATAGTCTACAGAATCACTACCATTCTTAGTTCCAAAATCAACGGCTTCATGCCCACTATTAGTAAGGTATCCGGCAATTAAATTTTTATATTCAAATCCTCTATGATCTGATGCTAAGGCAATCTTCATTTAAACACCTGTCCAGCCTTTCTTTTCCAATTACACCCTGACGAATAATTTTAAAAGTATTATCCACTATTTTTACAACGGTCGAAGGCTTACCGGCTTCTGCCGATCCACCGTCCAGAATCACATCAACCTTGTCTGAAAAGCTGCTAATTACCTGCTGCGCATTAGTTGCAGGAGGTCTTCCTGAAATGTTTGCGCTTGTTGAAACAATTGATTTCCCCACTGCATTGAGGAGGTCTCTAACGACATGATGACTTGAATTTCTGATGCCTACAGTGCGGTTACCCGGAAGATCGAAGATAATAGTCAACGGACCCGGCCAGAATGAACTTATCAATCTCCCGGCAATTGGTGGTACATGTTTAACGTGTTTTGTTACATCGTCGGGCTCCGCAATCATGATAGATAATTCCTTGTCTCTGGATCTATGCTTGGCACTGTATAAATTATCAATAGCTCTATCGTTGTCAGCACATACACCCAGGCCATATACAGTCTCAGTTGGAAATGCGACGATCCTGCCGGAGATCAATGCTTGAGCGGCAGTCCTGATGTTTTCAAGGTATCTATCCTTATCATCGCAACATATGATTTCAGCTGTCATGAATAGTCTCTTTGTAAATGTTTATTCGTCTGAAAACTAATCTTTTTGCATCTCAACACTTCCAATCAAATATATCACCTTCAAATTATATTATCAACTTTTTTATGTTTATTTACATTATCATGCACCAATCCTTTTCACCTTGACAAGAAAATAACTAGCTGATAGATTTACATCAAATTTCAGCTAAAATAAATCCTGTGATCTACATAAAATGAGAATCAAAAAAAGCATATCACTTCTGTTAATATTCAAGCCAATCGTATTCCTTCTCATATTGTTTATTTTCTTCTCTCATGCGGTTATTGCCTTGGAAACAATGGACACCGATGAGATCACACCGGGTATGAAAGGCTATGGAAGAACCGTATTTTCCGGTAATCAAATTGAGTCTTTTGATGTAGAGATCCTGGGAGTCTTAAAGAATTGGGAAGCAAGAAATGATATGATACTCGTGAAGATGACGGGAGGGCCTTTAGAAAAAACCGGAATTATTGCAGGTATGAGCGGCAGTCCGGTTTATGTTGATGACAAGCTTATAGGAGCCGTGTCACATGGATGGAGCTTTGCCAAGGACGCAATTGCCGGAGTCACCCCTATCAGAGCTATGCTGGATGTACTTAAAATTGATTCTGAGGCAAGAGAGAATACTTATGCAGGAAATAACAGCACATGGAGCACATCATTAAGTACTCAGGATTCTGATGTTGTCGCCAGATTAAGATCACATGGATTAATACATGAAAGCGTATTGACCAAAAGTTCCAATTCACAGCAGCCATTTACGCTCAGCCTTGTGCCAATTCAAACACCATTAATTATCTCTGGGTTTGATTATAGAAGCCTGAACAGCGTTAGTCCCCTTTTCAACAAACTCGGCAAGTTTTCTTTACAGGGTACCAGTGGCAGCAGCAATTCACCTACAGATTTACACGACTTTCAGCCCGGCTCATCAGTTGCAGTCGAAATAATCAGGGGCGATCTGAGCGCTTCTGCAATCGGAACTGTAACCTATAGAGACGATAACAATATTCTCGCTTTCGGTCATCCTCTGATTCAAATCGGTGAGGCTGACCTGCCAATGTCAACAGCACATGTTCATACTGTATTAGCAAGCCAGTCCGGCTCAGTCAAGATGGCATCCCCCTGCGAAATCATAGGCAGGATTTCTCAGGACAGGAGATCAGCTATTGCCGGAAGAATTGGAGAATACACAAAAATGATACCCTGCCAGACAGAAATGCGAGGATCTCTAAATGTTAAATACAACTTTGAAATTGTTCACGATAAGGTATTAACACCGATCCTTTTTCAAATGGCAGTTGAGAGCGCATTACTTGCTACAGAAAAAACTATTGGAGAAAAGTCGGTAAACCTGAAACTTGATATTGGTATCGCCGGTAGAATGGAGTCCATTAAGATTGAATATGGGTATTTTGATTCAGGGCCTTCATGGTATCCCATATACAATATTGTTCAGCCAATTACAACTTTACTGAACAATGAATTCCAAACGACTGAAATAGAATCCATTAAACTTGTTGCTGAGATTTCAGAAACCAAGGATATCGCTTCTATTGAAAATATTAGGGTTAGCAAACGATGGGTTGCACCCGGAGAAGAAGTACACTTGAGTATCCGATTAAGGCCAGATACACAGGATTACGTATCCATACCAGTAGGAATCAAAATCCCGGATGATGTTGTTCGTGGAACCAGCGTAAGGGTAACTGTGTGTGATGCTATGATCAGCAGAATGATGGAAATGGTAAGCGCTCCGGGTCATTTTTCAACATCCAGCTTCGAGCAATTAATAAATAACCTGGAGGACACAGAAAGTAGTAATAACATAATCGTAAGAATCAAATTAAACAAAAGAGGCCTAACGTATATGGGTGAAGATTTCCCGTCTCTTCCAAATTCTTTATTAACTATAATGTCCCTGTCAAACCAAAGTGGTGCCGCCCCCCTGCAAAGTGAAACAGTTAAACGGATCCCGACAGAATGGCTTATCAACGGCAAAAAGACTATTATATTATTCGTAGACAATAAGGGCTGATTTACAAAGAGATATCCTAATGAAAGTATTGAGACCATACTCATTCGTCATCATCCTGATGGTACTGCCATTCCTGACAGTAAATACAGATCACACATATGCAGTTACTACAAAAATGTGGACAAGCACTGAGCAGGCTGAGATTGCAAAAGGGAAGCTGCAGAATATATCTGTACATAAAAATGGAAAGTTTACCTTATCACCAGAAAAGCGGAGAATTAATGAAATCCCGGCCGGATATGTCTGGTGTCTTGTTGCAGATGGTACTGATTCGCTATTTGCCGGCACCGGTAATCCCGGCTCCATATTCAAAGTTCGTCACGATGGTAATGTAGTAGAATACTATAAGACCCCTGAGCTGCACGTCCAGACCCTTGCCATAGATACTGCAGGAAATATCTTCGCCGGCACATTGCCTCATGGCAGAATTTACAAGATCACTTCAGAGGGCAAAGGAGAGATTTTCTGTGAACTTCCCGACCCTTATATATGGGATATGATTACCGATAATAATGGTAATTTATATGCGGCTACAGGTGACAACGGCATTATCTATAAAATCTCTGACAGAGGCACCCAATCGGTTTTCTTTGATTCCCCGTTCTCAAATATACTCGATCTCGTCATTGATAATGACAGTAACATTTACGCAGCAAGTGAACCGGAGGGCATTATCTATAAGATAACACCGGACGGCAAGGCCACTGTTCTTTACGATGCAGAAGAAGATGAAATACATTGTCTGGCCATAGATAAAAATGGTGTTTTATATGCCGGGACCTCATCCGGTACACCTCCGACACTGCACGCTCCGTCACCCCCTGAGCTTCCCGAAGTCCTGTTACCGCTGCTTATGGAAGAATTTCCCGGCGAGCCAAGTGATGTCTGGCTTGATTATATCCTGTCCAGTAATGATTTAGATGTTACTGATCAATCTTCGATGAAGGATGCTTATGCTGAAAACGGAATTGGAGAAAGGCCGGTGATGCCTGAGATGAACTCAGTATACAGAATAGATAAGGATGGAAGAGTAAAAGAAATATTTGTAGTGAAGGATTCTTTTATCCTCTGCCTGTCAGTTGATGACAACAATGATCTTCTTGTTGGTACAGGAAACATGGCAAAGCTCTTTAAGATTGATAGTAATGAAGAGCCCAGTTTGCTTTATGAATTCGGTGAATCACAGGTCCTGGATATTCTTTCATATAAGGATGGAACCAAATACATGGCGACCGGAAACAATGCAAATATTTACCAACTGTCAGGTGCATACTCTAATGAAGGCACCTATGAATCTGCGGTTCATGACACTACATATGTTTCTTCATGGGGATGCATATCATGGAAAGAAAAGATACCATCACAAACAAGTATCTTATTGTCTACAAGATCCGGAAATAATAAAAAGCCTGATAATACATGGAGTGACTGGACCAGAGAATATCAACAGAATGGCGGAAAGATACAGAGCCCTCCGGCCCGTTTTATACAATATCGCACCACCCTTACGACTGACAATTCAAAAACGACACCTGCCCTTGACGATGTCAGCATTGCATACCTGCCGCAAAACCAGTCACCCATAGTCAGAAATGTCGAGGTTACTACTCCCAGGCATTCTACTGGCAATGCATTAGATAACCGCAATGACACTGATATAAAGAATACTGCCCCTTCCTCCCCGAACGATGTATATCTCGGGGGCATCCAGAGAAATGTTTATGAACACGTATCACACGAGCCAAAGAAACTGATATCATGGGAAGCAGATGACCCTAACAACGACAAACTGGAATTTGACCTTGAATATAAGAGTGTAGATGAAAGCAAGTGGAAGGAACTGAAAAGAAATGTTAAAGAAGTAAATGAATTCCATTGGAATACAAACAGGATACCTGACGGATACTATCAGGCAAAAGTCATAGCGAATGACGACCTGGATAATCCATTAGATCTTGCACTAAAGGAGGAAGTAGAGAGTGACACCTTTCTAATAGATAATACAAGACCGGTAGTATCAGATCTTAAAGCAGTTATTGAGGGCGACTCGATTGACAGGCACGGCAGGTCCGGCTATAGCATAATTGTATCGGGCATCGCAAAGGATGAAATGTGTAATATAACCGACATTCAATATTCCATAAATTCAGGAGAATGGCAGACTGCATTTCCGGAAGATAAGATCTTTGATTCAACGGAAGAAACTTTCCTGCTTAAAATTCCATACGTCTCTCCCGATGAACATACAATCGTAATCAATGCAATGGACTATGAGGGTAATATAGGCAGCAGCAGGATAGTCTTTAATCCATAAATTCCTAAATCATTTATATGTTTCGACAGCACTGAGAGGTCAAAAGGTTTACGGATAATTACTTTGATTTTGACTTAAAGATAGTTTTCTGATAACATTCCATTCCAAAATTACAATGCAAACAATTATGCATTACCTCCTTATATGTTCCTCCGTAAAAACGATTTATGCTGCAAACCGATTTATAGTTAATTATGGTTGAAATAAAGAAGATTATTGATGGTTTTAAACATGCATTTGCAACCGGTGGTGAGAAGCTTGAAGAGGATGACACAGTATTAATCAGAAAGCTGGCTGATTTCGTGGTCAAGCGAGACATGTCCATACCTGCAGTAATGTTTCTTGAATCCGTTCGTCCCTTAAACTTTGTTGGCAGTCAGTCGATGGTCTTTTTCAAACCTATCCTTTCACGTTTTTTCTCCAGATACGAATATGACCGAATAGCCAGCATTTTAGAAAAAAGAGAAGTAGTAGACCTGCTTATAAATGAAATTGAAAAAAAGGCAAATGCCAAGAGCTAAACAATTAAAATGACTAAAGATCTTAATGTAATTGTTGCTACAGATTGCGGCAGCACAACTACAAAAGCAATACTCATAGAGAAAAAGGGCGACGAATATCGTCAGACATTCAGAGGTGAAGCACCGACAACCGTGGAGGCGCCTTTCGAGGACGTGACAAGAGGTGTGCTCAACGCCTTTGCCGAGCTTGAAGAGTTATCAGGCCGAAAGATACTGGACGGCGAGAAGATTATCACACCGGCTGAAGGCGATACCGGTGTTGACATATACATATCAACCAGCAGTGCTGGAGGCGGGCTTCAAATGATGGTTGCCGGTGCGGTGAAGACTATGTCGGCACAAAGCGCACAAAAGGCTGCGCTCGGCGCAGGCGCAATAGTTATGGACGTAATTGCATCAAATGACAAACGCCTGCCTCATGAGAAGATCGAGAGAATTAGGGATCTGCGCCCGGACATGATACTGCTGTCTGGTGGAACGGACGGAGGGACTGTTTCACACGTTGTGGAGTTGGCAGAGTTTATAGGCGCTGCCAACCCCAGGCCACGGCTGGGCATGACGTTCCAATTACCTGTTATATACGCCGGTAATAAGGATGCACGTGACAGAGTCAGTGGTGTCCTGGAGGAAAAGACTGCACTGAAGATAACAGACAATCTGCGGCCTACGCTGGAGAGTGAAAACCTGGGCCCGGCAAGACAGGAGATCCAGAACCTCTTTTTAGAACACGTAATGGCACACGCTCCCGGATACAAGAATCTAATGGAATGGACCGGTGTTCCCATAATGCCAACACCGGGTGCTGTCGGTGAAATGATGCAGACGGCAGCGAAAAAAGATGACATCAATGTAGTAGGAGTGGATATTGGAGGTGCAACAACCGATGTGTTCTCGGTCTTTGATGGAGTCTTCAATCGCACTGTCAGCGCCAACCTGGGAATGAGCTATAGTGTATCAAACGTTATTGCTGAAACCGGCATTGAAAATATTATAAAGTGGCTTCCCTTTAATATAGATGAAGCGGATATCCGCAACAGAATAAAGAACAAGATGATTCGACCCACAACTATACCTCAATTACTGGAAGACCTGAAACTTGAACATGCCATATCAAGAGAGGCATTGAGGCTGGCATTTGAACAGCATAAGGCGCTTGCAGTTGGCCTGAAAGGTGTACAGAAACAGAGGGACATATCTGAAACATTTGAGCAGGTTACAGGAGAGGAGACTCTCATTGAAATGAACAAACTCGATCTTATTGTCGGTAGTGGCGGAGTTTTGTCTCATGCTCCCAGAAGGTCTCAGGCAATGATGATGATGATTGATGCGTTCCAACCCCATGGTACAACCATGATCGCAGTAGACAGTATATTTATGATGCCGCACCTTGGTGTGCTTTCAACGATTAACGAAACGGCGGCTACAGAGGTATTTGAGAAGGACTGCCTGATCTATCTCGGCCCTTGTATCTCTTTGACTAATACCGGAAAACATGGTAGCAAATGCCTTGACTACGTAATCACATATTCAAATGGAAACAAGATTGAAGATTCACTCTTACTTGGAGAGCTTAAGGTTTTTGAACTAAAAGAGGGAGAAAAGGCTGAAGTCGAAATAACACCAACCAGGCAATTTGATGTGGGTGAAGGCAATGGCAAAAAGATTATCAAGGAGGTTACTGGCGGTGTAGTGGGACTCGTTATAGACGCACGAGGCAGACCATTTGACCCCAAAGAGGGCAAGGCCAGGGAACCTCTTGTAGAAGTACTTTCGAAGTGGAATAAAGCCTTTGATGCGTATCCCGACTAGAACTTTAGTTCACTTTAAACTTTTTATGAGTAATTTTAGTAATTACTAACATTTAATATGACACACGCATATACACCCGGCTTAAGACTGTCGGAAAGAATACAGATAAGAAAAGACAGAAACCTTCCGCTTCCCGGTGATGTGATTGTAAAGGAAGGTGATATCGTCAAATCTGGTGATATCGTGGCCAGGACAAATTTGCCGGGCAAGGTTCATTCTGTTAATGTGGTTAACCGTCTTGCTATCCTGCCAGGAGATTTACGCAAGAACATGTTAAAAAAGGAAGGTGAGAGTGTTAAGAAAGATGAACCGATAGCAGAAACCAGCCCATTTATTAAGATGTTCAAGTCTATTTGCGTGTCACCGATAACAGGCAATATCGAAAGTATATCAGATATTACCGGCCAGGTATTATTAAGAGAACCTCCAAAACCTGTTCAGATCAGTGCGTATATTGATGGCAAGGTAGTGGGAACTATAGAGAAAGAGGGTGTTGTTATAGAGACTTACGCCACATTCATTCAGGGCATATTCGGCATAGGAGGTGAGACAACAGGCGAATTGCAGATTGTTGTAGATTCACCGGATGACATTGTAAAACCTGAAGATTTAAATGAAACTCACAAGGACAAAATAATAGTCTGTGGTTCAATCATCTATTACGATGCGATAAAGAAGGCATCGGATGTTGGCGTCAAAGGAATTGTTGTTGGCGGAATTCGTGATAAGGATATCAACGAACTGTTGGGCTACGATTTAGGGGTTGCAATTACAGGTTCAGAAGATATTAATATAACACTGATTATTACTGAAGGTTTTGGCCAGATCAGAATGGCACAGAAGACATTCGATATACTAAAGCATAGAGAAGGCTCAATGGCATCTATAAATGGTGCAACCCAAATAAGGGCCGGTGTTGTCAGGCCGGAAATTATAATACCCTATAAAAAGGATGAAATAAAAAAAGCATCTGATACAATTGCCGTAGGTGAGGCTTCATCAAATGATGAATCCGCCGGCATATCGACAGGTGATCCAATCCGCATAATAAGGACTCCACATTTTGGAAAGATCGGCAAGGTCAAGGCCTTGCCGAGTGAGTTGAGAACCATAGAAACAGAAGCAAAAGCCAGAGTGCTGGAAGTCGAATTCTCTGATGGGCAGACTGCAGTTGTACCAAGAGCAAATGTTGAGGCGATAGAAACATAAAGAAATTACAGCAAAGGCGCAAAGAACGCTAAGATAAATACAGGTTAAAGAATTAAGGAATTGGGAAAGCGTATGCACAAAATATTTCTTACGTTCATCTTATCTATCTTACTACTACCTTGTTCTTCTACATTTGCAACAGATGTAGACATGCTCATCCCGCCTTCTGACTTCCAGGCCTTCGATACACCTAATGATGACGGCAAGAGCGTATCACTCAGATGGCCTTCTTCTCCTTCTGAATCGACTGAGGCTGAATACGTTGTATATGCGTCTTTGCGTAAAAATGGCCCTTTTACTACAGAGGTATTGCGCATAAACTCCAAGACAATGTATGAGGAAGGTTCTGATTCTAATTCCCATTATGTAGAAATCAAACCCGGAAAATTCTTCAAAAAGGAATCTGAAGTTGCAGACATCAGACCGAGTTACTTTTTCAAACTCGTTATGATGGTAAATCCTGAGAATGTCGCTGTTAAAGATATTGCTTCAGTTACTCCAAAAGGAAACTGGTTTAACTGGAAGAAGTTAAATAACTTTATAATTCTGATAGCATTTTCAACGCTTGTTTTATGGTTTATTGAACATGCAAAGAAGAATCCTAATCTCTATCTGAGAAAAATAAGCGGGCTGGATGCCATAGATGATGCACTGGGAAGAGCAACTGAAATGGGTAAGCCTGTATTATATGTGCATGGCCTGAACGGTATGGGTAGCATTTCTACAATTGCAGCTGTAAATATACTTGGAAGGATTGCTATAAGGGTTGCTGAATATGACACGACACTCAAGGTTTCAAACATCGACCCGATCGTTTTATCAGTGAGCCAGGAGGTTGTTAAGGAATCATACCTGGAAGCCGGCAGACCTGATGCCTATGTGGAAGATAATGTATTTATGGCGGCTTCTGAACAATTTCCTTATGTTGCCGCAGTAAGCGGTATAATGATACGTGAGAAGCCTGCTGCAAATTTCTTCATGGGATATTTCTACGCAGAATCTCTTATCCTTGCGGAAACCGGTGCCGCCACCGGTGCTATACAAATTGCGGCAACAGATTCTTATACACAGCTCCCCTTCTTTATAACTACATGTGATTATACACTGATCGGTGAAGAATTATATGCCGCCAGTGCATATTTATCCAGAGAGCCACTACTCCTGGGTAGCTTGCGTGCACAGGATATTGCCAAGGGGATTATAATAACCGCACTCGTAGTAGGTGCAGCACTTGCGACTGTAGGAATTGGTTTTATAAGCTTTCTTTTTAAGGCAGGTTAATATCATTAAATGTAATGAGGAAACTGGATGAACTTTTTTAAGAGGACCATACCACTCATAATTGCATTTATAATGGGTGTTATGATGGCATTTCAATATTACGTGCCTCACGAAGCGTCTCAATCTCTATTGAAGATTGTAAGCCGATGGGGAATTACGATTGCGGGATTCGCAGTATTCATTGGTGCGTACAGCTTATTCCACCTTCATTGGAATAAGATTAAACGAAAGGTTCCCGGATGGGGCTACAGCAATTTCGTTTTCTTCGGGGCCGGAATAACGATTATATTCGGTTTATACAACGGTGGTGAATTCTTCTTTCATGACAAGCAGGAAGGGACTATGTTTGACTGGATGTACTTCAATGTGCAGGTTCCTGCCGGAGCAACAATGTTTTCCATACTTGCTTTCTTTATGGCGTCTGCTGCATACAGGACTTTTAGGGCAAGGACAAGTGAAGCTACTATATTACTGATAGCTGCCATTATCGTAATGCTTGGACGTGTACCTGTCGGCGCATTGATCTGGGAATTTCTCCCACCTATTGCTGATTGGATAATGTCTGTACCAAATATGGCGGCCAAAAGAGGAATCCTGATTGGTGTATCAATCGGAGCCATTGCGACTTCACTAAGGATAATCTTTGGAATTGAAAGAGCATATCTAGGAGGTGGTGATTAATGGAAAGATTGCTCAGGGTAGACAGGCGGATCCTCTTTGCTTTTGTAGCAGCTGCAGTAACTATTCCCCTGCTTATTAAATTTGATTTACCTGTACCGGCAACCAGAGAAGTCAGGGGAATATATGACAAGATCGATTCTCTCTCGGAGGGATCACACGTACTTATTGCTTTTGATTACGACCCTGCATCAAAAGAGGAACTCCAGCCTATGGCAGTAGCGCTTTTACACCACTGCTTTAAAAATAATATTAAGGTTGTTGGAATGACGCTTAATCCCGGAGGTACCGGCCTGGCAGATAGTGCTATAACCGAAGTAGGAACTGAATATGGAAGAAAATATAAGGAGGATTATGTCTTCCTTGGATATAAGACCGGTGTAGAGTTGGTCATGATAAACATGGGGGAAAATATCTATTCAGCATTTCCAAAAGACTTCAAAGGTAATGCAACTATAGATATGCCGGCACTCAAGGGTGTTCAATCATTACAGGATTTTGATTTTGTAGTAGACCTGGCATCCGGGTCGAGCATTGAAGCATGGATAGCATTTGGGAAGGAAAAATATAACTTTGATCTTGGCGCCGGGTGTACCGCTGTAATAGGCCCTGACATGTACCCCTTCTTACAATCTAAACAGATAGATGGATTGATGAGTGGATTAAAAGGTGCCGCTGAATATGAAACTCTCATAAAGCGGAAATCATCTGCAGTTGCCGGCATGTCTCCGCAGAGTGTAGTACATGTACTCGTTGTATTGTTCGTAATATTTGGAAATTTCTTATATTTTATGACCGGACGAAAGAAATAAAAGATGGATAAAAAAACAGATGTTTCAATCCTGACATGGATACTGGTTGCGTTTTGTATCGTAAACATATTTTTCCTGGTAACAGGGAAGTTGGGTTTTGACGCAAAGGGATTGGGCATAATCACAGCGGTTGCACTTACACTTGCCATGTACAGTTTCCTATATAAGGACAACCCCGTATTTAAAATCGCTGAGAACCTGTTCGTGGGAGTTGCCATGGGATATTGGATCATTATCACATGGTTTAATATTCTCAAGCCTGATGTCTATGAACAGCTAATAGTTCCCTTTTTCAAGGATACCGGCAATGCACCTCAGTATATTGTTATTATCCCCACATTGCTCGGTATTTTTATGCTTTTGAGATTTTCTGATAAGCTATCATGGCTCAGCAGATGGTCATTCGCATTTGTTGTTGGTCTGGGAGCAGGCATAACTATACCAAATTTCATACATGCCTTCATCTTGAAGCAACTCACGTTTGATTCACTGATTGCGGGGAGCCTCCCTGATAGTATAAACAATTTCCTGATACTGTTAGGGGTAGTATCAGTGTTAATTTATTTCTTCTTTTCTCTGGAACATAAAGGTGTCATTGGGGGAGTTTCTAAGATAGGTGTTTGGTTCCTGATGATAGCCTTTGGTGCCTCTTTTGGGTTTACTGTGATGGCCAGGATGTCACTCCTAATAGGGCGAATACAGTTCCTGATAAGAGACTGGCTTGGGATAATACAGTAAGAAACAGGTGGATATTATTTCTTCAATTTTGAAAGAATACCTAATCTGAGCAGTGGCAACATTATCTCATGATGGCCTGTGATTGAATATCCATGAGTGGTTGGACGCTTTACTACATTTGTTTGGGGACGGTAATGTTGAATCATATCCATATTTACCGTCGTGAAATTCTTAACCTTTCTGCCTAGATTACGTGCAACGGTAATTGCCTTCAAGAAGACCTCCGGCATTATGACAGCAGAACCTACATTGAGCCATACCCCACCCTCAAGTTCAGAAACTACCGAGCACAGTATCTTAAAATCGACATGGCTGGATTCTCCCATATCACTCCCTGACACACCGGGATGCATGTGGATTATATCTGTACCTATAGCGACATGAACTGTAACGGGTATATTCAACCGGGCGCCGGCGGCCAGGATACTGTGCTGCCTGTGTTTATTCTTATCCTTAATTATTTTGTTACCAAGTGACCTGCCCAGTCCACACTCTGGCACTGATGCAGCAGCTTGAATACCCTCCGCAGTTTCTTTCGCCATGCCAAAAGTTCCATCCTTGAGGCTGTGGGATACATCTTCAGAGGTTTCCCCTATCAGTGATAATTCATAATCATGTATTGCTCCGGAACCGTTCATTGCGACAGCAGTTATAACACCCCGTTTCATCAAATCTATGACAATGGGTGAAAGGCCGCATTTTAATACGTGAGCTCCTATTGCCAGAACCACCTGGCGTTTCTTATTGTGTGCCTTGACTATACTATCGATTAAGTTTCTCAGGTCATTGGCTGCCAGTACCTTTGGCAGGGAATCAACAAACTTATTAAAGTCCCTGTACTGAATAGCTTTGCCGAATTGATCTATTTTGACAAGATTCATTCTCTTTTTTATTGAGTATGTTTTAACCTTTTCCAGGTTTATTGGTTTATGCTCCTTTTTTTGTTTTTTCAAAACTAAAGGACCTCCTGATTTCTAATTATTTGCGTTTAAGTTTAATACTCTATCTATTGCCTCTTCAAACAACTCGATTCCCTTTGTTATCTGTATTTCAATCTTCAGTGATAGAATATTGAAGCCTTTTATATCCATATTTCTTATTTTTACAATATCTTTTTGTGTAACCACAATTGCATCAGCATCAAGAGATCTTGCTTCAGAAATAATATCAATTATTTCCGCCCTGTTGTAATTATGATGATCATGAAACTTTCTGTGCTGTATAAGATCGGCTCCCAGTTCTTTTAATGTATAAGTAAAAGACTCAGGGTTTCCGATTGCTGAGAGGGCGTAAATCCTTTTTCCCTTTAACCACTCTGGACTCTGGATTGAACCATCCGTAATGCTCTCAATATGTACCGGCCTGTGGATTGATTCACAAACGGGAGCCTCATTATTTACATATCTTAGCTTTGTATATATTGATTTTATAGCTTGTTCTTTGGATTGATTACAGCGCGATATTATAAACAGGTCTGCGCGTCCAAGGTTTTTAAGCGGCTCCCTGAGTCTTCCTCTGGGTATCAGGTTCTCACCTCCAAACGGGTCAAGAGAGTCTATCACTACTATGTCAAGATCACGCTTTAATCTGAAGTGTTGAAACCCGTCATCAAGTAACAGGCAATCCACGCCAAACTCTCTAATCGCTTTTTCACCGTTTGACACCCTGTCCCCACCAGCTAATACTGACACCTCCTTAAGATTTTCCTTTAAGACGAGACATTCATCATTAATATTGTCGTTGTTTTCCTGTAAAGGATTATTGCTTCCATAGCCTCTACTTAAGATAGCAACCTTCTTATTCTTTTCAAGAAGGCGCCGTGCCATGAATTCCACAAGAGGCGTCTTACCTGTCCCCCCTGTGGTTATATTCCCGATACTGATTACCTTTACGGGTAGCCTTGTGCTTTTTATTACGCTGTTTTTATAAAGAAAATCTCTTGTATTCAGTACTGCTGAATATGGATACGTAAATGCAGAAAGGGTCGATTTGATTAAGGCTGCAATAAAACCTCTTTGCTGCCCGTAAAGGATTGATAAATAATATTCCTTTAACATAAAAAGGTTTAAGAGGAGATTATTAAGGGATTATTTTATTCCAGTGGGACTGACCAGTAAGCATTGTCCAGAAATTGCTTCCAGGATTGATATTTGTTTGAACCCAGCTTTAACTGTATAATTGGGCAATGCTTGGGTTGAACCGGTTTGCGAATCAGCTTCATTCCGGCTTCCAGAGGCCTACGGCCACCCTTGTGTTTATTACAATCAGTACAGGCACAGACAATATTTTTCCATGTACTTATCCCACCCTGAGTCCTTGGCACAACATGATCCAGGCTTAATTCAGATGTGGGAAATCTTTTGCCACAGTACTGACATATATTTTTGTCTCTGGCAAATATATTCTTTCTATTAAACTTTACCCTTGATTTGGGTAGTTTATCATATACAACCAGCCTGATAATCTTCGGTACTCTGATTTCTATAGAAAATGTCCTGATGCTTTCGTATTGATCCTCATCAGGCAATTCGAATTCTGTCTTGAATGCAGAAACATCCACCCAGCTTGAAAAATCATATGAATTGTACTGGCCATTGTCTATTGATACAACTTCGGCACTCTCTTTAAACAATAACGCAAATGCCCTCTTTACATTTACTATATGAACCGCTGCATAGAACTTGTTCAGAACTAAAACACTGGATTCCAACGCCCTGACATTCTGCATAAAGGCTCCCGCTTTAAATTATAAAAACGCATTCAGTAGTTATGTAATACTTTCTGCGATAAGGTCTCCCACCTCAGTGGTAGAATACCCCATCTTCCCGGCATTTACTCCCTTAAGTTTGGTGCCTACAACCTTAATTACAGCATCTTCAATAGATTTGGCAGCCTCTTCTTCACCCAGCTGATCAAGCAACATTGCACATGCAGCTATAGCGGCAACCGGATTAATAATATTCTTGCCGGTATATTTCGGGGCTGATCCGCCAATCGGCTCAAACATGGAAACACCTTCGGGATTAAGATTGCCACCAGCCGCAATACCCATCCCACCCTGGATCATAGCACCTAGATCCGTAATAATATCACCAAACATGTTACATGTCACAATTATATCAAACCACTCAGGGTTTTTTACCATCCACATACAGGTGGCATCAACATGCGCATATTCACGAGTGATATCACTATACTCCTCCCCTACCTCATTAAACACCCGCCACCACAGGTCATGCGCATAGGTCAGGACATTTGTCTTTGCACAAAGTAACAGCTTTTTCCTTTTGCCCTTCTTCCTCGTGTATTCAAATGCATAACGTATACAGCGCTCTACTCCCTGCCTCGTATTAATCATCTCCTGTGTAGCAACTTCTTCCGGAGTACCCTTCTTTAAGAACCCCCCTACCCCAGCGTATAGCCCTTCATTATTTTCGCGCACAACTACAAAATCAATATCATCAGGCCCTTTATCCTTGAGAGGACAATCAACTCCCGGATACAGTTTAACAGGACGTAAGTTAATATACTGCTGTAAATCAAACCGCAGCCTCAGGAGAAGCCCCTTTTCAAGGATACCGGGCTGAACTTCAGGGTGCCCAATCGCACCAAGGAATATCGCATTGCATTGTTTAAGCTCCTCGATTACAGAATCAGATATTACTTCACCGGTCTTTAAATACCTGTCACCACCAAGATCATATTCAATTATCTCATACTTGAAGCCCTTCTTCTGACTTACTGCCTCAAGTACCTTTAATCCTTCCCGAACTACTTCAGGCCCTGTCCCATCACCGGGGATCGTTGCTATCTTATACATGTTAAAATCTTATTCCTTATAGTGTGAGTAAAAAGTCGATTTGCAAATCCGATAGTAACAGTTATTGATACTTTTTTAAAGGGAAAAATATTTTGCAACTCAACAATCTCCCTCTCCGGCCTGAGGTATAAAGTTAGCTAACCTGTAACCCTTTCCCAAAACTATCGACTCCTTTATTATTTCTATAATGAATTCTCTCGCAATTGTGATTGAGCTAATCATGTCGTTACCTTTTGCCAGTTCGGTGGCTATGGCGGCAGAATATATGCATCCTGTGCCGTGAACATTTCCGGTATTTATGTGCTCGTGTTTGAATTCCTGAAACGATTTTCCATCATAGAAGATATCAACAACCTCTGCATCCGATGCATCACCACTGCCGTCTTCCTTAAGCATACTATGTCCACCCTTTATCAGTACATTCTCAGCCCCCTGTTCATGTATCGCCCTAGCTGCATCTTTAATATCAGAGAGACTGTTGATCTTACGATCTGCCAGGACTTCTGCTTCCGGGATATTTGGTGTTACCAGGCATGACAAGGGAATCAGGTTAGAACTGAATTTCTTGACGCCTTCCAGTGATAAGAGCCTTTCGCCTTTGTGAGACTTGATTACCGGATCTACTACTATCTTTTTGAGTTTATGCTTTTCGATCATTTCGTATACTACCTCAACAACCTCCTTGCTCACAAGCATCCCCGTCTTCACCGCATCTGCTCCTATATCTGAAACAACCGCATCAATCTGCTGGCCTACAATCGAAGCCGGAACGGGCAAAACAGAATTTACTTCTACGGTGTTCTGTACAGTGATTGCTGTAACTGCACAGGTACCGTAAGCACCAAGTTTGTTTATTGTCTTCAGATCAGCCTGCACACCCGCCCCGCAACACGAATCCGAACCTGCTATTGTTAAAACTTTATACATTGTATTAGATTGCTTATTTTGCCGTTTCTATAATAATGACCAGTGGTATCCTTAGTAAGTTACGTTATACATTTAACTTGTAATCTGTAATGACTTTTTGTAAAATCTCCAGCTAGTATAAAATTTAAATAAATCACAAGCAAAGGAAATATTTTATGGCAAATTTAAACCTATCTAATTTAAATACACAGGTAAAAGACCGGATGGAACCGTTCTTTAATGAAATACTTCCCTCTTTTGATAGTCAAATTAGTTCCATCTACATAATTGGCAGTGCTGTTACGAGTGACTTTGACGTAAAGGAATCTGACGTCGATTCACTTATAGTGCTAAAGGAAAAGAACCTTGATATCTTTGATTTTATAGCACCAATCGGCAAAAAATACGGCAAGAGAAAGATCAGGGCTCCAATAATAATTACTAACGATTACATACAGTCTTCACTCGAAGTTTTTCCCATTCAATTCCTGAATATGCAAACTATTAATGAACTCGTATATGGTGACGATGTTCTTAACGGTATCAAGATAGAAAAATCGGATTTACGACTAGTATGTGAAAGAGAATTAAAGGGATGGATCCAGAATCTCGGCCAGGCATACATAAAATCCCTTGGTAATGACCGTATAATAAAAGAACTGTTTGTCAGCTTTCTCTCTGCATATATTCCAATTTTCAGGGCTATACTTTTCCTATACGACAGAGAATTACCAAAGGATAGAAATGCCGTACTGGACATGTGTGAAGGTGTTCTGAATGTTAAAATGAGTGTCTTTAGAGAATTAGTAACGATTAAGCTGGGCAAATACAAGCCAACCCACGAAGATTTGAAAAACGATTTCCAGAGAATGTATAACACCCTTGATGATATCGCAAAAATAATTGATCAATATCAGGTACAGTCATGACTTATAAAAGGCACCTTGCATTATTCACAATTACATTAATTACTCTGTTTATCACTGCAATGACGGCGTTTGCAGCTGCAGATATCCCCGCCCCGAAAATGCATGTTGCTGATCGTGCAAAGATAATAGACAAGAAAACAGAAAGCAGGCTTAATGCTTTCCTGGCAGAACTTGAATCCAAAACAGGTGCTCAGATGGTTGTATTGACTGTCAAAACCACAGGAGGAGTACCTGTCGATCAATTCTCAATTGATTTAGCAAATGCATGGAAACTTGGACAGTTTGAACAGAACAATGGTGTGCTCATGGTTATTGCCAAGAAAGATAGAAAGTACAGCATAGAGGTTGGCTCTGGCCTGGAGAGTGTACTTACAAACGATTTTTGTGCTGAAATAGGCAAAGTCCTGTTTGTGCCTAATTTCAGAAATGGCAACTTTAATGAGGGTATCTACCAGGGTTCCGCAGCAATCATAAATAAAATAGCAAAGAATGCCGGTATTACTGTCTCCGGCGCACCGACAAGAGTACAACTGCCCAGGAGAAGAAGTTCGGGACTATCGTTTTTGCCAATTCTCTTAATCTTCGTACTACCGATGTTACTTGGCGGCAGACGAAGGGCATATGGAAGAAGCCGCTGGGGAGGAATGGGCATGGGAATGGGAGGAATGATGATGTTGCCATTTTTATTTGGAGGCATGGGTGGTTTTGGAGGCCATAGAGGTGGCAGTTCAAGTGGTGGTTTCGGCGGTTTTGGAGGCGGACTAGGTGGAGGCTTTGGAGGAGGAGGCTTCTCAGGCGGTTGGTAATCCCTGCTTATCTATCTGAACATTTTCATACGTCAACACAGGCCACTCCCAAAACAGGTCCCTACCAGTCAAGTGCCTGAAGAGATTTATCCGTAACAAACTTCGTTACAAGGGCAAGTAGCCAGGTATGCTCGTTTATTTCAAACTCCTTCCTTGAAACCTTTGCCCTTACAAGAGCCATTTCAGATCCCTTGTGAAATTCAACAGACCTTACCGCCACATAGTTTATATCAACATTAATAAATCCTCGAGAACCAAAAGATCCGTAAAGGTCGACATCCTCAAAATCAAAGGCTTCAACATTTTCTCCCTTTTTTCTTAAACGGAAAGAAAATGAGCCGTAAAAGACTAATGCCTTTGCCTTCTGGTTCATTCCTTCTTTAAAAGTGTCGAAATCATCACCCCAATTCAAATCAAGCTCTACCCTGTCGCTGTCAAAGAATACCTTGTAAAATGGTCTTTCCCGATTATGCCTGGCCAAATGTACCCTGGTAATCCTCCTTGGAAATTCACGATTGGTAAAGACTTCACTTGAAATCAAAAGCTTAATTGTCGAATTACGATCAAGAAAGATTTCATCATTTTCAATTGACGTATACTTGGAAATGTAAAAGAGCATAGTATAAAACTGCTCGAGTTTTGACCTGAGTATAGAAACATCAAAAAGCTCCATCAGATCTTTATCCATTTCACTATTCCTCTCTTTGAATAGCTTTACTTCCTCAGTATCAACAAGCGCATAAACATCATCTAAAACCTGACTAATACTAAATTCTGTAGACTTTGCAGTCTTTTGATCAGATTTAGAATCAGATGCCAGAACAGGGATAGAGACCAATAGTAACATTAAACATAAACATATGGAATTTCTGAACATTTTCTTCAATCTTTTAAATGATGACAACTGTCCATCCAGCGGACAGCTACAAATGTAAATCTTCAAACACAGATAAAATAGTTAAAGCATGTAATGTTATACAAGGGCCTGTATAAATACAATGTTAATCTTTAAATTATCGGTAATCTCGTCTAAAATTGCAGTGGTTATTAATAATTAACTATATATGGAGTATTGGATTTCAGGATAATACTTCATCTAAGTGCTTAATCCATGATTTGGCAATCAGTGTATGTCCTTCAGGTGATGGATGCACGCCATCCGGCGCCCAATATTCTGGAGTCTCTAATGAACAGGCTTCATGGAATATTTTATCCAGTGGCACTAAAATAGTTTTATATTCTTTGCTCAGTTTGCGTATTACTTCAATTTTAGGATTCAAATCCTCCCTGTATGCATTATCATCTACTGAAAGAAGGAACGGTTCACAGATTATGATTCTTGAATTCAACTCATTAGCCGTCCGTTTCAAGAGCATCTGATATTTTTCTTCAAATTGCGTTATTGAAGTTATTAGTGTGTCATTTATGCCTACCAGAATAGACACCCAATCTGGCTGTAGACTAATGCAATCTAGATCCCAACGGCAAACGAGATCTCTTACCTTGTCACCGCTTACTCCTCTATTTATAAATTTAAATTTATGT
>CAZPAM010000010.1:0-52556 GCA_964584595.1 uncultured Candidatus Scalindua sp. | reverse complement strand
GCTACTGGAGCCCTGGCGGTAGTGATGATCGAGCTTGTTGCACAGCACGGTGTGGAGTACCTGTTTGCTGCGGTTGTACTGATGGGCGTTATCCAGATAACGTCAGGACTTCTGCGTCTGGGCAAATATATCAGCCTGGTACCTCATCCGGTAATGCTGGGATTTGTCAACGGCCTTGCAATCGTAATCTTCCTCTCCCAGTTGCAGCATTTTAAACTGCCGGGAGTAACAGGGGCATTGGCCTGGATGGATGGAACCACTTTATGGATTATGGTAGCACTGGTTGTGTCAACAATGCTGATCATTTATTTTTTGCCACGCTTAACGCGTGCAGTCCCCGCTCCACTGATCGCAATATTAGTGATCTCGGCTGTAGTAATAGGATTTAATATAAACACACTGCAGGTAAAAGACATGGCATCTGTTGCCGGAGGACTGCCACAGTTTCACTTGCCGATAGTTCCGATGGACTGGCATACACTCAGCATTATCTGGCCGTACTCTCTTATACTTGCCGCCATCGGCCTCCTTGAGTCTCTGATGACACTGTCTCTGGTAGATGAGATCACTGAAACCCGCGGTCAGAGCAACAGGGAATGTCTTGGACAGGGAGTCGCAAACGTAGTCGCAGGTTTCTTCGGAACAATGGGAGGATGTGCCATGATAGGCCAGAGTATGATTAATGTTAATTCCGGAGGACGCAGGCGCTTATCCGGTATATCAGCCGCTATCTTCCTGCTCCTGTGTATTCTGTTTGGTTCCCGGTACATAGAGATGGTTCCTCTCGCCGCACTGGTAGGTGTTATGTTTATGGTGGTAATTAGCACTTTTGAGTGGTCAAGCATACGTATCATACACAAGATGTCACGGTCTGATGCATTCGTGCTGATCCTTGTATCCGGAGTGACGGTGTTTACCGACCTTGCCATTGCAGTTCTGGCCGGAGTAGTCGTATCTGCCCTGGTCTTTGCGTGGAAGAGCGGTAAGAATATACAGCTGAACTCACTCGTAACCACACCAAGATTATCGGTCTACGGACTGACAGGCCCACTGTTCTTCGGGTCAGTAAGAAAGTTCCTGGATTCTTTTGAACCGCAGAAAGACCCGGACCATGTAGTCATAGACTTTAAACACTCCAAGGTGTGTGATCAGTCAGGCCTTGAGGCTATCAAATCCCTTTCCGAACGCTATTTCAATATCGGCAAACGTCTGCACCTGAAACACCTCAGCACGGACTGCCAACGCTTCCTGAAGAGCATGGAGGTCTTTGTAGACGTAAATGTTATCGTGAAGCCGAAGTTCCGTATGATACCCACCCACGAGCACCTGGGACTTGTACTCCCACCGGAAACTTAAAACACGCCTTTCGCTTTTTTACCCTTCCAATAAAAACCCATGCGTGCTTAACCCTGCACCGAAGGCGACTATTACACACCACTCCCCTGGTTCAATACCCTTGTTCAGAATCTCTCGTAACACAAACAGAACTGTTGGAGATGACATATTTCCGTATTGTGCCAGGATATCACGGGTTGCCTGTAATTTTGTTTCTGGAATCATCAATTCATCTCTGATGGCATTGATCACCTTTTCTCCTCCGGGATGAAATGCCCAGTGTGTAATATCTTCCAGTTTCAGTCCTCTGGGTGTTAACAGGTCCATTACCACCCCGACAACCGTTTTACTGGCAAACTCCGATAACTGCAGCGACAGCTGGTTGTGCAATTGTCCGTTTTTGTATACATATCGTATGTCCTCACGATATTGAGTATTGTACCTGCTCGCAGAGGAAATCAGTTTAATTTCTCCGGGACGACTCCACAGCACGGAGGCGGATGCACCATCAGCAAAAATAGCATTCGAAACAATCAAGCTCAAGTCATCTGCCATCTGAAATGTTGCACTGCATATCTCTACTGAGACACTCACGACAACATCATCATCACTGTTTCCCTGTATCATATCCCTGCAAACCTGTAAATTCGGGATAGAACCCCCGCAACCGCTACCTACCAGATCATGTGCTCTAATCTTATCGGACAAACCAAGCCTTTCTATCAAGTAGGTAGAAATGCCAGGGCATATATACCCCGTACAGGAGTTAACCACTAATCCAGAAACGTCGTCTATTGCTAGCCCAGCCTGTATCAACGCTTTATCGATCGCCTGAGAGGAAAGTTCTACCGCCCAATGAGTGAAACGTTCAATGCGTTTGTCAGGATCTTCATTCACGAGAGATTCAATATCATTAACTGCAATATGACGTCTTAATACACTCGGATGAGCAAATATCTTAAGCATTTTTGCCAGACTACTTGGCTCCAATACCTTAGAGTAGTGTTTTGTCAGAAAGGCTTTCGCCTCTGACTGAGTTACCTCATAAGGGGGAGTTGCAACCGCCAGAGATGCAATAGAGACATATTTATTCTTCATATGTAATATTTATAGATCCTTTCCCAGATACCGGAGCCCTGTCCTGATATAACGTGTATATTTCCAGAGTGGAGGCTTTACTCCCATCCGGTATCCAAGTAAGCTGATTACCGGCAGAAATGGAAGACCAATAGCGTTTGGACTCATAAAGTTCATCCGTCTTGCCATACTGTAGTGAACTTTCTTCAGCAGCCATTCCAGGTTAAGGGTTGGAGAGAAGTAGAATACCGGTTCAAGCATTTCATGGGAGGACAGGGTCAGAACACCTTCTGTTCTTGCAATATTCTCCAGTTCTGTGCCAGGATAAATACGGATCCCTGTCATGAAGAGAGCAACATCTCTTTGACTTATACACTCTTCCGCAAAGCGCAGCGTCTTCTGTACTGTTTCCTCGGTCTCACCCGGCCCACCTAACATAAATATCCAGAGGCATGGTATATTGTGACGATTGATAACCTCTGATGCCTTATAGACCTCCCTTGAGGTATAACCTTTTCTTAAACGATCAAGAACGGGGTCAGCCACACTCTCAACGGTAATACCAATTCCAACAAATCCTGCCTGCTCCATTGCCTCAATAAGTTCATTGTCTACAAAGAGTGGATTCAACTCTACTGTCTGCAGACGGGCTTTTGTTCCATTCTTTGTGATGGCATGGCATATAGACATTGCATGGTCATAAGGAGAATTAAAAACATTATCAACGAATTCAATGTCTCTCATCCCCATTTTCGTAAGCTCCGTGATCTCTGAGGCTATTGATTGAGGGTCACACAACCGGTAATTTTCTCCCTCGATCTTTCTATATGTACAATAAATACATTTAAAGTGGCATCCCAGTTTGGTCTGAATCGGAACAGTGGAGAACCTTGAGAGATAAGCAGATAAATCTATCCAGCGATGAAAGTTCGGTACCAGGCTGTTACCGGAGAAACGGTCTCCAAATCCTGTATTTATTCTGAAATCAGTATCTTCAATCCAGGCGACACCGGGAATATCTTTCGGCATCCTGCCGGTTGATAATGCCTCCAAAACTTCAGGAAAGACAATTTCTCCATCCCCCAACACTGCCCAATCTGCATCGGTAAACCGTAGTAACGCCTCCGGCATTACTCCAACGGCAGCACCACCAAGAATAATTGTTGCATCACTCTTTCTGCGAATGTCTTCCATAAGTAACGTCAATTTCTTATAGAACGTAACGGTGTGCAGCATGTCATTATTGTCGATATTTCGAAGAGAAATTCCAATAATATCAGGTTTAGATTTATCGATAATGGAATTCATGGAATGCAGCGGATCCCGTTCAAACATGAAATCCAGTATTTGAACCTGATGGTCTGTACGCTCACAGGATTCTGCAACCAGGCATGGGCCAAGGGGAATGACAGGGATCGGTCCTCTGTATTGATTTGTAATAATTAGAAGGATATTCACAATTTACTCAGTTATAGGACAGTTTTGTTCAAATCGCCTTCTTATTATAATTATGGAAACAGGTCTTGCAATGAAACAATTCTTTCCTGTTTTATTATTAGACACTACAGTTTAAAAAATGAATATATATTTCATTAATGTGAGGCAGGTAATAGAATATTGAAGATTTATATTGAGGGATGTATCGGAAAAAAATGTAATAACACGGCAGGGGAGGTATCTGTAAGTGCTATTGTCAGTTGGCTCTGCGAATTCAGTCCGGGCTTCCGGGAAGAGATCTGAAACAATTTAGTTGGGGAATGGTACGGCAGTTGCGATCTTACGTAGACAGCATGACAACTCGAAACTAATTATTTAAACGTTTACAAAGGAGTCGAAATTATGAACTTATCAGATATGGGACAAATGGCACTCACATCATTAAAGTCTCTCACTGTAGACAAAAACAGAGGAAACAATGATGTGAAGTTTTCATCTGTTATACAAGATAATTTTATCGACTCCGTAGAGCTTAGTGACAGGGCAATACAGCTTTCCAGGCAGGCTGAAGCTGAAAAGGCCGTCGAAGTGAAACCTGCTCCGGGCATTATCAATAAGGGACAAGCAGTAGTTCCTGCTGCAAATCCACTACAGGATGTTTTTGCAAAAGCATTAGCACTCAACGCACTTGCTTGAGGCAGAAGATTGTTGATTAAAGTAAGGGTTTCTCCAGGGAGGGTACAAATCGCCAATCATAAATCAACAATCTTCTCGCCTCCCCCCTTTTAATCTATATTTTGTTTTTCTCTGCATTCTCTGCGCCTTTGCGTGAGGAAGTGCTTTTTGCTTCTTGTCAATCGCCAATCAAAATTCCTAAATCCTTAGAAAGATATCATAAATGGCTTCTGTTAGAACACATTCTCTTTACTCTCTTGAACGTGCTTTATTAATTTTTCTATCATATTTTTGTGTTTTTGGCAATCATCACTTAATTTTGTAGTTATTTCACTTAGCTGTTCTTTTTGATCGTCACTCAACCATTTGTAATATTTAAGCGAGTCGCTGGCGTATTTATAGAAATGTACACTCATCTCTTCCTCTGAATCCAGGGCGTTATTGAGTAACTCCACAAACTGTTTCTTTTTAATCATTGTGCTTTGAGGTGACAATAAGAAATAATCGCGATAAGTATACTCCAAAACTGGTAGAAAACAAGGAATTACCGGAAAGGGACAGGGAGTTCTGACGTTATAGATGTTATTTTTCTTGACAATTGAGAAAGGAATTTGTAAAAAGTGCATTACAAAACAAAAGAAAAAGACGTAAAATCCACATTCTTTTGTTACAAGAGTAAAAAAAGTAAAGTTTATCATTACTTTATCATATTTACTCTCACCTGTATCTGCGCTTTGTGCAGACACAAATCAAATGTCAATACATTACGTTATTAATTTTACATAGGAAACATTATAAATGATTGAATGGGGCAACAAAGACAGTGTGAATGTGCCAATGATTGATGAGGGGCATAAAAAGTTCATTGACATTATCAATAGAGCTACTCATATACAGAAATCTAATACTAAAAGACCAAGTGCGATATCAGAGATATTGATTGAAATAACTGCGTATATACGGAAGCATTTTAGAACTGAAGAGACTCACATGATAGATTGTAAATATCATGATTATGAATCACATAAAGATGAACATAATAGTTTTTCCAAAAGAATTCCTGACTACTGGAAAGAATTAGCGGACAACAAATTAGAAGTTATAGATGCGATACTTGAACACTTAAAGTGGTGGTTAGCTAACCACATTCAAGGTGCTGATATAAAGTATGTAGCGTGTGTCAGGGAAAATGGTCTTAATTGAATTATTAGAAAACCTGCTTCTTTCTTAACTTTAGTCACTTATTTATACTTTCCCCTCATTTCAAACGAAACAATTCTGATGTTCCCGGCGCTCTTGCAGCCAGAAGCGTACCTCCAACCACCGCTATCGGCAGAACAAAACTTGACAGGAACGGAATAGCAAAGAGAAAGGACAGTATCGCTCCAAATCCTGTACATGCATAAATATGATCCCACAGGAATTTAGCACCTTCTCTAAGGCCTATACTCCTCCTTGTCTGCGGATAGCTGATATACTGGAAAGTTACAAGCAGAAAGGCGAGTATAAATGCAAATACGTTTACGACCGGTACCCAGAAGAACACTACGGCAAAGACGGCGGCAGGTAATGCCGTCATCGTCTTTAAGAGATCAACCCCGATAAGCTGAACATGCTGTTTCAGGGTTTTGCTTGTAACCGGCAGTAGTGGTGCCTCGGTAAACTCTTCGGTCCGCTTTGCCAGTATATCATTAAAAGGTGAAGCCACAATACTGCTGGTAAAGATAAATGTCAAAGCTGTAACCATCCACAATATCATCTTGCCAGACAAGACGAAAAACCAGCCTATCCAGCTTTCAGGGCCGAAGCCAAGCCCGGCAACACTCTCCTGAAGTAGCGCAACCGCCCAATCCTGTAACTGGCTTATCCCGTATATAAAAAGTATAAACGTCAAAACCAGTGGGAGTGCACTCCAGAACAGGAGAGATTTATTAGTAAGTATTAAACGCAGGGCCTGGTATGGAAGGGTAAACCCGAACCACAGGGAACGGGTTCTGTGAAAAAGTTTCTCAGGAGGAGTTGTATTCATTTAATCTTTTCAATGATATCTGTATTGTATTGAATAAATACATTACCATCTGCAGATGTAAAAAGCAAAAGAGGAATTTAGCCACGGATTTTCACAGATATACACAGATCAGTACTGAGGTTAAAGGCGAAAAGACAGAGCATCTTAAGAATGCAGGAATTGCAGGAAGAGAGACAGTTTGTAAGCATTTGGTAAAAAAGGCAACATTGCCAAATATACCAAATAGCGATCTGGCACGATGCTTTTCTTACGATTTCCCGAACTAATTGTGTCAACTGGGTGGGTTTACCCGCCAGCCAGCCTGCCCGCCCGCCCACCAGTCTGTTAGGCTTGGTCTGTTAGACAAGTCTTGCCTGGCGGGCTTGCCCGCCGGTTTGCTAGGCGGGCCCCTATATTTTCCTCAAGAATCGTTTCAATTAATTTAGTTCGAACAGATCAACGATTTTACGAGATGCTTCAATTACTTTTACTATTTTATTTCCAACCTTTAAAAGAACTGTTCCCTTCGGTATAGATGACAGCTTTCTAAGGAGTTCCTCGGGCAGTGGGCTTCCACTGTTATATACCTCATAGTCCATTACTTCACCTCTCTGTACCTTCATTTGCCAGCCCGGTGGTAATGTTCCGCCTCGTGCCACTTTCTTTGCTAAGCCGGGAGGGAGTGATTTCTTCTTAACCTTGTTTTTCTTTTCAGCAGATACTCCCTTTAAATACTTCTTAATCATCTCCTTCTCATCCGGAGTGATCACACTGTCTTCCGGGGTGGTTACTTTATTCAGTAGTCCTTTTAATTTGGACTGGAAGGTAGCCTGCTTGTCCTTGTTTTTTTCGTGATTTGCAGATACATCGTTTTCTCCATAAACGGAAGACAAAGTAAAGAGTGATAAAAGGCAAGACAGAATAAATGTTTTCATGATAACTTTCTCCAAATGGTTAACGAATTAACACAGCAATATTTTTTTGTAATTATTTCTATTAAATTGCAAACAGTGTTCCAAGACATTGTATTGCACTTAACAACCTTATAAGCAACGGGTATACAGGTAGATACAAATCAAAGGCCTTTTCTGTCTATTCGTATTTTATGTATTAACTGTCTGATTATGAATGGGGGGCTGATCTAAAATGGATCAGTTTCCGGTAGAAGGACAAAAGGTAAGATTCACCGCAGAGACGCAGAGGATAGAGGTAAGAGTGGGGGGGAGCGGAGAAACGGAGTAGGGGGGAAGCAAGGAAAAGACGAAAGGTATTAAACTACATCCTCACCCTCTTCACCTGTACGCACTCGGTATGCGTTTGAAACGTCTGAGACAAATATCTTTCCATCTCCGATACTTCCGGTTTGAGATACAGATATAATGGTTTGCACTGTCTTATCCAGGTCTTCGTCATTAACGAAAAGTTCAATCTTTATCTTTGGCAGTAATTCTACCCTGTATTTCCTTCCCCTCCATGTTTCGCTTACACCTTTCTGCCTGCCATGTCCCTTTATCTCTGAAACTGATAACCCTGGGTATCCCTGGTCATCAAGGGCATCTTTGGTCATGTCAAATTTCTCGGGGCGAATGAATGCTTCTATCTTTTTAATAGTGTATTCTCCTTTTTATGGTAATTGGTGGGGTATAAGCAAATAGGCTTGTACACTACTTATGTATACAAACCTATTTTTATATTGACTGGCAAGTTTCTAATCATTTATCTCTCTGCGGTAATTGCCTTACCAGTGGATTTATCTTAGCCTTTCTATGTTTATTATAAACCGTAATTAAAAGTTTTCAATAATATTGTCATATGATTATTTAAGTAAAACATTTCCCTTGCTTAATTGGATTTATATATATAATAAAGATATAGCCTCATTACAGCTATACAGTTTTTCAGATTATAAGGAAATAATTCATGAAAAACATGCAGAAACATTCTACTCCGAAATTGATTCCCTTTTTAGCACTGGCCCTAATCCTGCTGCAGGGTTGTTTCGGCATAGGTCCCAAGGTGGGGCCGGACTATGTAACACCGGAACTGGAAATGCAGGACGCATGGCATCAGGCAGTAACAGAAGGCCTCTCCGACGGTGAGGCGAATCTCCAAACCTGGTGGACGGTATTCAATGATCCCGTACTAAACGGATTAATCGAAAGGGCAGGCCAGGGTAACCTGGAATTAAAGGTCGCGTTCGCACGAATCAAGGAGGAACGTGCCCTGAGAGGGATTGCTGCCGGTGAAAGATATCCGGATTTAAACGCCACCGGAGACGGAAGAAGGATGCGTTCACCACACACATTTCTTCCTCCCACCACACAGAGGTCAAGAACAGACGAGTTCTTCAAATTCGGCGGAGAAGGCTCATGGGAAATTGACTTCTGGGGAAGGATCGATCGTTCCATCGAATCGGCAGACGCCGGCCTTCAAGCTTCGATTGAGGATTATCGGGATGTACTCGTTGTGCTGTATTCAGATGTCTCTACGAATTATATAGAGGTTCGTACTCTCCAGGAGCGTATCAAGTACGTACGCGGCAACATAGAAACACAGCGTAAATCACTTCAACTGACAAAGGACCGTTTCGATTCGGGACTTGCACCTGATCTTGATGTCCAGCAGGCAGAATTAAACCTGGCAAGGACAGAATCAAAACTCCCCCTTCTGCAGATGTTACTGGTACAGACACTTAACCGTCTGGGAGTCCTGCTCGGGGAAAGCCCGACTGCTCTTCATGATGAACTGTCAATGCCCGGTTCTGTTCCGGACCCTATGGATCAGATCAAGATTGGACTGCCTGTCGACCTCTTGAGACAACGGCCCGATATACGACAGGCCGAACGTGAGCTTGCCGCTCAGACTGCACTGATCGGCGTGGCAAAAGCAGACCTGTATCCAAGCTTTTCACTATTCGGTACCTTTGAAATGGCGGCAAACGATTTCAGTGATGTTTTCTCATATAGTAAGAGCAGAATGCACAGCTTTGGCCCTTCGTTTCGTTGGAATATCTTCGACGGAGGCCGGGTGAGAAATAGAATCAGGGTAGAGGACGCCCGCACAGAACAGGCATTGAACAACTACGAGCAGGTTGTACTTGACGCCCTTGCAGACGTGGAGAATTCCATGATCTCATATATACAGGAAGCTGACCGCAGGAGTAAGCTTGAAAGATCTGTTACCGCAGCAAGAAAATCAGTAGACTTGGTCAGCACACTCTACAAAAGCGGTTTGACCGACTTCCAGAACGTACAGGAAATGGAACGGTCTTTGTTTGAACAGGAAGACCAGTTCGCAGCAAGTGAAGGGAAAGTTATACAGAATCTTATCAGCATCTACAGGTCATTGGGCGGTGGGTGGAGTCCGGATTTATAATTTACGGTTGACAATTGATGAATGACAAATTACCAAATAATAAAATTTAAATAAAAAACAAATTCCAATGAAGAAATACAAAATTCCAAACAAACTGATTCAATTTTTCATTCATTGCGTCCATAGGACGACACTTCTTTTTCCTCTTCTCATAATCCTGTGCCTTCTTAACAGTTGCGGGAAGAAGGATGATATTACCGGCCCGAGTCCACGGCCTGTTACAGTACTGGAACTGCGTGAGATTGATCCTGTCAAACCATTACAGTTGACGGGTTCAGTAATGTCGTGGAAGGAACAGGATATCTCATTCGAGGTCAACGGACGGCTGGAATGGATTGTGGAAATGGGCACTAACCTTGAAGGACGTTGGGAAGAAGAGCGTAAAATACACATTACGGGTGATGTCATGGCACGCGTTGATGAACGGCCTTATAGAATAAGACTGAAAGCGACCAGCGCAGAAAAAGACCGTGCGCAGGCAGAATTTATAAGAAAAAAACAGGCATGGGACAAAAGGGCTATTTCCGAGGTTGATTTCATTCGAGCCACAGCAGACCGTGATTCCAGTGAGGCGCAATTCGAGCAGGCAGATTACGATCTGGATCGATGTATCCTCCACGCCCCTTTCTCTGGTGAAGTCTCGGAGGTATATGTTGAAGCCGGCGGTTACGTGCAGAGAGGTACACCGGTAGTACATCTCGTTATGATGGACCCTATCAAAGTAGACATCTCTGTCTCATTAGAGACAGCCGAAAGCCTGAAGCTCCGTGATACCGTAAACCTCTTCCTGCCGGGTAATGAAAAACCGGTATATGGGAGTGTATACGAAAAAGCTACAGTTGCAGATCCTGAGACAAGAACATTTCGAGTTTCTATTATCACACGCAACCAACAATATTATGGTGATCTACCTCAGGGAGACCCACTGCTTAGATACCCTCGCATTTCAGATTACATGCATCTGCAACAGGTAATTAAAGGTGAAGAGAACAGTCCTTTCTTCGTGGAAGAGAACCGTGCCTTACGAAAGGATCGTGATGGTTACTATGTTTGGGCTGCTCCGGATAAGGATCTCAGTGACCGCATAGATTCAGAGAAACCTCTCATTACCCTCAGGAAATTTAGAGTCATACCCGGTGAACGTCAAATGAACTTTCAGGGTCTTTACCTTATGCGGGAACTTGCTGATGTCGGCGAACTTACACTCGGAACTATGATTGCCATGGATGTTCCTTATAACTTCAAGGATGGTAACAAGGTTTTGGTTGCAAGAAAACGGTGGCGTCTGCGTCCCGGTCAGCTTATACAAGTTTTTTTGGACGTAGAAATCCCCAAAACCGGACTCTACTTGCCAATGAATTCTATCAAACCCATTGATGATAAAACCGGTGAGATATTTGTAGCTGTTGATGGCAAAGCCAAGAATGTTAAAGTGAAGATTTTAGATAACGTAGGTGAGTTATTTAGACTGGAAGCATTCAATCCTGATGATGCCAATATGGTGACTGCGGGATCACAGATTATTACAGACCATATCCATTTCCTTCAGCACGATGAGCCTGTCAGGATCATCAAAATAGTGGAGCTGAATCAATGAGTCTCTCTGCCTTCTCACTCAAGTTTAAGGCTATCATAGTCGCTCTTGTGGCCGTGCTGATGTTGTGGGGCATTTTGAGCTTCTTCACCATGCCGCGCCGGGAAGATCCCGAGTACACAGTGCGTACATGTCAGGTCCTGACAAACTGGCCCGGTACTTCCGCTGAAAAGATAGAAGAATTAATCACTTCTCCTCTTGAGGAAGAGATCAATACCCTGGATGGTATCCGCTGGTTACGTTCCGAGACATCCATGGGGAGGTCGGCGGTGTACGTAGAGCTGGACAGGCCAACCCCGGGTGACGCAGTGGAACAGATGTGGGATAAGGTACGATCACGAGTCAATCGGGTTCCCATGCCTGAGCCGAGCATAAAGCCTACTGTCATTGATGATTTCGGTGACACGAACATCATGCTAATGGCCCTTTACCAGGTGCCACTGTCCGGGGAAGACATAATCAAACCTGAAAACCGCTACACGTATCGTGAGCTCGACATTTTTTCAGAGAGGTTGAAAGACGAGGTAAAACTCCTTACCAGTGTTGCAAAAGTCGTGCGCACAGGTGTACGTGAAGAAGCGCTTTTCATTGAGACTGACCTTGGCACATGGACACAATTATCCCTGACTACCAACCAGCTGGAGGAACTGATTTCACGACGTAACGTAATTGCTCCGGGTGGTGTAATTGATACCGGTGTGGGAAGGTTTACGGTAAAACCCAGCGGTGACATCGACGCTACGAGAGAGTTAAAGTCCATTATCGTTGGTACTATCGGTGAAGAGGAAGCCCGTGCTCCGGTATACCTGGATGACCTGAATCTGGAAGTGGTTCGTGGATATCAGGATCCTCCGGAAGTGATAACGCGATATAGTGACCCTTATACATCAGAGCCCTGCGTCATTGTAGCCTTCACAATGAAAGACGGTTCAAACATCGTTAATGCCTGCGCAGAGGCCAAAGAGGTAGTACATAATTTAACAGCTATACAAAAGGTTCTTCCGCCTGATATTGCTGTTTCCTACATCTCAGACCAATCAGAAAATGTTATACGCAAGATTGATACATTTGTTGGGAATGTCATTGCTGCGATTGCCATTGTTGTGATAGTTGTGTACCTGATGGTTGGATTCTGGTCAGCCGCAGTGATGGCTGCTAACATACCACTTGTCATAATCGGCTCTATTGCCATAATAACCCTTTTTGGTGTGCAACTTGAACAGATGTCACTGGCTGCAATGATTATTGCCCTTGGTATGCTGGTGGATAACGCTGTACAGATCTGCGATCAGACACGCAGGCTTCAGTCTGAGGGGATGTCCAACTTCGATGCGGCATTAAAGGGTGCCAATCAACTTGCATTTCCCATACTTATAGCCACCGGTACCACAATCGCTGCCTTTTACCCTATGCTCATTGGCTTGCAGGGTTCGACGAACGAATTTCTTTATAGTTTACCGGTAACTATTTCCGTTACACTGGCCTTCAGCTACGTGCTGGCAATGACATTCTGTGTTCTGCTGGCTTACTGGTTTATTAAACCTCCCAGGGATCCCAATCAGCCCATGTCTCCTGTTATTCAATTCGTCCAGTGGATTAAACAGAAAACAGGAAAAGGCCGTAAAAAAGCGGTAAACGAACCTCCTATTGAAAAGAAAAAGGGCAGGTTTGCTGATTTATACCCGAACATTGCGCGTATCTGCATCAAGGCAAGGTTCGTTGTTTTAGCTGTTTCCTTTGGTCTTTTGTTTCTCGTTATGATGCTCCCGGTCGGATCAGAGTTCTTCCCTCAGGATATAAGAGATCAGTTTACCGTGGAGGTCTGGCTTCCTGAAGGAGCCAACATTCAGCAGACGGACGATGTAACAGAAAGTGTGGAAGATATAATCCGGAAGCTCAGTCCCTATACAGACGAAGATGGCAATTCCGGTCAACGTCTGCTCTGCATGGCATCAGTAATCGGTAAGGGAGGCGATCGCTGGTACCTGGGGCGAAACCCGGAGTCACCCCGGCCGAACTACGCAGAGATTATAGTGAAGACAACTAGTGGACTCGTTACTTCCAACTATGTAAAAGAAATCAGGCATGTTACCAGGGAGGGGCACACAGAACTGGGTATTGAACCCGTGACAGGTGCCCGCGTCATTCCCCGTGAGCTGGTCATGGGACCCTCTGTGGATGCACCCATTGGAATCCGAATCTTCGGGCCGAGACTGGGAGTTGGGTTTGCCGATCTCAACATCATGCGGGAACAGGCAGACGCTCTCGAGGCAATTCTCCGCAAACAACCGGGTACCTGGGATAACTATGATACATGGGGCTCATCGGCTTACCAGTTGCACATTGATATAGATGAGAATAAGGCAAATCTTGCAGGCGTAACCAATCTTGGTCTTGCTCAGACACTCAATGCCTATTTCTCCGGACATTACATCACAACCTTCAGAGAGGGAGATCATCTTGTTCCAGTTTACCTTCGCCTGCCTCCTGAGCAGAGAGGGTCTATTGAAGAACTCCGGTCCGCCTATGTGGAGGGTGAATACGGTAAGGTGCCGCTAGACTCAGTTGCAGAGATTCTTCCACGTTGGAAACCGGCAAGGATTGACCGCCGTTTCCTGCAGCGCGTAATCGAGGTACGGGCACGCACAGAACCAGGATACCTCGCAAACGATATCGTAAAGTCTATGATAGATACAGAAGAATTCAAACTCTGGAAATCTAATCTCCCTCCCGGTTACTGGTGGGAAATAGGTGGTGAACTGTTTGAGTCTAAGCAGGCCAGGGGAGAGCTGGGCCTCTCACTGGGCATCTCGTTGATAATGATAATCCTGCTTCTCGTTATTCAGTACAACGGTTTCGCAAAACCGGTTATAATCCTCACGACACTGCCGCTTGCACTCATAGGTTCCTTCCTTGGTTTGTATGTCACCGGCAATGCACTGGGCCTTATGCCTCAGCTTGGCCTGCTGGCCCTTTTCGGAATTGTCGTAAACACCGCCATTATTTTCATTGAATTTGCTGACACACTCATCAAGGAAAAGGTGGAAGAATGTGACGGGTCAGGCCCTATTATGGGACTTAGTATCGAGGAGTTCAGGGAATGTCTTGTACAGGCAGGCCAGGTACGCCTGCTTCCCATTGCTATGACAACCCTCACAACGATTGGAGGCCTGCTGCCTCTGGCAATAGCAGGGGGCCCTATGTGGGAGGGCATGTCGTGGCTTATGATATTTGGTTTGCTGGTAGCTACCGTATTAACACTGATTGTTGTACCTTCGCTTTACGCCATATTCGTCGAAAACTTCAAGATAAAACCGGTTCCAGTCAAAGACCTTAAGACATGATGATTTGCGATTTACGAATGTCAAAACTCAATAAACTTTAGTCACTTTATACTTTAGCTCACTTTAGTCACTTATTACTTCCTTCCTTGATTTATTCCTACCATGTCATCCACCATTTGACTCATTAGTAAAATAGGTTCACTCTATCTTGTTTTTTCTATAATAAGTAGTATTATAATAGTAGAGGTTGAGGCAGTAAAAGAAGACGAGGCCTTAGCAGGTAATATTAATTGAAATGTCCGGTTTTATCTCAAAAAAGTAACGGTAAATAAATCGAAAGGAGATAGAAAATGAATGACATAAAAGGTGTATTATTAAAGCTAAAATCAGAAAATGAGCATAAAGTTGACAGTGACGATCACTTTTACGTGGGAGTGTGCGGAAAAGGAAAAGCAAAAGAGTTTCCTGTCAGTGTCTACGGTCACGATGGCTATAATGCAGGAGCCGATGTGAAATGCAGGCTCGGAGATGTGTGGGAAGACGATCTGCGAACGGATGTTAAGGAGCCATATAAAATTAGCAGCTCTAACATTCTCAAAGATAGCCACATAGATATGAACAAGATAAGCCGTGTATACTTGAGAAAACAAAACCATAGCGACGGCGACAATGTGTGGAAGCTGAACGGAGCGGAGGTGACACTTTACGGGCCCAATTCCTTCCTAAAAAGGAAATTTTATAAGAGCGAAGAGTTTGGGGCTGCACTTGAGCACGGTTTGAAGGTATGGTTACGAGAGCAATAGTGATTGAGTGCGTCGTTAAAGGAGTGTACCTTCTTCATGCTTAATAAAGGTTCGTTGCTGGTAGTTACTACTTGTTTTCTTGCGGTGTTTCAATATCGGCTATTTTGAAAAGCTTTTTTGCCTCTTCAATATGTTTTTCTTCTTCTTTACTGATTGATTGCAGAACATTGATACTGTGTTCATCATCAATTTTCCCTATACAGTCATCGTATATTGATTTGGCATCCTGCTCAAATTTCAAAATCCTTTGAAAGATCTCATAAAGGGCTTTTCTAGAATACATCCTTTTCACTCTCCTGAACGTGCTTTATTAATGTTTCTATCATGTTTTTGTGTTTTTGACAATCATCCCTTAATTTTGTAGTTATTTCGCTTATCTGTTCTTTTTGATCTTCTCTCAGCCATTTGTAATATTTAAGCGCGTCGGTGGTGTATTTATAGAAATGTTCAGTTACATCGTCCTCTGTGTCGAGGATGTCATTCAGATGCTCCAAATATTGTTTCTTCTTAAGCATAGCTATTCATTATGATAAAACTTGTTTACCATAAATACAAGCCATTTTTAATAAAGATCTCTTATTATTTAACACTATTAGAATTCCATTGATTTTGCGTTAGAAATCATTATAAGATAACGTCTTGTCTAATTTAACTTATGAGAATTCATTATGAAGGCTGGGATATTTAAAGAACTATCAAGACAAATTGGTTTTATTGTACTGGTATACATTTGTGTATTCAGTACTGCTGGGGCACAACCCGGCAATTCAATGTTGGAGAAGCTTGAGGCAAGAATAAGTGTTTATAAAGACATGTTCAGGTCCGGAGATTATACCGGGGCAGCTTCTATGGTATCTCCAAATATGATAAACAGAATAGGAGGCGAAGAAAACTTTGCAAAATTAGTGCAGAAGTTTACTGCCTCTACAATTATGACTCTTGATCCATCTTTAATTGAATTCAGCAGGCCTGAAGAAATTGTTTCTTATAATAATAGGTATATTTCAGTTATGCGACAGATAATTCCCATTACCACTAAAGGGATTGATGAGGAGCTGAAAGATACATATCTCATGTTTAATCCAACCTTTCCTGCATCCATATTTGAAGGAATGGACGGGGTATTTAAGATTTCAATAATCGCTTATTCAGATGACGAAGGTGATACATGGTTCTTTACCGGCGGAAACAAGATGAGTTTAAACGCTGAAAACATTGGACCTGAAATATTAGAAAAGATTAATATCCCTGTACCCGCTTTAGTATTTGGAGAGGGCAGCGATAAGATTATATTGTACCGGCAAAATAAACAATGGGTCAGGAGTGCATCAGGAATATCTGAGGGCTTGCCGGAAGAGAGTATTATCCTTACCATCGGTGAGGGTGAGCAGATGGAGGATTCAGGGTTAAACATTACAGAGAAAGGCGTGCCGGACGATAGTCTTGATGCATACATTTATCTTGAAGAACATCCTGAAGTGTATAGTAGTGTCGCCGGGAAGGATAGCATTAAGAAAGGACATGAAAGCAAACAGGCTTTATATACAGACGCCCTCAATTCTGTGTTCGTCACCAATAAGTCCAGAACGTATCACAAACCTGATTGTCCTGAGTTAGGTACAGGTGATTTACTGGAATTTGATTCCGCAGAGTCGGCACTTGAAGCCGGTGGTACACCCTGTGAACATTGTAATCCATAAAGGATTGTGTTAGACAAAGGAGGATCCTATGAAGATGAGTATGGTCTTTTTAATATTAATAGTATTTTTGTTTTCTCAGCGGGTTATTGCCGAACCTGAGATGGTGTTTGTTAAGGGTGGATGTTTTGAGATGGGAGATATATTTGGAGTAGGAAATGATAGAGAGAAGCCGGTACACGAGGTATGTGTGGATGATTTTTATATAGGTAAGTATGAAGTAACACAAAGGGAGTGGGTAGAGATAATGAAAACAAATCCATCTAATCATGAGCGATGTGATGACTGCCCTGTAGATCAAGTAAGTTGGTTCGACATACGTAAGTTTATTACGAAGTTGAAGGAGAAGACGGGTAAGAAATACCGTTTACCAACAGAAGCAGAGTGGGAATATGCGGCAAGAAGTGGAGGCAAGAAGGAAATATGGTCAGGAACGAGTGATGAGTTTGAGCTTGAAGATTATGCATGGTATGAAGATAAGTCATTTGAAGGGACACATCCGGTAGGGCAGAAGAAACCAAATGGGCTTGGCATATATGATATGAGCGGAAATGTAGCGGAGTACGTATGGGATAGATACGATGAGGAATATTATGAAAGTAGCCCTAAAGATAATCCAAAGGGTTCTTTAAATGGAAATAAACGAATTGTCCGTGGTGGTTCCTGGTACTCGGATTCGTTGAGCTTGCGTACAACCTACAGGTACGATATTGAGCCTGTTTTCAGTGGTAGAAGTTTAGGATTTCGTATAGCGCTTTCTGCTCAATAGTTTTACTTCAATATACATTTTAAGGAAAGGCGGCAACCATGAAGTCTTCATTAGAAATTTTTTACGTTGTAATAATTTGTTTCGCGCTTATGATTGCAGCCGGATGTACTGCAAAACAGGTCAAACATTCCGGCTTCCTGGAGAATTATCCCGAGTTTAAGTCCGGGCCAACGGGTGGTGCTGACTTTGTCTATATGAAAGAGGGTGTCGATTTCAAGAGGTATAACAAGATAATGATGAATCATGTGGTGTTATATTTTGAGGATGATGCGGAATATAAGGGCATACACCCTGAAGAATTAGCTGAGATGTCTAATACATTTCACAAGGCCATTGTTGATAACCTGGAAGGAGCTTATCCATTAGTGGAGAAGCCCGGACCGGACGTAATGCGGCTTCGTTTCGCAATAACGGACGTTGTTGCGAACAAACCCGGCATGGGTACCATTGCAACAGTAATGCCTATAGGTTTAGCTTTAAGTACCGTAAAAAAAGGGGTAACCGGAACACATTCCGGTGTAGGACAGGCGTCGATAGAAGTAGAGATACTTGATTCTGTGACCAATGAAAGAATCGGTGCTGCAATAGATACGAGACCGGGTGGAAAAATAGAAGGTTTCACCAAGTGGGGAGCAGTAGAAGGAGCTTTTGAATTCTGGGCAAAGAGACTGAGGACCTGGTTAGACGAGACACACGGGAGGGAAGAATAAGCACCAAATAATAAGATCCCCGCCTAACAAACCTGCGGGCAGGCAAAAAACAAACAAATTCCAAATGAAGAAATCCAAAATTTCGAACAAACTAATTCTTCTTACCAGCCTCTTAATTACGCTGTGTCTATTATTGCCTGCCTGTAGTAAGTTCGGGGCCAGACAAATACCGATGGACAGCTTCGACTATAATGAGGCGATTGCCAGTTCTTCGAACGAACAGATGTTAACCAATCTCGTGCGCCTGCGTTACCGTGAAGTTCCTGTGTTTCTTGCTGTTGGCTCCGTACTTACCCAGTATTTTTTCGGGGGAGAGGCTATTGCGAGCTCCGCATTTGGCAAGCTTACAAGCAATTCGGCAGATGAGTTCTTCGGTGCAAGGGGCCGCGCGGTTTACTTTGAGCGGCCGACTATTACCTATAGCCCTCTGGCCGGTCAGGAATTCACACAACAACTACTGACGCCAATCCCCAACGAATTGCTTTTTTCCCTCGTACAATCCGGCTGGCCGCCGGATCAACTACTGATGATGGGCCTGGAACGAATGAACCATCTGGAGAATATACATTTCGGTTCTGTGCCATCTGCAGAGAGCCTGGAAGGGCTTCGTACATTTAATCATGTGGTACAGCTTATAATAGAATTGTCCAAGCGCAGAGTCCTCGAAATGCAAGGCAATAATAAAGAGACTCCGAGTACCCGTTCCTTTGTATTTGAACAGGCGCAGGATGATGACACCCAGGCCCTAATCGATGAATTGAAAAGTACGCTTGGCCTTGACCCTGATTACTCCTCTTTTCGTGTAACAAAGCGATTGATAGGGCGGAAACCTGATGAAATTACTGTGCGGGTAAGGTCGCTTTTAACCCTGATGGGCTTCCTTTCGCGTGGTATAGAGATTCCAGATACACACATCGAGGAAAAACGCGTCGAGGAGATGGTCCTCCAGGATGACCCGGAGCTTCGTTCATTGCTGTTTCCGTTAAGAATTTACTCCAGTGTTGAAAGGCCCACAGATGCCTTCGTTGCAGTGCGACATTATGATCACTGGTTCTATATCTCTCACTCAGACCACATGAGCAAGCAGGCCTTCAGTCTGCTAACCTATCTCTTCCAGATGCAGGCTCCCCAGGCAGAAACACTGGGTCCAATGATTACCGTGCCTACTTCACGATGATGCCTGGTTATTAATCATTGGATCATTGGCTTACCTATCACTGAGTTATTGATAGATAGAATCGTAGTAGTTGAAATGATAGAAACTCTAACAATATATGACCCGGCAGAAAAAGATATATATAGGATTAGCAGGATTTACAGGCTTTTTATTGATTTCACTTCTGGTCATTCATTATCAGGCATCTACGTTCGTTAACTCAGAAGGGATGAGGAAAAAAGTTCAGACCATTATCTCACAAAAAACAGGTGGGAAAGTGGAATATCTGACCGCTGATCTATCATTATTACCATACACTCATGCAGTGATTCACCAGGCAAACATTTCCATACCGGGAAAAGGTAAGGGAACGATAAAGACGTTGAACATCATTCCGAAACTATTACCCCTCTTCATCGGTAAATTTCTCATTGATGAAATCAAGATAGAGTCTCCCGATATCGAGATGGTAATAACCCGGAGTCCTGAGAGCAGCAATGAAGCAAAGGAACCTTTCAATCTTGATACGTTTAAAGATTCGATAACCGGTGTGTTGTCACCTTTGGCTACAGAACTACCGGAATTTCA
This sequence comes from uncultured Candidatus Scalindua sp., assembly GCA_964584595.1. Lineage (GTDB taxonomy): Bacteria > Planctomycetota > Brocadiia > Brocadiales > Scalinduaceae > Scalindua. Next base: position 32,048 of record CAZPAM010000010.1, on the reverse strand, counting down.
CATTACCATTAAGGATGGGGGATTCAATCTTATTGAAGGTGGCGAGACTGTTTTTACATTGAGTAATGTGCAGGCGGAAATTGGTTGTCTTTCTAAAGAGATAGAAATCAAAATAAATGGTACATCCAAAATATGTGAAGATATTTCAGTTAATGCAAGGTTTGACCAAAAAGATTCCAGGGGTAGAGGGAAAATTGAACTGAGACACTTTCAGCCTCAAACCCTTATTAACCGCTTTCTGCCAGATGCCGCTTATCGAATTACAAAACCGATAGATAAGGTAATCGTGAACCTTAAAACAGACGGGCCCAATGATTTACAGGTGGATATTGATAAAATCAATGTCTCCGGTGATTACAATCACCTCTCAGTAAATGGAGATGTTAATATTTCTGAAAATGGTTTACTCTTTGATTTAGATATGTCCGCTAATAGACTGGACTGGGATACAATCAGCGAAATCCTGGATATTGGAGGTAAAGAAAGAGCTGAGAGTGCAGGTAAAGAGAAACGTTTTTGGGATATTCCCGTAAAGGGTATCCTCAGATTAGATGCGGAATCCTTCACGTTTGACCAGTACACCTGGAACTCGGTACAGGCTGACATTTCCTTCAACCCTGATTACATAAGTGTACAGGTTGACGATGCCAGTTTATGCGGGGTCTCTTGTCCTGGAGTATTGAAAGTAACTCCTCAGGATATATCATTGGACTTTCAATTATTGAGCCATAATCAAGAATTAGGAACAACAATAGAATGTTTTGGGGATAAAAAGGGTCTCGTAACGGGGATGTTTGATCTTGAGGCTCAGATCATGGCACGAGGGACAAGTGAAGAATTAGGCAAGTCGCTTCATGGAAATTTTCAGGGTATCGCAAAAAATGGAAAATATAACAAATTTGGATTGTTATCAAAGATTCTTTCCTTCCTGAATCCTACTGAAACCTTCAGGGGCAAGTTACTGGGCCTGGCAAAGAAAGGATTTCCGTATAAATCAATAACCGTAAACGGACAAATACAGAACGGCATCCTGATGATAGATGAATATGTTTTAGATGCTCCTTCAATGGGAGTAACCATTCATGGCACTTATGATCTGACAGAAAAGAAAGTGGATCTTAAGGTACTTGTGTCACCTTTTAATACGGCAGATTTTGTCGTAAAAAAGACGCCTATTATAAGAGGTCTTTTAGGTGGCACCTTTGTCTCCATTCCTGTTAAAGTAAAAGGCAATATTGAAAACCCGAAGATTTCGTATCTTTCACCTTCGGCCGTTGGGAAAAAATTGCTGAATACTACAAAGAGAGTCCTGAAAACACCAACGGGGATGTTAAGAAAAACGAAGAATATAAAGGAAGAAAGTGATACAAAGAATGAAGATTAAAGAGTATGAAAATGAGATCATCCAGTAAAGCATCCATTCACAGAATATTGGCTATACGCCTTGCTATTGCCGGCTGCATTATTTCTGTTGTGCTTGGATTTATCGTAATTCTTATCGAGCGTAACAAGGTTGGTGAAGTTGTACTCGACCGTGCATTGCAGGCAGCCGCTCACTTTAATGCCGAGGCAGGTTCTTTGCTGGACGAGCCAGGTCTGCCTGACCACGATGGAATTCAGCGTATACTTAATGCCTTTGTTTCACGAGGTCTAAAGCTGCGCAACAGTCGTTATGCCAGAGTAGGTCATTCTATCTTTATCAGAATATTTGATCTAGACAGAAGCGAAGTTGCAAAATACATTGACAGTAACCACGAAAATATTAATGCAGTTGAAAAACATATTCATACTTACAAATTACCGCTTCCTCATAATAAGGATTGGTATGAGATAAAGAGGATCAAAGGTGCTCCGTATATTATATTCGGTGTGCCTCTTACTAATACCAGCGGAAAAGTAGTAGCACAGGTTGAAGGTGTTTTTGCTGTTTCATCTGAGGCGGTAGCAGAGGTTAGACGAAGGGCTTTAAAAACAGCTTTAATCGTCATTGCTATTGTTCTGGTAACAACCGGCCTGCTTTATCCCGTCATTATTAATCAAATGAGCAAAATTAAGAGTACTCAGCTTCAATTAATACATGCAGAAAAGTTGGAATCGATTGGTCGTTTGGTGGCTAGTATCGCCCATGAAGTTAAAAATCCACTGGCAGTTGTTCAGTTAGGTATTGATTATCTATCAAAAACGCTGAGAGGCAATAAAGATGTTACAGAGACTGTAAATGATATGGACGATGCTGTCAGGAGAGCAGATACCGTAATCAAAGGACTACTTGAATTTTCCAGACCAACACAACTCAACACTGCGACTCTTGACATAAACAATGTGCTGGAGGAATCGTTGGTGTTGGTCAAATATGAATTAACAAAAAATAATATTTCTATAGATAAGCGGTTAGGGGACGAACTTCCTAAAGTAGAACTGGACCATAACAAAATGAAGCAGGTATTCATAAATGTGTTTATGAATGCTGTCCATGCGATGGGTAAGGATGGGATACTTACGGTAAAGACATCTTCCAGCCAATTATCAAAAGAGTTATATGATCTTCACTGTAAGAGTACAAAACATTTCACGGCAGGAGATAGAATTGTAATTGTTACAATTGATGATACCGGAACGGGTATCCCTGAAGACAAGATTGATAAGTTATTTGAGCCATTTTTTACTACGAAACCAACAGGTATAGGGACGGGGCTTGGCCTGTCGGTAACAAGAAATATCATTGATTTACATAGGGCGGTTATTTATATTACAAATAGAGAAACAGGAGGCGCATCTGTATCTATTATATTTAAAGCAACATAACGATATGAGCCATGTCTAAGAAGAAGATTTTGGTAGTTGATGATGAAGCAAGCCTCACCCGCATGTTAAGGAGGAATCTTGAGGCAACCGGAAAATATGAGGTAAAAGAAGAGAATTCAGGAGTTCATGCCTATGCTTCTGCTAAAAAGTTTCAACCTGATATGGTTTTGCTCGACGTAATGATGCCTGGTATAGATGGGGGTGCAATTGCTGCACAGATTCAGGATGATAAACATCTGAAGAATATTCCTATAGTATTCTTAACGGCCATAATTCAAAAGGAAGAAGCGGAGAATACCGGCAGTAATATTGGTGGCCGTACTTTTATAGCGAAGCCGGTGAAACTTGATGATCTGATTACGTGTATTGAGAATAAGCTGGGAAAGTAATTGCTATCAAATTAGTTTGGCTCAGAGATAATCCTTTTTATATCCAGTACAATTAATTATACAATTTAATGTATTTTATATTTTCTAGAGAGGGGGTAATTATGAAGCCAATACGCTTACTAATCATTTCAAGCCTGATAGTTGTAGCTTTTGGATGTTCCACTGTTTCTTTTCAGTATGATTATGATACAAAAGTAAATTTTGCAAGTCTGAAAACTTTTTCCTTTATGCCTGTACCGGAAGAAGCGAATATCAGTACTTTGAATGTTAAACGAGTACAAGATGCTTTGTGCACTCAATTAGAATTAAAAGGTCTTGCAATGGTATCTGAGAATCCTGACTTCCTGATAGCAATGCATTTAACGAAGAAAAAGAAGAAAATAGTAGTCGGAAATATGGGTTATTCAACTTCAGGTTATTTCAGTGATTCCGCTTTCGCTCACGAATTTGAATATGAAGAGGGGACATTTGTTCTGGACTTTGTTGATACACAGTCAAAGGAGTTAATCTGGAGAGGCATAGCAATGGGAGAGGTACGGACTGACATAAGTTCTGAAGAGCGAGTTGAGAGGATAAACGTAATATCACAGGATCTTCTCAGTAATTTTCCACCAGCAAAATAGTATTGAATTAGGTTTATATATAGAAAATTTACGATTAAGACTCTTCGGTCATTCTGAATGTAGCGAGGCGGAAAGAAGAATCTAACTTGCTTTCTTATTCATCGATTGTGCGATATGTATACCAACCAGCCTGGCTATCAATATGGCTATATAAAGCTGGCCGGTAACAGCCTCAAGAAATGACAATGAATTTGCAACATCTGTTGTGGGGGTGATATCTCCGTAACCCAATGTTGTGATAGTGACAAAACTGTAATAAATATACAGGCGTCGGCCTACTTCGATTTGACCTTCTCCTGTGGCAAAAGATCCCGGGTTAATACTCTCTAAAACTAAATATATGAACATCCACATTATGGCAATGAGTAGGTAAACAACTATTGATGCATAGATAACATTGATGGTTACTTCGCGTTCACCGAATATGAATGATAGAATAATGACTACCAGAAAAGCTATAAATGCTATACCAAAGCAATCTCCCACGAAAACCAGAAAAGGCATATCTACAAAATGGCTTATCCAGATTGACACCAGCATAGGCAGGGCAAGTGATGCAGCAGTAATGGTAATATAGATTTTCTTGCTTGCAGCGTAGGTTCCGGATATCAATATCGCAGTGATGAATGCGTTCATCAGGATACGGATCCCGACAAATCCTTGAAAGATAGGAGTGAAGATGAGCAGGCACAATATAGAGATGAGGAGGAAAAGGAATCTGTCTTTAATAAAAGCCTGTGTTAACGCAGAATTGGATTGTTTAACCATTAATGCTCTCCTTTACCATCAAATCAAACTGTTATCTGTATAATAATAGCAAAAACTTATTTCTTTGGAAAATAATTCAAAACAGTATCATCCGGGTTTTTTTCATATTGCATTCTTCATAACTCTTTGTCAATAGAAAAAGTAATATCATGATTAAAAGCACAGTAACATTGAGTACTGATGTAAACGAACAGGGGGAGTGTACGATAGTGATTGGGGGCCGTCTGGATTCAACATCTACCGGTAGTATATGGCAAGAGTCAATGGAGATACTCGAACAGGCTTCAACAAAGAGAATAATTATTGATGCTTCAGGAATAGATTACTGTGATGGGTCCGGTATAGGCCTTTTAATGGGACTCCATCGACACCAGCGCAAAACTGGAGGAGAATTGGAGATTAAGGGTCTTCGCACAGAATTCCAGAAGCTTATGGATATGTTTGATCCGAAGGACTTTGAAGGGTTCCAGGTAGAAAAACCTAAGAAGGTAAATCTCGCTGATGAAGTAGGCCGGGCAACTTATACAATCTGGGACAACATTCGTACTCAAATTGCATTCTTAGGTGAGCTTGTCGTTGCACTTGTTTCTGCCGTTGGGAATCCGCGCAGGGTGCGGTGGAAAGACGCATTTCTTATAGCAGAAACTGGAGGTGTTAATGCCTTACCTATTATTGCTCTTATCAGCTTCCTTATCGGTTTGATTATGGCCTTTCAAGCGGCTATCCCTATGCGCCAATTCGGGGCAGAAATATTTGTTGCTGATCTGATTGCACTATCCACACTGAGGGAACTCGGTCCGCTAATGACTGCCATTGTTATGGCAGGCCGTACCAGTTCTGCCTTTGCTGCTGAGCTGGGTACAATGAAGGTAAACGAAGAGATCGACGCTATGTCAACTATGGGCCTTGACCCTGTAAGGTTTCTGGTGGTTACCCGGGTGATAGCAATTCTCATCATGATGCCGCTTCTGACAATCTTTGCCAATCTACTTGGTATAATGGGAGGATCAGTTGTCTTACTCTCACTCGGCTATCCACTTGTAACGTATGTTGATCGTATCATCATCTCAGCAAGCTATGTTGATCTATTAGGCGGCCTGGTTAAGTCCCTTGCTTTCGGTTTAATAGTAGCAGGTATTGGTTGTTCGCGTGGTCTGCAGACAAAAACAGGTGCCAGTGCCGTTGGTGACTCCACAACTAAAGCAGTGGTGAGCGGGTTTGTCCTTATTATTATTACAGATGGAATTTTTTCAGTTGTCTATTTTTATTTAGGAATATAAATACTAACGACTATGAGTCAAATTCAAGAACAGATTATTCGTGTTGAAAATTTAACTGCTGCCTACGAGGGGACAGTTGTCTTTGATAACATCTCCTTTGACGTGTGCAAGGGTGAAGTCTTTGTAATTCTGGGCGGCTCGGGTTGTGGCAAGAGTACGCTTATGAAGCAGATGATAGGTTTGTACAAACCAGCCTCCGGTAAAATTCTCATTGAAGGTCAGGACATTGTATCTGCTGAAGGGAGTGAACGTCTTAAAATACTTGGAAAAATCGGTGTCATGTATCAGAGCGGCGCACTTTTCGGATCGTTGACACTGTTTGAGAACGTTCGCCTTCCACTGGAGGAATTTACAGACCTTAATTCATCAGCTATGGACCTAATAGTTCAGATGAAATTGAAACTGGTAGGCCTGAAGGGATTTGAGAATCATATGCCGTCAGAGCTTAGCGGAGGAATGCAGAAACGTGCTGCAATAGCCAGGGCGATGGCACTTGATCCTCAAATCATCTTTCTTGACGAACCATCGGCAGGGTTAGACCCTATTACGTCTGCCGAACTGGATCAGCTAATCCTTAATCTTGCTCGTAATCTGAAGATCACTTTTGTTATCGTCACGCATGAGCTTCCAAGTATTTATGCAGTAGCAGATAGAGTTATTATGCTGGACAAGAGAGCCAGGAAGATTGTTGCAGAGGGTAAACCCGCTGAATTGAGGGACCAGAGTGATAATGAATGGGTTCGTCAATTCTTTAACCGTGAGGTCTCTTCCAATTTATCTTGACAATTAATTGTAGTTCGATATAGACTTTTGTGTCCTTTAAGGAGTAAATGCATATGAGTGCAAAGGCAAATTATTTTAAAATTGGAATATTCGTTATCGCTGCGACAGTTATTGCAATTATTGCCATAATTGTTCTGGGTGCAGGTTCGATGTTCCAAAAAAAAGTCATGATAGAAACATATATCGATGGCTCTGTACAGGGTCTGGATGTTGGCTCTCCATTCAAGTTTCGAGGGGTTAAGCTTGGTAGCGTGGAGGAAATCACTTTTGTTGGTAATGAGTACAAGTTTGAACGCACTTCCGAAAAATATCTTGCATACGGCCAATTCATACTCATCAAAGCATCATTTGAACCTTCGCAGGATGTCACTGAAAAGGAGCAACGAATATTTCTGGAAAGGATGATTACAAAAGGACTCAGAGTCCGCCTGGCATCACAGGGAATAACCGGAGCAGCGTTTCTTGAAGCAGATTACATTGACCCCGAAGAATTTCCACCCATGGAGATTGAGTGGGAGCCGAATACTTACTACGTTCCTTCAGTACCAAGTAAAATCACACAATTAACTGAATCTGTGGAGACGATACTGGAAAAGCTTGAGGAGATCAATGTTAAGGGGATAACAGACGGTCTGGAAGAGACCATGAGCTCTATGAATAAAATACTGGATGAGGTCAAAATGTCTAAACTTACCAAACAGGCAGGACAACTGCTTGCCGAATTGAGGGAAACAAATAAAAAAGTAAAGCCCTTTATAACAGATGCGTCAGAAACAATGGACTCGGTTTCGGAAGAGTTACCTGAAATTCTTGCCCAACTTAAACGAACACTTCGGCGGTTTAATAGCCTTGTCTCCAATGAGGAGGAGAACGTAGCAATATCTACTGAAAACGTGAGATTAATAACCGGAAATCTCCGGGATTTGACAGAAAGCGCTAAAAAATCTCCATCTCAATTCATATTCGCAGGGCCACCACCACGTTCAAATCCGGGAGGCAGACAATGAAGAGAAAAACCTTATTAATATTAACATTTGGAATCTTTATACTGTTTTCTCTATCGATCGGATGCGTCAATCTGGAAAGGAGCTATATTGAGAAGCATTACTTTGTCCTGGATTCTTCCCCGGCTGAGGATATCTCTTCTCCTGATACAGGAAAAGTTATTACCGTCCGCAGGCTCCGAGTCTCTCCTAAGTATGAAGGCAAGGGACTTGTCTACCGCCTGAAAGAACTGAGTTATGAGACTGATTTTTACAACGAATTTTTCATCTCTCCTGTATCAATGTTTACAGAAGAGATTCGTAAACGGCTGGCAGGATCCGGTTTGTTCAAGCATGTTGTAGATCCATCCAGTCTTTTAGATTCTACTTACATTCTTGAAGGTGCAGTTACGGCTCTCTATGGTGATTACCGTGTAAGCACAGCACCAAAAGCCGTTATGGAGATACAGTTTTTTCTCCTTCGGGAAACTGATGTCAGTCCTGAAATAATTCTTCAAAGACAATACCACAAAGAAGAACCTTTAACAGGCAACACACCTGACGCCCTGGTCAATAGCTGGAACTCGACCCTTAATCAAATCCTGACAGAATTTGAGACTGACCTGAAGGAAAATCTGCCTGAAGTAAAACACTGAGATCAGGAAACGCTATATTAATGGTTTTAAGATGTAATTATTTTCTCCTATGATGATGGCGGCATCAACTTATCACCTATCTGCTCTTTAACTACCAATCCTTTAGCTTCAAACTCCTTTTTTGCTTTATCTGATATTTTTCCGGTGACCCACAATTCGACTCGCTTTACCGGACGCTCAGTAGCCTGCAATCTCATTACAGCATCCAGGCCAAGATCAGAACGTTTTGTCCAGTATATATAATCAGTCGGAAGCGCTATGACTAAAGTTTGATCCTTTGTATAACCAACCGCAACACGACGTACCGGTATGATTTCACTTATCGGTCCGACTTGTGTATGATAGCCGTGTATCATTTCTGCAATTCGCTGAAATGTGGATGCGTCCAGTTCGGTTTCCGCAAAGTATGCCTGTTTGATAAATTGATCACGGTTCCTGACACCCTCCATCTCTGCCAGTGCGTGTACCAATATCGTCTCGTGACGAGGTGAGAAATTAGGGTTGCGCAGGAACTCCTCTATGACCGACTCCTCTACCCCCATTTGCAGTAATTTCTCACGGTTTAAGCGCCTGAGATCCTCAGGAGCATTGTCGAGCATAATCTGATTCATACCATGTATAAATTTCGTACCCCTGATTGATATATAGGCTACTTTGGATGCAGACTTAACGGCCATGGTAGCCAGTGATACACCGGCACCACCTGCAAATCCTGCCCACGAAACACTGTTCAGTTCCTTCTGAAGCACTTCATTTGATGAATAAACGTCTACTCCCATTTTGTGTGCGTATTGGCGTTTTACAGCGGAAAAACCAATCAGCTCTTTTGTTACGCTATCTTCCATGTTGCCACGATTACCCTTCACCATCTCGCCAACCCGTGAAAAAAGCCTGCCCACACCCTTTGGGACACCTGATACGGTATTGACAGGATTGCTAATCAGACTCCATGCACCCTTGACAGAACTCTCAGCGGCCTTTTTTGCCGCTTCACTGAAGGCGTTTGATTTCTTTACTTCCTGTAAGGCCGCTATGGCCTTAATCTCATGAATACGGGTACGTACCATGTCATCACCCTCAGCTTCAAACGTGCCGTACGGTGACGTAATCGTAAAGTAGTTGGTAAAACCGTATGTCAAAACGTCTTCGAGTACATTGTAATTTTCACCTTCGAGCAGTTCTGATGGTAATACCTCACTCGCACGTAAAATATCCGGTGTTTCATACTCGACAGGCTGGATTGGTATTTGTGCCGGAGCTTTTTGTTTTGCAACTGGAGATGCTTGTTTTGTAGTTGTTTGTTGACTTACACAACCGGCCAGGAAAAAAACAATATTGCCCATAACCAGAACTATAATTATTAATTTTATATGCCTCCACGGTAGTTTGTTCATACAATTCATTATTTACATTCCTTCCTTTTCCATTAGTAAAACAATATTAATTATAATTTTCCTTAAAGTATTCACATGTTCTCTTTATATTCAATTCCTTTGGCCATAAGTTCGAGTTTGGTCTTTGGAGAAAACCTCCCTGAGATAAATAATTTCATGCTTTTGACGGGACGATCCGGGGATTCCAATTTTACAAGTGCATCTATCCCTTTGTCAGACCGTTCTGTCCAGTACACATAATCCATAGGAAGCGTAACCACAATGGATTGTTCGGCTGTATAACCAACCACAGCACTGCGAACAGGAATTATTTCGATTAAGGGTTCTATATTATTGTGGTAGTTGGTCATCATTTCCGCAATCCGTTGGAAAAAGAACGCGTCTTCCTCATGAGGCGCATAATTTGCCTGTTTAATGAATTGGCCCCTGTTCTTTACCCCCTTCATCTCCGCCAGTGCGTGCACGATAACTGTTGTATGGCGTGGAGAGAATTTCGGATGGTTCAGGAACTCTTCAATTCTAGATTCTTTTATCCCCATCTGCTGCAGCGACTCACGATTTATGCGACGGAGGTCCTCCGGGGCGTTGTCGAGAAGTATCTGATTCATACCATGAATGAATTGCGTACCTCTGATTGAGAAGTACGCTGCTTCGGAAGCTTCTTTAACAGCCCTCGTAGCCAGTTTTACACCTACCCCACCTGCAAATCCTGCCCATGAGACCCTGTTCAGTTCCTTCTGAAGCACTTTGTTAGATGAGTAAACATCCACTCCCAGTTTGTGTGCGTACTGTCGCTTTACAACGGAAAAGCCAATCAGTTCTTTTGCTACGCTGTCCTCATGATCTCCCCGCTCACCCTTAAACATCTCGCCGACTCGTGAAAACAACTTCCCCACTCCCTGTGGTACTCCACCAATTGTGTCAACAGGATGGGTTATCAAGTTCTTTGCACCTTTGAATGAGCTCATGGCAGCTTGTTCCGCGGCATTGCGGAATGCCTCTGTTTTTTTAATTTCCTGCAAGGCTGCTATGGCCTTAACCTCATGTATTCGTATCCGCAACATATCTTCACTAAATGCCTCAAACGGACCAAATGTCGACAAGATTGTGAAGCGGCTAGTAAGTTCATATGTAGCCACATCTTCCATTACTTTATGGTGCTCGCCTTCAAGCAGCTCTGGCGGCAGTATATCATGTGCCTTTAATATTCCCGGATTCTCATATATGATGGATTTGGCATATTCATCAGGCGAGAGTTTCTGATTTTCAGTTTCCTGGCCTACGCAGTCTGCCGTAAGGAAAACAATAACACCTGTAACCATAATGATAAACGGTATCAGTGTTGTGAGATATTTATATTGCTTCCGCTGCATGCTGTTTGTCTTATCCATAATATAATCCTTTCTTTAACTATTATACGGAGATAAACCGATTCTGATTCATGGAAGCCTACTTAATTTCAATTTCCATCTTTTCCCTGGCCAGGACACAATGTGGAAATCTTGCCTGGCATTGTTTCTCTATATTTAATAAGAACTCATCATCATGATCCGGGTCATGGTGGGTAATAGCCAGTTGTTTTACACCTGCCATCTCGGCCACCTGAATAGCTTGTTCATGACTGCTGTGTCCCCAACCTTTTTTGGTCTTAAGTTCTTCACTGGTGTATTGTGCCTCATGGACTAACAAATCTGCTCCCTTGCAAAGCTCCACCACATTCTGGTCTATTTCATCTCCATGCTCTACATCTGTACAAAAGACAAAGACCTTTCCTTCACGTTCTAATCGATAGCCATAGGCTCCACCAGGGTGATTATGCCTGTTGGCAGTTACCTTGACATTAAGAGGACCAAATACACCGCTGGAGACATCAGGCTGCATAAATTCAAAATGGGCACCCATTTTGTCCAAAGGTACAGGAAAGTATTCGCTCTGCATTAATGTCGTAAAAAGACCTCTCAGGTCCTCGATATTCCTGTCTTTTCCCATAGCGAAAATGTTAATTATCTGTTTAGGGTCATAGGCCTTTGCAAAGAAAGGAAAACCCTGAATATGGTCCCAGTGAAAGTGGCTGAACACAATAAAGATTTGATCCTGTTCATGACCACCGGCTACAAGGTCGTTGCCCAGATCCCTGATGCCAGTACCTGCATCAAAGATACCGATCCTGTTGGTTCTCATATCAGTAATCTGTAAACAGGTAGTATTACCCCCAAACTCCTGGAATTTGGGGCCACAGACAGAAATCGAACCTCTTGTCCCATAAAATTTGACTTTTATCATTATATGCTTACCTTACCATGATTTTGTCATGCTCAAACACTGGTTTTTTTTGGTTTCAGTTTGGCTTGTTTTATTTTTAACTTCGTCCCAGGTGCAGCTTACAAATCACAATATTACGGCGTCCTGGCAAGGCGGAAGCCTTTGTAACAGTCCCTGTGCTCTGGTAAGTTGCCTACACGATTGGTCACTCGTATGTTCTTCGAAAGACTGCCATAACATCCTCCACGACCAACACGGAAGGAGCCGTTCGATGGGCCCTTTGGATTATTTCTCAGACTATTTTCATAATAATCCTTCTCGTACCAGTCAGAGCACCATTCCCAGGCATTACCACTCATATCATAAATCCCGAGTCCATTCGGTTTCTTCTGTCCCACTGGATGGGTTTCCAATTTTGAACTGGCATTATACCAGGCATACTCTACAAGTTCCGATTCACTACTGGTACCTGACCACTTTTCTGTTTTACCTCCACTTCTTGCAGCATATTCCCACTCAATCTCTGTAGGAAGTCGAAAATTCATGCCAGACTTTTTATTCAACCAGTCTGTATACCGCTGTACATCGTTCCAGCTAACGCCGACTACCGGGTGACTATCCTTCTGATCAAACCCCGGATTGTGCCAATTTCTATCTATGTCCTTTTGTACCTCACCGCCTAAACCGCCTGCTAAGTAATAAATCCCATCTCCTGTTTCAGCTTCAGTTTTATATCCTGTTTCGTCTATAAATTGTTTAAACTCGCCTACGGTAACCTCATACTTGCCTATATAAAAATCGTCAACACATACCGTGTGCACAGGCTTTTCATTGTCATATCCATCATCAAAGGTATCACCTGCTATGAAACAGTTTCCTTTAATTAACACCATACCTTTTTCAAGTTCCTGAATGAAACGTTCTGCTTCCTTCTTCTGTTTATCAGCCTCAATGGCGAGATCAATAGCTGCTTTGTAAGATGTACTTTTCTTGTCTGTTAACATGAGATATTTTTTCATGATTACAAGTGACTCATTATAATTGCCGGTTTTCAATAACGCCTTGCCGTAATGAAAATACATTAAATCAGGCAGTTCTAAATCCAGCTTCATGAGCTTTTCAAAATCAATAATTGCCCCTTTCCACTCCTTTTCATCTATGTTTTGTAGGGCCGAGTTCATAAGAATGTCTGCCTTGATCTCTATCGGCAGTCCTTCTTCCAAAGCATACGTAGCATTTGGAATAACCACACCATATGTTCCTATCAAAACCACTGAAATAAGACAGCCTATTACGGCCTGTATTCTTAAACCATTCCAGATTGAATTCATACCTGGCAACCTCCATATATAATCAGCTTCATAATCGCTACTCACAGTCTAACACAAAGATGGTGGATTTTCTAAAAAAATTAAAGATACGTTCAGATATTATCCTTTAACATGATTTTATATGGTTTATATTATTTGCCGGTAGTTAAATGCTGTTTGGTGATGTAGCCGATCATCAGGATATGTAGAGAGAGGATTCTGAAAAGGTGTATGATGCGGATGAGCGGCAGTAAAGGCCTCATTCTCTCTATGTGGTATATAGAGAGAAGAAACTCCCTAGATTCATTCAGTACGGATTCCTTCACCAGGATATTAAATGAGTTCTTAATGTATTCCAGTGGATTACTACCCATTATTAATATTGCCATAAGGCGCTCACCTGCAGACTCAAGCCATTCGGGGCATCTGCTCAGTTGGCCGTACCATTTCTCGTAGTACCGGGAGTTATCATCACTTAAATTGTTTATGGGTTTTGGCAGTTCCAATCCGAGGTTCTTCTTGACCTGCCAGCAGTGCAGTTTAAACAGAGATTCGATACTGTTCTTTCTGACTCTGTGCAGTATCTCCTTCCAGTCTATCCTCTCTTTATAATATTGGCTGGTCATTACAAAATCACATAAATCCTGGATCTGGAAATTGATTAATTGCTGATGCCGGATCACATCATGAACAAATTTGTGGTAGATTTGATCTGTTGGAGATGGAGCATGCATTTTAATACCATCCATATTTACTTCGATTGTATTTGCCCAGAATGCATCCATATCAAACAGGCCAATATATTTCTGAGGTACAGGTAGATAGTGCAAATCGACGGCCATATCTCTGCCTTCAAAGTCCTCGCTGAGGTCGTAAGGGATTCGGCCTCCTATGTAAGTGAGGCCCGCAGTCTCCATACATTTCCTGGCTGCAGGAAAATCTTCTTCTTTGATGAGGATATCCAGGTCTTCCATTGATCTCAAATTCCAGTTCTCATAAATATTTTCACAGAAATTTATTGCACCCTTTAATATGACGGCCTTGATGCCATTTTGATTGAACGAACTTATTATATCCTTTAGCACACGCCTTAAGACAACATTTCGCGCTACGCCTTTTTTATATTCGAGAGACATAATCCGGTGGGCCTCAGGTTTCAGTCTATCTTCCAGTCCCAATTGCCTGATCTTGTGAAACAACAGTGTTATTATGCGATTTGCCTGTGCAATATCGATGATCTCTTCCCACTCTATGGATTCCAGTCTGTTCCATAGTTCATCAATGCCTTCATTGCCCGGCTCAAGGCTTAGGAGTCCGGCAATATGTCTTTTAATAGTTGGATCATTCATATTTGAGATATCAGGCGTACGGCATCATCAACATTGTTTGTCTTCAGGGAGTAACATTTGGTTTCTCTTACCAGGCCCGTCAGGATTGTGACGGCTTTACGCTTGTAATCGTGAACGTTAAACGACTGCCTCAGCAGTTTAATACACATCTGTGATTTGCTGACCGGCCTGAGTTCGTTCTTGAAGCGGCGGTTATGTTTTAATTCGACTATGGCATACGGCTTTATTTTTCTGGCAGATAATTTGTTTCCGGTATCAGGATTATAATATAAGATATCATCTGCACTGCAGTAATATCCGTTTCTCTTATCTGTCAGGTTGGATCTGACCAGCTTCTTAATTGCTCCCTCCTTTATCAGAAAACTTCGCGGGAAGGGGATGACCATGAGTGACTTCGGGTCTATCAAGACTATATCATCGGAAAGGCAACGGTAATTATTCCTGGTAAGGCTTAATGTAAGGGTGGTCTTCCCTGAACCATGGTTGGCAGGCAGCAGTATAAGCTTTCTTCCCTTTACCACAGCGCCGGCATGGATTTGGAAGAATTCCTGAAGATGGGACAGTGCATTGCACGTAACTATCCATTCAAGATGGGAAAACAGTTCCGGTTTACTGTCAGTTTTGTATTTCTTTTTGCCGTTTACAAGGATCTCGTATATCGTACCGGCAGCACTATCGGCTCTCATCTTCAGTGAATAGGTAATGTCTGCACGTCCGTTGCGTCTGGACCTCGAGCCGGGATAAAGCGGTGAGCACAAATCTGCCAATTTCTTGTTTCTGGTTTGTATGGAGAAGCGGTGTGATTGAAGCTTGTAATCTAGTGAATACATGGCTTGGCGATTGTAGATTCCCGCCTAACAGACCGGCGGGCAGAAGGGGCTTATGATCTTAAAAGTTCTTTTTGTGTGAAGACTTTAACGATTTTTATTATGTCTTCCATGGTTGATTTGGTTTTTGGTTCGAAACATTCCTCCACAATGGCTGCTATCTCTTTTATTGAATGTTTTCCGTCACAGCACGTCCAGACAGAAGCGGCTGTAATGTTTAGGCTGTGTGCCTCATCTTTTTCGGTATCATAAAGTATGCAGCCGTCATCAAGTTCTTCAATTTCAACGCATTTCTTTGTTGCCGGTACAAAGTCCTCATTTATCTCCATTTTAAAACATATTACTTCTTCTTGTCTTGCTTTATATGCTTGACGAAAAGGTCTTCAATGAGTCCATATGCATCTTCCAGCCTGAACATCAGTTTTTTCAGAATACTCAGGGCAACTAATGGATTGCCTGTTACCAGTGTTTCCAGAACATCCTTACTTATAACATTCAGCCTACAGTCGGTAAGAGCCTCAGCCGTAATCGTCCTTGGTTCGTTTGTGATAACGGACATTTCCCCGAAGAATTCTCCAAAACCTAACGTTCCTAAGATTACTTTTCCCTGTTTTGTATTTCTACTCAATCTAACTTCGCCAGAATTTATTAAATACATTTCTGAGCCGGTATCGCCTTCTTTAAACAACACAGTACCTCTCGGGAAGTCTTTTCCGGCATCTTTGAACGTTGTAGCAGTTGATCGCATATCAACATCTCCACTCTAGATTGAATTTCTATGCTACATAAAATACTTTTGTAAAACTGCAAAGTCAAGTTATAACTATATAATATCGGTCAGTTTCTACACTCAGCGGCCATATTATGTACATCCTGGTTTAAAGCATCTTGAGTCTCTTTTGGGTATCAACTTACTATTAAGCCTTGCAAGCCTGACTACTGCTAATAAGTGTAAATATCTGAGAATCTGATACTTATTACTTCCTTGCAGTGAAGTTTTTTCTTGACGAAAGCAAAAAACATGGTAAATTTAATAGCTTTAATAATTTCAACCTTTTTACTTATATAATGGCTAAACGTAAAGAAAAATCAGCAACAGATCTTGGCCCATTTCACACGACTTCTCTATTAATAAGGAGGGTGAGGGAATTGATGAATGGTTCGCCGGCACTGGTTGAAGTAGATTCGAGTGAGCCGGTTCAAACGGCTTTTGCAGAGCATGCGAGTGGAAAGCTTAGCATTCCTGATGAGGCTGCAACAAAAGATTAAGATTAGGGGAACTTAATTGCTCGAAGTATTGTTAACCTAAAGAAGCTCTTAGTTCTTAGTACCAGGAAAGCCTGATCCGGAGATCTGTAAGATGATTAATGTAAAGAATTTAACAAAACGTTACGTAAACGTAAACGCGGTAGATAACATATCCTTCAATGTAGAAGAAAACGAAACGGTAGGACTTTTAGGCCCAAACGGTGCAGGCAAAACGACTACCATGCGGATTCTAACCTGCTTTATGCCGGCAACAGCCGGTACAGCAACCGTAGCCGGTTTCGATGTATTCACAGATTCACTGAATGTACGACAACAGATCGGGTACTTACCTGAGAATGTTCCGCTTTATCTGGATATGAGGGTAAATGAGTATCTGATGTTCCGCGCCAAACTCAAAAATATTCCCAGGAGAGAAAGAAGAAAGAAAATAGATTATTGTCTCGAGTTGACCGGAATAAGTGATGTGCAAAATCAGATTACAGGTACCTTGTCAAAAGGTTACAAACAGAGGGTTGGCCTTGCTGACACTTTGATACATGATCCGAAAATTCTTATTCTTGATGAACCCACCATTGGACTCGATCCTAACCAGATCATGCAGATAAGACAGGTGATCAGAGGTTTAGGTGAAAAACATACCGTTTTGCTGTCAACACACATTCTTCCGGAAGTCGAAATGGTTTGCGATAGAATCATGATAATCGACAAGGGGAAGATAGTGGCAATGGACACACCGGCAAACCTCATGAAACAGTTGAAATCAAGTTCGAACGTAATTCTTGAGATAAAGGGTGATGGTGAAAGAATAAAGAGCAGCTTATCCGGCATAGACAGTGTACGTTCAGTAACATGGAACCAAAAGGGAGACGCTAATGAGTTTCATGTCGAAGGTTCCGGAGAGGATGATATCAGGGAAGATATATTTAAGTGTATTGTAAAAGATAATTATATACTGCGTGAAATGAAACGACAGCCCATCACTTTAGAGGAAGTCTTTCACCAGATAACTACCAAGGAAACGGAGGAAGTCTCAGGCAATGCGTAATGTATCTACTATTTATCAACGAGAGATCAAATCCTACTTCTATTCACCTATAGCGTATGTAGTAATTTCTGTTTTCCTCATAGCCTCAGGTTTTTTCTTTGCCGGTAATTTACAATTCTGGCAGGAAGCATCCCTGAAAGGCAGTCTGGATTCAATCCAGTTTTTCCTTCTTTTGCTCACACCTGTAATCACCATGAAGCTCTTTGCAGACGAAACAAAGTCCGGAACGATTGAGACGCTGATGACTTCGCCGGTTACAGATTTTGATGTGGTATTTGGCAAATTTCTCGCAGCACTGAGTCTGTATGTTGTGATGATCTTGCCGACATGGATATTTGTCCTGTTCCTGACTATTTTTGGAAACCCGGACTTCGGGCCAATCTATTCCAGCTATATAGGCCTGGTACTTATGGGGAGCCTGTTTGTTTCTGTTGGCCTGCTGATATCATCATTCACAAGGAATCAGGTTGTTGCCGCTGTAATAGGTATAGTTTCATTGATAATACTCTGGGTAATTGGTTTTTTAAGTACATATGGTGACGGCTGGTTTTACGAAACTCTCAGATATGCGGGGACTTTTGATCATTGGGAGTCTTTTACGAAAGGCATTGTAGATACAAGGGATGTAATATACTATCTAAGTTTTACGGCATTACTTTTATTTATTACGGTAAGAAATGTTGAAAGCAGAAAGTGGAGGTAGAAAAGTAATTGAGTGAAGAGGTAAATACAACAGCACAATCACAGAACCTGCGAAAGCAAAAGACCCTGATCGGCGCTAATGTCATTTTTATGATACTTATCGCTATAGCTATTTTTGTCTTTGTTAGTTATTTAAATGACAGGCATTACTACCGTTTTGACTTTACTGCATCCGGAAGATATACGTTATCAGCCAAAACAAAGAAAATCCTGAAGAATCTTGACCAGCCGGTTTTTATAACCTCGCTTCTTGTACAAAATAAGGACTATCGTTTTTACGGGCAGATCGTAGATATACTTGAAGAGTACAGGTATGTAACAGACAAGGTAAATGTTACTCTCCTGAACCCTTTGACCGATCGTACTAAAATAACAGAGCTGGCCGAAAAGTTAAAGATGGACCTGGAGCAGTTGCAGTTAAATTCAGTAATCTTTACTTGCGGAGATAAAAGTAAACATGTGCCACAAGCTGTGGTAATCGAAAGAGAGTTTCCTTTTAAGTTCAAGGGAGAAGAAGTTTTTACTGCTGCAGTATTAAACGTAACACAGGAAAAACAGACAACCATCTATTTTGCCAGAGGACATGGGGAAAGAGATCCTGGCGATTTTGAACGTGCAGGTCTCGGTAGCCTGGCAACTTCGATAAAACGTGCTAATTATAACATCATACCCCTTGATTTATTAGAAAAGAAGCGGGTTCCTGAAAATTGCGATATACTCTTTATTGCAGGGCCTACAAAGAGTTTCTCGACAGAAGAGACGAACTATATTCGTAACTACCTCGGGACATCAGCAAGACTACTGGATGAGAAAGGTGAACTTAAAGAAGGGAAGTTACTGGTAATGCTTGAACCGGTTGTAGGTGCGAATAAGGCCTCCGGTTTAAAGGCCATGCTTGGAGAATATGGTATTCTTGTCAGGGATGATGCAGTTGTATACAACAAGGTAAATATGCCTCTTTATGGCATGCAGACTGTTGTTGAGTTATATATCAGTGACGAAAAGTATTTAGAACATGAGATAACAAAAGATATCGAGAAACTGACATCAGTATTTTATGGTTCAAGTGCAGTCAGTGTGGCTCCATTGACTGATAAAATGGCTTTCTCTGCAAAAGCTATTGTTCGGGCACCTGACAGTAGTTGGGGTGAAACTGAAATTGCCGGTAAAAAAAGACCGAAATATGATGATGATGTAGATATTTCCTCTCCTATTACTTTAGCAGTAGCAGCCGAGTTGAGGGCGCCTGAGGCAACTCCGCATCAGGATATTACTACCCCGCCGCACGCTACAAAGACGTTCGAAGGTATAGGGGAAAGGGGATCGCGCATTGTGGTATTTGGTGATACGGATTTTGCCGCAAATGCGTTTTCTGATAACCCGGGTAACCAGGACCTTGTATTAAATTCCATAAGCTGGCTGGCTCGCAGGGAAAAAGAGCTTGGTATATCACCTAAAGCTCCCGACGTCAGAAGGGCTGTTATTAAACCCGCACAACTAACTCTTATCTTCTGGTTATCTATTGCCGGGCTGCCATCTATTGGTATTATGATTGGTGGTTTTGTCTGGTGGAGAAGAAGAAGATAGTCTGGAACCTGGCCTTGTGAAATTCATACTACCTTAACATTATAGAAGAAAACAATTATTTAATATGAAGTTTAGAACAACCATAATACTCTTAATAATTGCCGCTATAGGCGCCGCGTACATATTCCTGTATGACAGGAAACAATTCAGAACAGAAGAGTGGGTGCAGCGGCAGCAAATGGTTCTGCCTGACTACAAGGTAGACCAGATCAATAAAATTGAGTTAAAAAAGCAGGAAGGCTCAATAGTGCTTGAAAGCACCGATAACGTGCGATGGAGAGTGCTGCAGCCTTTGCAGTTAAGGGCTGACGGAGCTGAAGTGAAAAAAATTCTCTCTCAATTTGAATTCCTGAGAAAAGTAGGCACCCTTAGAGAAAGCGAGATAGCAAACTTCAACCTTGGGAATTACGGCCTCGACAAACCACAAATTGTTGCCACCCTCTGGATGAAAGAGAGCCCGATTCTAAAAGGAGCCGAAGAGGCAGCAGGTACTGTATCTAAATATACCATTAATGTAGGTGATAGATTGGCTGCCGGACAGAACACTGTCTATATAAACATTGAAGGAAGTAGTGACGTTGTTGTCGTTGATGCACAATTTCTGGAAAAGATAGACAAGAATTTAATTGATTTAAGAAATAAATGGGCATTTGAGTATGACATAGATGCAGTAGAAAGGATAAGAATTCAGAGTGGTTCGAAAGACCCTATAGTATGTTCCAGGGCTGATCAGCACTGGTGGGTGACACAGCCGGTGTCGGACCGCGGTGATACTTCAAGAATTAGAGACATTCTCAGCGAATTGAAAAATTTAAAGATTGCTAAAGCCGATTATGTGTCAGATAAGGAAGAGGACATAGCCAAACACGGCTTGGACAAACCCAGGCTTACCATCAGTATAGGTACTACGGAAGGGGATGTACAGAGCCTCCTCCTGGGACACGGCCTGGATGACAAGGTTTATGCTAAACGCGATGACGAAAGCTCCATATTCTTTGTGCACGATGTTGTTCTCGGCGATCTTGACCTGGAGGCAAATGACCTGCGAGATAAGCTGTTGTTGAGATTTGATTCAATAGGCACTTATGGGATTGAAAAGGTTGAATTGGAATATCCTGATGCAACCCTTACTATGGTGAAGACAAAACAGTATGACTGGATGATTACATCACCAAATGAAATCCTGGCGGACAGAGACACCATCAGGAAATTCATAGATAAAATTAAGGATTTGCAGATACAGCTGTATGAGGACGACAGCGGGAAAAACTTTGATAAATATGGGTTAGGCGATTCGAGTGTAAAGGTTTCTGTATTCAGGAAGATTGGTGAGGGTGAAACTGTAAAGTTTATGATTGGAGATTCCGATCCTGATGGCGGGTTGTGTTATGTAAAGAAGGATAGAGAAGATGCTGTTTATTCTGTGCCTACAGAAGAGTTCTATGACGTTGCTAAAGCCGGGTATGTTGCTTTCAGGGATAAACTGGTTCTGGAATTTCCTAAAGAAAGTGCACAGGAGATTGCTATCGACAGGGATGGCAAATCATTTGTATGTAAGAAGGATGATACGGGTCATATAACAAAATGGAATCTAACAAGCCCTGTTAGTATGGAAGCTGATGTAGATTCTGTAAACCAGGTGGTCTGGAATTTGTCATTCTTAGTGGTTGGCAAGATCATTGCTCTTTCTGCAGAAGACCTTGGTGCATATGGGCTTGACAATCCCGGTTTGAAAGTATCTGTAACATATGAGAAATCTGGTAGTGTCTCAGGTGATATTGAAAAAGGTGACATAGCAAGGCCGAAGGAAAGGGTAACGAAGACACTTCTGGTCGGAGGGAAATTAGAACCTGCAAATGAAAAATCAAATTACTATGCAAAGTTTGCTGATGAAGATATAATTTTTCAAATAGGATGGCCTGATGTTAGAGATTACAGTGTTGAGCTTGTAACAAAGACGCTGTTTAGTATTGATACTTTAGAGGTAAAGTCATTAAAGATAAAGCATCCGGCAAGGGAGCTCTCTTTCCTGAAAAACAGTGATAATAGATGGGAACAGCAACCTGAAAACAAGCTTTTAGAAGGAAATTTCGCAGATCGTATCATAGCTGCAATAAACTCATTAAAGGCTGTGTCTATCGTCCAATATTCAGGTGATGATTTGATTAAATATGGACTTGATAATCCACTATTCAGTGTTACCGTAGGCACTGGAGATGGCGAGGACACATTGCTGGTAGGTAGAGAAGAGGGTGAGACTAGCTGTTTTGTTATGAGCAAAGCCACAAACTTTGTCTACCTAATGAACAAACACAGGATAAACGATATTATAGAAGAAAGTGTGTCAACCGAGATTAAATAACAAAAAGCTATAGAATGACCGAAATGCCGGTTCTGCCTCGTAAGTACTTCAAATCACACTTTATACTACACACACAAATAGTTTTTTAGTACAATCTTACTTATGGAATCACAAGAAATTAAAAACATTACAGATATCATCAAAGAAGAAAGCAATACTCTTTCCAGCTTGATTGATGAAATGGGGAAGGTGATTGTAGGGCAAAAGCACCTGATAGAAAGGCTGTTAATAGGCATCCTGGCAAATGGTCATATCTTGCTGGAAGGTGTTCCCGGCTTAGCTAAGACGCTTTCTGTTATGACAATGGCAAAAGCAATGAAGATAAAATATCAGAGGATTCAATTTACGCCTGATCTCCTGCCGGCAGATTTGATAGGAACGCTTATTTACAATCCTCGCAGTGGCGAGTTTACCACAAAAAAGGGCCCTCTTTTTTCTAATATTATTCTTGCTGACGAAATAAACAGGGCACCTGCAAAGGTACAAAGTGCACTTTTAGAGTCTATGCAGGAAAGGCAGGTAACGATTGGCGAGAAAACCTTCAAACTTGAGGATCCATTTCTAGTATTGGCAACTCAAAATCCTATTGAACAGGAAGGAACATATCCTTTACCGGAAGCACAGGTAGATAGATTTATGTTAAAATTAAATATAGATTATCCAAGTAAAACTGAAGAGCGTGAAATCCTGGAAAGGATGGCAGTAACAGAAACTGATATAAAAGTGAAGTCGGTAATATCACCGGGCGACATAAAGCGTTTGCGCTCGGTAGTTGACCAGATATATATCGATGATAAAATAAAGGATTATATAGTAGACCTGGTGATCGCTACCAGGGAACCCGGAAAATACAAGCTTGACCTGGACGAGTTCATTGAGTATGGCGCATCGCCCAGGGCGACCATCTATCTGACCATTGCATCAAAGGCATATGCTTTCCTTAAAGGCAGGGGTTATGTCACTCCTCAGGATGTGAAGTCTATAGGAATGGATGTCTTGAGACATAGAGTAATCTTGACTTATGAAGCAGAAGCAGAGGAGATGACCTCTGAAAAAGTCATACAAAACATCTTTGATAATATAGAAGTACCTTAATAACTGTTTGATCGGTTCAAACGGTTCCAGCCGCGTATGTTACCATCCGCCTGAGCAGATTACCATTGACTGCCGGTATACCATTCTGACCACGGTTCCCACTCTACATATTTTTCACCATCTGACAGCCAATATTGCTCACCCTCTCTCCAACGTGAACTTGATACAAAGTCTGTGGTTCGTTCCTGTGTCTGCTTTACCTTTGCATAAAAGTAACAGTCTACCTGATGGAAATTGATCTTTTTCTTGTCTTCTACCACTGTGAGCTCCAGGTCATCCATAGTGACAGAATTTGATGCTACCTTCTGCTCGTCAACAACGACTTCGTATGTTATTATCTCTTTTACCCTGACAGTAACACCTTTGGGTTTTGGTTCCGGAATAACTATTTTATTTGGATACGGCTCAAATGACTGATGATGGGTTTCCGATGGTTTTTTAATATAATCTGCCGCCTGTACCTTAGTAAGTCCACCGGTTGAGAAGTTTAATACAACAAACACAAACAGAGCTGTCGTCGGGATTATCAATCTTTTAAGTCTGTTTAACATAATTTCACCTTCCTTTTTCTAAAAAGATACATACTTTTACGAACATTATTTTATGATAGTTAAATATCAATTTTACATTAAAAATAATATTTGTCAATATTCAGGAAAAAATGGTGATATTCTATTCTGAATCTATTTTTTGACGCAATGTTGTCCAGATAATCGCTTGTCAGCTTGTGTATGGGTTATTTCGTGTGCAATATACTGTTTTGATGAAAAATACAAAGACAGAGATTAGCCCGACGATACACATACCTGCAGACGGAATTGCCATAAAGGACAGTGCCTCTTTTGCTGCTCCTGTACTACCAAGCCCCGGAGCCTTTAAAGCGGCAAACATCCAGAAAAGGGAATATACAAAAGAACCAAACCCCAAAAATATTGCGGTGATTTCTCTAATAATCCATGTGGTTTGCGTAAACATAAGAAGCAATATTGCCGCTAATGAGATTGCCCCCAATCCGCTTGCATGAAGGTGAGCACGTTTAAAGTAAACCCAGGATTTATCCGTAATCTTTTTCATTTTAGCTGAATCACCTTGGTAAACGGTATCAGAAACAGCCTGTGCTTCTGCCTTCAAATGGCCTTTGATATTGCCTTCGATAGACCCAAAAAGGCATCCAAGAACAAAGGCAAACAACAATGTAAGAAGTGATAAGATGATGCCAATCCTTACAACTTTAATTTTCTCAATAATTTCTTTTTCCATTTCCTTTCTCCTAATGTGTTGCGGGTTGCTATTTCCCGGCTAAATTATTGTAAGCGCTCATGAGCTGTTGCGTAATTTTTCCCGGAACTTCCTTGCCTATTTGATAATCGTCAATCCTTGATACAGGCATTATTTCCATCAATGAGTTAGTAATAAATATCTCTTCTGTCTTGATTAATGTCTCTATCTTGAAACATTCTTCTCTGGCGGGGATACCACTGTCCCGGCAGATATCAAGTACTGTGCTCCTTGTTATCCCCGGCAGGATATTCGTATCAAGTGAAGGGGTAACAACACTCCCGTCTGCAACCATAAATATATTGCTTACTATGCACTCAGCTACATATCCGTCTGTATTGAGGACGATTGAATCGTGAGCAGACCTTCCCCTTGCCTCTTCCTTCAGCAGGATACTTGTCAGCAGGTTAGTTGTCTTGTGGCTGTATATCGGACTTGTCGTACTCCTCCTGTGTCCGGAAACAATCAGACTCATACCTTTATTATACAACTTTTCATCATAGGGAGTAAGCGATTTTGCCTGAATCAACATTGTTGATTTGAGGCTATCGCCCATCTGAAGCGCACTGCCGCCTTCACCCCTTGAAAGGGTAATCCTGACATAAGCATCCTGAACGCTGTTCTTCTCAAGCAGTTTAGTTATACTCTCACTAATCTCTGTATTTGTATATGCGGGGATAATCTTGAGTTTCTCTGCAGAACAACGCATACGCTTTAGATGCTCAGCAAGCTTAAAAGGCTTACCATTGTACGTGCGGAGAGTTTCAAAGATGCCGTCACCGTAGAGGAAACCTCTGTCTCCCGTAGAGATTGATCCCTCTGTATCAGGGATTATTTTACCATTAAGGAAAATGTAATTAGTCATTAGTTAGGAGTTAGTAGTCAATCGTCAGTCGTCCCTGCCCGCCAGTTTGTTAGGCGGGAATCGCCAATCATCAATCCTGGCCAAGCGTCTCTATCAGTGCCCTGGCCTTATGCAATGTTTCTTCGTACTCGTCTTCCGGGTTTGAGTCAGCAACAATACCACTGCCAACCTGAAAGTAGATATGATCATCTTTTACCAGGAATGTCCGTATCGCAATGTTAAAGTCGATATTTCCATTAAAGCTCAAATATCCCATTGCACCTGTGTATACACTGCGCTTGGTGGGTTCTAATTCATCGATGATCTGCATAGCCCTTACTTTGGGGGCGCCGGTTATTGAACCGCCGGGAAATGTGGCTTTTAGCAAATCGACAGAATCATACCGTGAATGAAGCTCTCCTTTAATTGTTGCAACGAGGTGATAGACGGTAGGGTGTTCTTCCAGTTCTTTTTCCTCTGTTACCTTGACTGTATTATATTTACATACTCGTCCAAGGTCATTTCTCTCGAGGTCTACAATCATTGCCAGTTCAGCATCGTCTTTCTCACTTGAGAGTAAATCTTCCTTCATTTTTGTGTTTATATTTTCATCTTTACATCTGGGGCGGGTGCCCTTAATCGGCTTTGTTTGAATATTTCGTACTATGCTGCCACCATGTTTGCCGGTACTGTCTAATGTGCTTCGCAGTGATAAGAACCTTTCCGGAGATGAACTGATTACGTGTTTATTATCAAACCTCAAATAACTTGAAAATGGTGCCGGATTGATCTTTCTTAATCTCTTATATATCTCGTAAGGTGATGTCTCTATCTGGGTGTGAAATCTCTGTGAAAGATTTACCTGATAAATATCACCTGCATTGATATATTGTTTTGCACTTTCCACAGCCCTTAAATAGTCTTCCTTAGAAAAATTACTTATTATCTTTCGCTTTATCATGCTCCCGCTAAACCTCGGTTCTTCTTCATGAGGTACATTCCATCTGTTACTAATCATCCATAATACCTGATCAATTCTTTTCTCTGTACTTATACTGGAGTACGGATTAATATCGACGGACATCAGATAACATTTGTTCTTAAGATGGTCAAAGCCGATAACCGTGTCATAAAAGCTGAAGCACATTTCAGGGAATTCAATGTCATCGATTGTTGTGTCAGGGAGTTTTTCTATGAAGTGGCATAGATCATAAGCAAAGTATCCAACGGCACCACACGTAAATGGAATAGAATCAAAACTATTATCCAGATGGAATTTGCTCAACAAAGTTTTCAGTTCATCAAGAGGATTTCCGGCTTTCCTGGTAATATTATGACGAGTTTGCGTCAATATATTATTGCCTTTTGACATAACGGTGAGAAAGGGATCATAGCCGATAAATGAGTATCTTCCTGTCTCTTCGTTGTTGGCAGCACTATCAAGGAAAAAGCTGTTCTGGTGTGCCTGGGTATATTGAAAGACCTTCAACAAGTCAGTATCAGGGTCTAACTCCCTGACTATGAACTTCTTTTTTGTTCTGTTTATAAAGTTTGCCATATGATAATTTTCTTCTTAAAAATATTGTATTATATTATACGTTATTTAATATAATATATAAGCGTTAAGTCAAGCATATTTCAAATTTATCGGTAACCTGTTAATCTAAAATAAAAGAACATGCTTATCCGTCTTATTTTATTGTTCACAGTTCTTCCCCTAACGGAGTTGTATCTTTTGATACAGGTAGGAGGATACCTGGGAGCATCTCCAACCATAATGATAGTACTCATAACTGGCATAATAGGGGGCTTACTTGCCAGAAGCCAGGGCCTAAGTGTTCAAAGGCAGATAAGGACGGATTTGCAGAGTGGCGTTATCCCGACAGACAGCCTTATTGACGGTCTGTTTATTTTGATTGCCGGTGCTCTATTAATAACACCTGGAATGATAACGGATGTATTCGGTTTTTTATTAATGGTTCCGGGATTTAGAGGTTGGTTGAAGAATAAGCTGAAGGATTATTTCAAGCGTAAGCTTGAATCCGGACAATTTCAGTTTCGCTCCAACTATCATACCGCAGATTGGAGGAAAGATGATGACTTCTGACTGGTAATTTAGATTTTGCTTTTACTTTGAGTGTGACTGAGGGTCGCCATCCGACGGGATTGCTTCTTGTTCAAACTCAGCACCAACTGCAGAAAAGAATTTCTTTCTGATGGCGTCAGAAGTTACCTTCAAGAGAGACGTCCTGTCATTAGCATCGCTGAGTATTCCAAGATTAATAGAGCCGGCTGCCATTGTAGCATGGCCGCCACTATTTAATTCACCAAATGCACTCTGCAGAATTAATCCCAGATTAACTCTTGTATCACTGCTTCTTGCAGATAACTGGACCTTGTCATCATTAATCCCGAATACAAGAACAGTATATACGCCCTCCAGCTGCAGCATCATCTCCGCCGCCTGTGGCAGGGCGTCTCTATCAGTGATAAATTCCACAAATGATACAAGGTATGACCCCCTGATTCTTTTGTTTCTGATTGCCCTTCCGATAATATCCAGTGTCTCCAGCCTCATGGGAGGAAACTCCAACTGGCTCATAACAGTTGTATCTACCAGTGGAGTAAGATATCCTGCAGCTTCAAAATCATCAGGAGTAGTATTTCTGGTAAACTCTTTTGTGTCCGTTCGAATACCATATAATAATGCCGTTGCAAGTGATACATCCGGTTTTATGTTTAACTGGCGAATATATTTTGTCATCATTGTCGCTGTAGCGCCTATCTTAGGTTGGATATCAACAAAATCTCCTTTAACCGAACTGATATCTATCTGGTGATGATCAAATATCAAATTTGGAATGACCTCTATAGGCAAAATATTATTCTTTGATGGAATCGATGCCTCTATTAATGCAATCTTACCGGCAGATCTCACTGCCTTCATTACTTCTTCACGTGTTTTTATATTTATCAGATCTATATCCAGCAAATTAACCAGCGCTCTGTTTTTCTGGTGACTGATAGTGCCCCCATAATAGATACTGCTCTCTACATCACAGAATTTACATATACGTTTCAAAGTGAGTCCTGAGGCTATGGCATCAGGATCAGGATTGTCTTGTAGGAAGATCGCAACTTCTTTGTCGTCTGATTCCTTGATAATGTTAACTAATGTGGAA
This sequence comes from uncultured Candidatus Scalindua sp., assembly GCA_964584595.1. Lineage (GTDB taxonomy): Bacteria > Planctomycetota > Brocadiia > Brocadiales > Scalinduaceae > Scalindua. The sequence continues at coordinate 3,255 of CAZPAM010000010.1, read as the reverse complement.
GCAGAATGCTCCATCTCGGCAGTTTCAAAAGCGGACAATATTTCTTTAGACAGGACATTACCTGTTTGTAATATCATATCGGCTTCACTCGATTCCAGTGCTTCAGTTTCTCCATGACTGGAAGCCTTAACAAGGACAAAATTATCCGGCATTTTTTCCTTTATTTTCATCGCCAGTGACAAATTGCCTTTCGAGTCTCCGGTAAGGATTGCAAACACACCAGCACTCTTACAGTACTGAGAGTTTAAATCAAAAGTTTCTATATCTGATACTATTACATTAAGCCCTTTTTCTTTCCATGAAGATAATGCACTCTCGTCCTTATCTATTATTAATATATCCCTGCCGGCCTTGTTCAATGCATCAATAACTGCATTTCCAGTTGCACCACAACCGAAGATAATGTACATAAAATTGCTCCGACTTATGAATAATTTAATATGTAAAAAATAAGTTGCAACGGCATATCATATCACATTAGAATAAGTATAGGCCTGCAAGGCAGTAAAGCCTTTTCTATGCCTTTAAAAGCCCGGGAATATGAAAAAAATCAGCAATTAAGAGGTGCTAATTTATTGTATATAGGTGACAGGGAAAAATGACTGTATGTAATATACTTTACGTATATATTATTTTGGCAAGTGGCGAGAAACAATAATTTGAAAATTATACTTCTGATTTAGATAGCTGTCAATGTTAAAAAAACTGAATATTGTTGACGTTGCAATGTGATTGTTATTATGCTTATTTTAATTAACTCCATTATATAAAGAGTCAGTATTTTAAGTAAACATGGGTATCATAGAAACGGTTTCGAAGGTTAATATAACAGAAAGCTTGTGGAATGAGGCTGTGGAAGAACATAGTGTAGTGTCTGATGAGTTTGATGGCGTCACCTACTACAGGGTAGTTAAAAGAGTGGGACAGCTAAGTAAGGGCGTAGTCGTTACTGATGCAGAGATCATCTTTGATTTTCCACGTATAGCAAGAATTGTACAATTAGAAAATGGTATCAAACTAACATTTGCCAATCCCTTCTTCGTAGAGGAGAAAGTGGATGGCTATAATGTTAGAATTGCAAAGGTAGAGGGCCGGGTGTTTGCATTTACCAGAGGAAGTTATGTTTGCCCGTTCAGTACAGACAGGTTGGTTGATTTTTTTGACATTGATAAATTCTTTGATGAGAATCCGGAGCTGATTATTTGTGGCGAAATAGCCGGTCCGGAGAACCCATACAACAAGGAAACACCTCCTTATGTAACTGAGGATGTCAGGTTCTTTGCATTTGATATAAGGACTAAAGATACAGACCGGCAAATACCTATAGAGGAAAGATACGGGTTGTTTGATAAATATAAGATTCCAACGGTAACACGCTTCGGCAAATATACCGTTTCTGACATCAAAAAGCTGAAACAACACATTTGTGAATTGAACGAGAACGGTTGTGAAGGGCTTGTTTTTAAACCCACTGACCCGTCAGAGAGAACTGTAAAGTACGTTACAGCAGGTTCGTGTTTCAGGGACATGAGAGTGACTTCTCATGTGATGGTAGAGTATCCGGCAGAATTTTTTACTCATAGAATGTTAAGAGCACTCTTTTATCTTCTGGAGCATAATGCACCACTGGGCAAGACATTCCTCAGGGAAGCAGGTGAATCCTTACTGCATCCACTCTATGAAAGTGTGAGGAAAGCAGCAAGTGGAGAAATGATAACAGAAGAATTCAGAGTAAGATTCAACAACGAAGCAAACATCAGGAAATTATTTGAACATTTTCACAAATGTAAGGTAGATGCAAATCTGGTAAGTCAGAAAAAGGTTGGTAGATATTGGCATGTAGAATTTGTGAGGAGATGCTTTCCTTCGTATGAAGTGATTCAAAAGCACTGGTCAGGCCATTCACATTTTGATTAGACTGTTTATAATCCCGCGGAGGTTGCGCGATTCGACGAAACGGATTCCCAGCTTGTCTGCCCAGGTCATTATTCCAATATCAGCAGTAACCAGAATGCCATCCAATTCCTTTGCCAATAATATCAAGTCCACATCCTCCTTGCTGTCAATGATTCCTTCCCTCAGTGCCGAACGGTATTTCCTTCTGAGGTTTGTTATGGTTTCCGGCTTAGCATCTGTTATTACGTCTCTCACTGCCTGTTCCGCTACTCTTAATCCCTTGTCAATGCGGTGGCGTACGTCATCTATCAGCTCGTAAAGCAGAAATGCCGGAACATCCATCTCATACTTCTTAGGTGGTTTCTGGAAAATTCTAATCTGGAGGTCCTTTGGTATCTTGTCACCATCTATAAAATTCATGAGTTCTTCATAAATTGATGGGGGCATATAAAAATTTGGACCGTCCAGCTTGCTTATTAATTTCAGGAAATTCTTAAGGGCAGTAGTTGGTGTCCTGCCAAATGAAATATAAACATCAGGATTAGTAAAAATGCTTGTATCTATAACAAACTTTTCTCTTTTTAGGACTTTTACTTTCTTTGCCTTTTTCATTCTCGCTCTCAAAAGCATATCTTCTGTCTTAAGTTAATGAGTATAATTGTTAAACAGTCCTAATGCAAGTAAAACCCTCATGAACCAAGCCGTATCGCTTTCTTGACAGTATATATTCTATAGTGATATAATAGAGTTTTGTAGAAACTCTATCTTTACTGTTGCCTGTCATTTAAATACATGAGCAGGTATATAATTTATGGAAATATTTGAGAAATGAAATACGCAACATTTATATTAATAATAATCGTTCTCTCCTGTGTCTTCTACGCTTACCGTCCTTTTATGAATTTCAAAGAGAAAGATTCGATAGCTGATGGCAAGAATACAGAATTTACAGATGAGGATTGTGCTCGTGCAAGAAAGAAGATGGTTGAGCTACAGATAATGGCAAGAGGTGTAAAGAACAAGAAAGTCCTGGATGCAATGGAGAGTGTGCGTCGGCATCTGTTTGTTCCGGAACAATACAGAATGTACAGCTACAACGACCAGGCATTACCAATTGGATCGAGGCAGACAATTTCTCAGCCTTACATAGTGGCACTGATGACTGAAATGCTGGATGTTGATAATGATGATATTGTACTTGAAATAGGAACAGGTTCAGGTTACCAGGCCGCAGTCTTGTCTGCAATTGTCAGAGAAGTATACACAATAGAAATAATTGAGGAGTTAGGACTTCTTGCAGATGAAAGGTTGAAAAGCCTTGGATATGATAATGTAAATTTCAAGATATCAGACGGTTCT
>CAZPAM010000009.1:0-56382 GCA_964584595.1 uncultured Candidatus Scalindua sp. | reverse complement strand
AGGACACCGGGTTTTCATCCCGGCAACAGGGGTTCAAATCCCCTTGGGGTCAAATTAAAAAGGCTTGTACTTAGTTAAGTACAAGCCTTTTTTGCTTTCAGGGTAATTGACAAACAGGAACAAATAAAGTATGACAGAATAGAAGAAAACATTAAGATGGACACAGACAACTTTACCATGTGAAGCGCCTAAAGATTTCTTTCCTAAAGAATTATGACAAGGAAAAAACCAGGAAAAGAAAATATATGTATTAATTGTTACAACCAGCATGGTTGTTTGACAGAGGAGCCTTTGTGCCTGCTTATGAAACGTGAAGAAGACGAAAGGTCTCTTTCCGGGAAAAAACTTATGCAAAGGAGAGGATTGCTCAAGGACTGCAAAATATGCTTACATTTCAGGTTATGCTGGACCGAAGAAGCTTACAGGAAAGCGGTTAAAAAGCAATGAGAGATAAAAAGACTGCATTAAGCCTTTTTCTCAGAAGAAAAGGGCACTGAAAGATTACAATAATATAACTTTGACCCGGTTGCGTTTTAGACCTGCCTGGGTAAAAACAATACCATTTCTCGGAAGACGTGCATATAATATTACTTTAAATGAATGGTTGGTGTATTTTGAATTCTATTACCGTATAAATTAATAGCTCAAAAACAGAATATAACTAAATAGAGGAGAAATCATGAGAAGAAATCTTGCCATATATTTATTGATTGCAATCGCAATGCTGTACTGTACCAGGGTTGAAGCCTTAGAATGGGAAACAGATTTCAAGAAAGCATCTTCAACCGCCAAGGCTTCCGGTAAATACATTATGCTTGACTTTAGTGGATCAGACTGGTGCGGATGGTGTATAAAACTGGAAAAGGAAGTATTCTCTCAAGACGCTTTCAAGGATTTTGCGGAGGAAAACCTTGTTTGTGTATTAGTAGATTTTCCACGAAATAAGAAGCAGACAGGGGAACAAAAACAGCAAAACAGGGACTTAGCGACGAAGTACGGGATTGAAGGTTACCCAACTATTATCATTCTCGGTCCGAATGAAGAACCTGTAGCCAAGACCGGATATCTGCAAGGTGGATCCAAGAACTATGCACAACACTTAAATGAAATCATCGAAAGACATAATCAGACTCGAAAGGATTAGCATGAATAATAGCGTTATTTTATTCATTCATGTTCCATAATGGCAATCCAGTTTCCTGATCAAGCCCCCTCTCAAACTTTGGGCCATCTAAGACCTGAACAACTACCTCACAGGCAAAAACTATCGTTCCCGGTGCAAGATGACCTCCATAAGCATGGCCGTCCTTATCTGAAAATGTTACATGAACGTGAACAATGGGTACGCCACCCTTAATCGAAACATTTCCAACTAAATTTGTAATCTCAAGCGTTTGATCAAGTTCATAGAAATGATATTCATGTTCTTTTTGATTGTAATACCCTAATCTGGCTTTTTTCACAGCACCTAATGCTTCAACCCGACCCAGATGTATACCCTTATCAACACAAATTCTGGTAATTTCTTCTAATAAATCTGCTCCGCATTCAAGCTTTCCCATGAACATCTTCACAGCTTTGACTTCTCGTACTACGGCCATAATAATTTATCCTTTCAGTATTCAGATGAACTTCTACAGCAACAAGACAACCTTGTGTCTGGAAATAATGTTGCCGGGATGAAAAATATTATTCATGTGCAGGAGGGACTTCAGCCTTAGTTATCTTGATGGAATGTATTTTGGGACTTGCCGTAAGATTTTAATCTGTCCGAAACTATGCTTCGGATTGTTCTTCATCATGTTCTAAAATATCATGTTCTTCTTCTGCTCTTTTATACGCTTTACGAGTAAAATAGATGTATCCAATTGTTATTGTGCCAATTACAGATGCAATTACTCCAAGTAAACCTTCTACTTCATGTATCGGGGCAAATGCCTCTGCCTCATCAATCTCAACCAGAAGGGCCCAGTTAATAAAATTAAGATTAAGCGGTGTATATGCGCTTAATACTGGCACACCTCGATAATCAGCAACGATCTTCTTGCCAACATACCCTTCAAACGCCTCCCTCGTTGCATCTGTATCTACCACTTGCTTAAGCATTGTAGGTTTAACAGAAAATCTTGAATTCGATCGCATAAGACCGTCATCACCAACCAGGTACATTTCACCGGTTTTTCCAAGACCTGCTTTATGTGTCAATATGGAGTCCAGATGAGAGAAAGGAAGTTCTATTACTATCACGCCTAATAAACTTTCAGCTTCAAAGACTGGAGCAGCAAAGTAAGAAGTAAAATCATTTACCTTGTCATTCCAGCTGTAGTCCTCAAAACTTACGTCTTCCAGCGCCATCTTAAATATATGGGCTATGTTGTGGTCTTTAAATTCTCCTATAAACAAATCTGTCCCGCTAAAATCCTCTCTCAGCGCTGAAAATATTACACTTCCGTCTCTTTCAATAAAGAATATATTTGCATAGCCATAATCAGCAACATAATATTCCATTAATGGCTGATAAATACTTTTTATTTTCTGAAATTGGGGACCGTCAATGCCATAAGCATGAAATGCACCTGATAATCGGGTAAAACCCTTGGAAATTACCGGATTTCTCGAGAGAACATCTACGTCACCGTATCTATTGTTAAAATAATTCCAAATCTCATGTTTAAGGACATCCCTGGTAGTAATAAGATGCCTGAAACACTCCGCTCTTAATGCCTCTTTATATTTGCTGTAACTTAAAAACGGTACGATTAGAAAGAAAGTTAAGAACGCAATTAAAATTGCTAATGTTGTTTTCTTAGCCATAAAACCTGTGAAATTTAATTAAGTATAAAAATAACGGTTCTTCCGGATTTGTTCAAACTGACTTTTGCTGGCACAACTGAAGCCCGATTCGTTGATTAATGGGTATGTGGGTGAGTACTAATGCTAATGAGGCTTTTAATGATATATATTTTTAACAGAATGTCAAGGCTTAGTTTACAATCTTTTTATTACCTACCCTTGATTTTTCGTCCAATTCATGATATTTTCAATAACTATTTTGTGGTTCATGAGAATCAGCAAGATGGCATACTAACAACATGATTAATGATAATCTAACAAATAGAAAGGAGACACCTTCAATGAAAGGAAGATTTAATAAAATATTACTCTTTACCACGTTGTGCCTTGTCCTCTTCATGGGGACAAAGAATGCCGTTGCCGACTCTGTCAGGGCTGACGTTAACGCAACTTATGTACCCGGATTCACCAGATACTGTTTTCAGATAACCAATGATGATCAGAACGAACCCGACCCAAAGCATCATACTGAACACATTGCATCAGTTACTATAAAATTTACCTCTAAGGATGCAACAGCGGCAGACCATAGGTTCAGGAACAATGTTACAGGTCCGAAACTCTGGGACTCTAAAGTTACTATACGAGGTAAAGATCAACAAGTTGTCTGGACGTATGGTGGATACTTTGGCGCAGGTAGTAAAACTAAATTCACAGTTGACAAAACGGACGAAACTATCAAGCCGGGCAACCGTTCCAGTATCTTCAGTTTTATAGTTAACGGAGAAATCACTGTAACAGGAATTGAAACCGGCTATCAGGAATCACCGGGTTTTTTCAGAAGCCATAGCAAAATATCTAATCCATTCGGGGAAGGGTTATTAACTAATGACAATGATACAGATTTCCTGAGAGATAAGGACGGCGACGGTATTGCAGACACTTTTGATGAGAATCCTGACAGTACTAAGTGACAGATCTAAAAATCAAATGTGTTAAAGATAGACAAGAGATTACACAGTTTCTAAGTTAAACCTTGGTTGTTGAATACAATACTGCAATACAATAACAAAAGACCAGGTATCCGGTTTTAACTATGTGCACCATCTGTGGTCAATCTTTCCTGCTTTTCATGTTCCTTCTCCTGCATTTCTTTTTCTTTCTGTTTTTTCTCAGCCTCTTTCGCTTTGATGTACTGCTCTAATCTATACATCACTGCCATCAGGTCATGGCCGGTAAGAAATGTCCTTTTGTTGCCCTGAGGTATGATCCCCTTAAACTGAAATTCCAGAAAAGCATAACGCCTGCCCACGCCGATATCAGGCATGGTAAAGTCATCGCTTATACCGAGCTTCCTGCAGACAAAGCTGGTAAAACGTCCTAAGCCTTCCATCGCATGCATAGTAAAGCCACCCTTCATATCAAGCACCTTGAAAATCATATAAGCCGCTATCGCACGTGTAAATGTCTTATCCGGTTTATACTCCCACCTCCTGTCAACTATCCCCTTTTTCTCGAGAGCAGATACCACTTCCTCAAATGTCATTGTTCCAGCCGGTATACCTACATAAGCGGAAATTGCCCTGCAACCGTCTTCGTATGTTGCAACTCCGCGTTCAACCAGTTCCCTGTATACGTTCTTGCCTGCCAGTGCTTCTCTGCTTTGAAATAAAATAAACAGCGACAAAAGGCAAAGTAAGGCGCAGATACTTATATATTTCTTATCAGAATAGAATCTCATTTTGTTTCTAACGTAATTTCTCATTTCTCAATCATCAATAATCAGTCATTATATACTGCTTAATGTCTTCTCTAAAACTGATACAGTATAGTTAATCCTATGTTATCTCTATCCTCCCTATAGTAGTATGCACCACCCGGATAAAATCTACCGTAATCCACAGAGACATTCAAATCTGAGAACACATTCCATACTACACTTACGTCAATCTCCCTGCCAATCTTTCTCCGAGGATAGACAGCCCTGTTATCAGATATCTCAGACTCTTTTTTGTCTTTACGAAATATGAAAAAATTTGCATCTAATTTGACGTTTTTCTTTTTCACAAATTCCAAAGGTGTCATGGAAAGCCCTAATTTAATCATCTGCAGGTTAGATATGCGTGGCGCCAGGCTAAGGCCGGTATCTATATAACCAAAATTCAGAAAATTTCTGTCTGTAGAACCTTCTTGATTACCGGGAACAGTAGTAACAACCTTTGCGGAACGGTTAGAATCTCCGGTACCAAAGGCGTATCCGGCACTCAGGTTGGGATGTGTTACTACGTTAAATGAATAATGGATCGAAGCAGCAAGTGCCCACGCATCTATCGGTTCGGTATCCGGCGGACCTATAATCACCCGGGTTTCCTCAGGATCGGTACCGGCCTCAGGGTTGCTTTTGCCGTCTTCCAAGATACCCTCTATCGAATAGTAAATACTATTGGTGATCTGGCCTCTTGAGCCAATTCCGTAATACCTGGAGTTATATTCATAATCCTGTTCAGAATGTTCGGGCTTGCTCTCCCCACTGTGATCTTCCTGGATTAAGGCAAACAGGTACGGAACATGTTTCTTAAAGCCTTTATAGCTGGCCTCTGCACCGAAAAACCACCGTTTGCTGGACCGGAACCCCGGTACACTGAAATCAACATTCTCTTCGTCTGTCAGGTTCCTGGCACCGAACAGCTTGAAACCTACCCATTTGTTCTGTCCATCCAACTGTACTCCATTAGTCTTCTTTGTGTAGGCCAGCTGGCTCCCTATAGAAGTAGTGAAACGCCCGGCAGTCAATCTAAGCTGGAGAGGCATGGTATATTTAAAATACTTCTCAACTGCCTTATCTATATTTATTGCGTAAGAACCTTCATCAAGCCCTTCTTCCAGGTTCCATTTAAACTGATTCTCCGTGCTCCTGTACTGATCACCCCGGTTATAGTCATTCTGATACCCCTTGAACCTCACGTAGAAATTGTGGATATCATCAAGATTCAGACTTCCCCACAGATTAAAGGTGTTGGACTTCACAGTCCTTCGTTTGTGCCGAACATTGGTGTCATCGATTAATACAGGATCGTCGTATGTGCTGAACGTGAACGTTTCAGAACCACCCCAATCCCACAGGTAGCGCTGTGCCATCGAACGCCTGAGATCAAATACACGCTGAGCCTCCAACTGAAGCCTCTGTATCCGTACCTTTTGTGCTTCCTGCAGTGACTGTGCAAATGCACTGTTTTCTGCCGGGACGTAAGGAAGGCAACAGCTTAAGATTATGCCGATAACGCCTGCAATTAAGAATTTATATAGTCTGCCAATAATCTGTTCCATACTGTTTTTCAGCTCTACTTCAGCCAAATCCTTTCACCTGAAGACAACCATCCTTAATCACCAACACTACATATACTACTGAGGACAACCTTGCAAGTAAATTAATCCGCCACCACTCTATATAGAAGATCACACTTAATATTAATACGAATTTTCATAATTTCTATCATAAATAATAATCTTTAAATTTACTTTGATAGTGCTACTTACTGTGAAGACTCCCTCAGCTTTTGCCTCTCCTGAGCCCTTTGCCCTGCACTCGGAGCCTTTTTATAACCGCCTGTTCCTTCACCTACACCTCCACCTTCTCTGGGCCCTGTTCTTACACTATCCTTGTACATTGCACCTGAAACTACCTTCTTTATCTCATTACTATTCAACGTCTCAGTCAATGAAGGGGTGATGATCTGATAGTCATTCTCGAAATGTGTTCCATCATTCAGTGTATTTACGATAGAGCCAACAACCAAGTTTATCCTGGTAGTCACAACATTATCAGTCCTGAAGAATTGCTCTACAGTCATGTAGGTAAGAGAATCAACAAGGACAACACTGCTGTCTGCAAAGACGAGAGAGACACTGGAACGTGGGCCTGTACGGACCTGGGTACCTTCAGAAAAAGTGACGCCTGCTTCTGCAGGGACCGGTATCCAGTCAAGTGTATTTGGAAGCATTATTTCGACATCACCCCTTGACTCATTGATGGTAACATCCAATAATTGCACATCCTGAGCATAAACAGGAAAGATTGAAAGAAATGTGAGGTAAATTGGGATAATCAGAAAATTTCTTAAGCCCTTGATAGATTTCATATTACCGTATCTTATATTATATAATTATATAGCAAGATACATATATATTGCATCGGGTATACCAATCCGTTGCATATTCTGAATATTTTCTCAAGAATGTGTGTAAGTGCCTATTATTGAAAATGATAGGGAAATGAACTAATATGTAATAGCCTATACCATTGTACAATCGTCTATAATTGTGAAGAAAGGGCCTATAATTACGGGAAATACTGCCTAATTATTACACAAAAGAGATGTATTTTTTGTATGAAACCTGATGCTTATTGATGGCGGGAATACAATGTGAGGTCTGGATTTGACGAAGTAAGAGGTGGATGTCAAAAACAACTTCAGAATTTTCCGTGAAGGTATTTAATGCCTGTAATAATACTCATTGTTACAAATTCCTGTCATATGGCTTCACCCGAAAGGCCACACTCAGCCTGACCGCACATCATGATTGTGCACATTCAATATGAATGGTACTTCCGCATTCATGTCCGTCTCCATTCATGTGGTCGATGGTATCACTGAATGCCTGCTTGATCCCTTGCCTTATTGCTACCATTGTAGCAGTGGTAAATTCATTATTATTAGCGTTATCTATATTTGCCAAGACGGCATCAATATTAGTTCTTATGTTAGCAAGAGCGTCTGTCTCTCCAAAATCATTTACATGGGCAACCAGAAAGGTCTTTGCCTGGTTTAACGAATTCTGGATGGCAGAAATGTTGTTTGTGCCGATACCTTCATCAGCCATGATACTGGCCTCTAAAAGATTATGTGCAACACCTGTCTGTTGTAAAAATCCAGCGCTCTCCTCATGGCTTGCAAGGCTATCCCTGGCAACCCATAATCTATCAAGAAATTCGTTCTGGCCAGCCATAAACTCAGAATCGGAACTATTCTCCATATCAGTAATTACCTCATTCACCTTATCAATGAAAGCCTGGTGTTCTGCACTAGCCACGGCGTCCGCCTCAAGATCTGCTTCATGAAGACCAACATCTCCACTAAGCATCCTGGCAAAGGTAAGTAGATAATCCGTACTAGATGCTTCTACTATCGGATCAAGCACATTATCTATAAGGACAGCAGAATCTTGATCATTATCTCCCGCATCATACACATGAAACTCAAGTTTTGTTAATCCGCTTGGGATGAAGTGGGTACTATCATATCTTAACCAGCCCGTTTGGCCACCGCTGGAAGCGTCTAAGTTGCCTGCGCCTGTAGGTAAGCCAGTTACGCTTGTAAAGCCGGAGCCGTTTATAACATCCGTGTATGTGAGATTCACCAATGTTATAGTGGATGTATCTGGCAGATGTAATTCTGCCACAAAATAGTCGTTCAGTGGCGATGGATCACCGAATTCTGTTGTAATAAAGTTATAATCAAAACTGATATTGCGATTGGCACTCTCGGCGAAATGAAGATCAATGCCCAGTTTGCCATGGTTAACACCGGATCCCCCGGTATGGACTACGGCAAAACGATCACCAGCGTTACCACTCTTGGCGTTAATCGGACCGAAAGAGGTTCTAGTGGAAGCATTAAGTTGTTGGTTCCACCACGAACCTATATTTGCGCCTTGAAAATCATCAAAAAGTTTGTCATCCTGTATGTAATATAGATTGTCAAATCTAAAGTTCGGAGCGATTCCACCGTTATAGTCATAAAGAACTTCTACTTTCTTCACCAGTGATCCTGCATGATTAAAATATGCCTCTGACCATGTTCCATCTCCCGTTGTATTTACAACCGTGTTATTATTAGCTGTACTAAGCAAGCTTCCAACTTCATCATACATTTTAACCGTAAATCCCGAAGTAAGGTTACTACCATAAAGCAATGCACTACCAAAATTAACAAGCGGTGTTGGCGTATTGAAAACCAGGGTCAGTACCCCGTCCTGACTAGACCCATATATAGATTCATTTTGTACAAAGTTAAGGTTCGGACCACTACTATCGAAAGTAGCAGCAGAACTGTCCGCGCCGGAAACCTGGTAATTAATGTCTACACCGGACGGAGTATTCAAGTCAACGCTGTTCACTGGTAAACCGAATATCGAAGACACATTAAAATCCAATCGACCAGGAGGAACCGGACCAGGAGGAGGATTAGGATTATTAGGATCATTAGTATTAGTAGTATCACCCGTTTGACTCTGAAGCTGCTGCAACTGCTGTTGGGTCAGCGTATTTCCAAATTGATCAGTAACTGTACCGTCAGAGTTAAATGTAAATGTCATCCCATCATTAGTTGAAAATGTACCGGTAAATGTATCTGTTGCTTCATCATAAGTGCCTGTCCACACACCAAATTCATCAGTCATTGTACCTTCATACACCAAGCCACCATCTGTCTCTATTACATTGCCTTCGAATGTACCGTCTTTCGAGCCATCTCCGTCATGGCCGTCACCGTCCATCTGTCCGTCATAACCGTCGCCATCCATCGGCCCGTCATGACCGTCATCATGCATGATTCCCAGGTTTGTTCCGGATTCGATGGTCATTGTTGTACCATCTTCATTTGTCATCACAACATCCCCGGTTACTCCGGTAACCGTTATCTCTCCGGTATCAGGATTAACCGTGAAATCCATAGAACCACCGTCTTCCATAGTTATGATACCGTTATCAGTTTCCAGTGTATACGTACCTCCACCTGAAGACATTGACACCTCTCCGGTGCTGTCATTAAAGGTAACCTCTACTACTGCACCTTCCTGCATTACTGCCATACCCATTGGTGTATCGAAGCTTACCTCACCCTCCATTGCCGTCATAGTGACCTGGCCCGTATCTTGATCAAAGGCAGTCCCTACTATTTCCCCATGCTCAAGGCTTGCAGTCCCCGCTGATGTCTCAAACATTATATCTCCCTGTTCTGCTGACATAAACATCTCACCTGTATCGGCATCAATATGAGCCCCCATGGCATCACCTTCATCCATCATTACCCTGCCCATGGCTGTCTCGAACTCCATCTTACCAACTTCAGCAGTCATTATCACTTCGCCTGTCTCGGCATCCAACAGAGCCCCCACAACATCGCCTTCCTTCATCATCACATTACCCATGCTGGTCTCAAAACCAATCATACCTCCCTCTGACGTAACACTTACCTGGCCTGTCTCTTCATCAACTTTAGTACCTGCCGCCTCTCCATCTTCGATAATAACCTTACCTGAAGATGTTTCAAACTCCACTGTTCCATCCTCCGCACCCAGTGAAATCTGACACGTATCGGTACAGTCCACACTGGTAGTTGCCGATGCACCTTCTCCTATAGTTGCAGTCCCTGTTACAGTTTCAAGTGTAACCGTACCTTCCTCAGCAGTCACGGTTACCTCACCCGTATCAGCGTCTACATTCACCCCTGTACTTTCACCTGATTCAACTGTCAATGTACCTGTATCCGTCTCAACATCTAACTCTCCTGACCTTACACCTATCGATGTATGGCCTAATTCAGGTGCAGAAACATCTATAAAGTCTCCGGGCTCAATACTGAAGCTTACATCGTCCCCTGCACTGGCAAAGTTCACCAGCCCCTCCGTCAGATCAATACTTGTAACACCACCAACATAAGCAAGCGTGAACATTGTTCCTCTTACTGATGCCACGCCGGAAGGTGTCTCAAACTCCGTCAACACTGACTTGCTTGGAGTTATATTTGCCAGAAACTTCCCCGCCTTTATGTTAATATTCCTGACAACACCACCCTGTTTACCGGATACCTTCCTGATAAAGCCGCTCTCTGTCTCCTCATCTCCGGACATCTCCCTTGTACGTATAGTCAGTGAAGTGTCCTCATCAATCTTCAGACTAGTGTTGTCATTAAAGACCAGATCTGCCGTTGATGCAGGCATAGTCCTGACAGAATCTTCTTCATAGATCGCAGAATTCCTTATTCTGTTACCGATTTGTTTTACGGTTTTCCACAAGGTTTCGTGTTGAACCATGACATCGCCCTCATATTCAGATACCACTGCTATCCTTTCCTCCTGAGACAACACGGCTTGAGGAAAAGATAGCAACAACATAAATACCACTAAGAGAATTGCCGGATATGGTTTAATATTAATACGAATTTTCATAATTTTTATATTTTACTGTGAAGACTCCCTCAGCTTTTGCCTCATTGATGGTAACATCCAATAATTGCACATCCTGAGCACAAACAGGAAAGATTGAAAGAAATGTGAGGTAAATTGGGATAATCAGAAAATTTCTTAAGCCCTTGATAGATTTCATATTACTGTATCTTATGTTATATAAATATATAGCAAGATACATATATCGCATCGGGTATACCAATCCGTTACATATTCTGAATATTTTCTCAAGGATGTGTGTAAGTGCCTATTATTGAAAATGATAGGGAAATGAACTATTATGCAATAGCCTATACCATTGTACAATCGCCTGCAATTGTGAAGAAAGGGCCTATAATTACGGAAAATATTACCTAATCATTACACAAAAGAGACGTATTTTTTGTATGAAACCTGATGCTTATTGATGATGTGAGGTCTGGATTTGACGAAGTAAGAGGTGGAGGTCTAAAACAACTTCAGAACTTTTCGTGAGGGTATTTAATGCCTGTAATAATATTCATTGTTACAAATTCCCATCAACTGGCTTCACCCGAAAGATCTGGCTCCGCCTGGTCACGCATCACGACGTAGGCGTAGAATAACATGAAAGTGTAGGATCACTACATTCAGGATGACTGTGCCCGCCATTCATGTTGTCAATGGTATCACTGAATGCCTGCTTGATCCCTTGCCTTATTGCTACCATTGTAGCAGTGGTAAATTCATTATTATTAGCGTTATCTATATTTGCCAAGACGGCATCAATATTAGTTCTTATGTTAGCAAGAGCGTCTGTCTCTCCAAAATCATTTATATGGGCAACCAGAAAGGTCTTTGCCTGGTTTAGCGAATTCTGGATGGCAGAAATGTTGTTTGTACCGACACCTTCATCAGACATGATACTGGCCTCTAAAAGATTATGTGCAACACCTGTCTGTTGTAAAAATCCGGCGCTCTCCTCATGGCTTGCAAGGCTATCCCTGGCAACCCATAATCTATCAAGGAATTCGTCCTGGCCAGCCACAAAATCAGAACCTGAACTATTCTCCATATCAGTAATTACCGCATTCACCTTATCAATGAAGGCCTGGTGTTCTGCACTAGCCACAGCATCCGCCTCGAGATCCGCATCATGAATATCAATATCACCACGAAGCATCTTGGCAAAGGTAAGCAGATAATCCGTACTCGAAGCCACAACGGGAGGATCAACTATATTATCTAAAAGGACGGCAGAGTCAGCAAAGTTATCACTATCATCGATTACTTCGAATCGAAGTCTTGTTATTCCGCTTGGCACGATTATGGAATCGAAAGAGTATAACCAGCCGGTCTGACCACCAAATGACGAGTCCAGAGTATCGCCGGGTAATCCGCTTACGGAGGTAAAGGCAGAAGAGATCACCGATGCAGTAGCAAGAATATATTCAGAGTCATCAGCAAAAATCAACTTTGCCGTGAACACATCATTCACCGGGTTAGTCTCATTCCAGTTTTCTGTAGTGATAAAGTTATAATCAAACGAGAACTCGCGCTCTGCTTCTGTGGCAAAGTTGAACGTCGCTTCTATAAACCCATTGTTTTGATTAGCACCAAACCCTGTATGGACTACGGCAAAACCGGCAGTAGAGCCAAAAGTCTCTACAAAATCTCCCGTATTTGTGTTCGGAGTGGTCGTTGTAACGATAGGACCAAAGCTGTCGGTAGTATAGGCATTAAACCCCTCGGTCCAATCATTTGGATTGTCTAGTGTATGTGAAGTCGGCGTTCCGGGATGCTGTTGAGCCATTTCAATTTCAGCTTGATCTTGTTGATCAGAATAGAAACTACTCTGTTGAAAATCAGTAAAAGTATATACTTGCCCGGATTGATCTGTATACGTACCTGTAAATCCATAGTCTGTAAATGTACCTTCAAATATACCGCCCGTATATGCATCCACAAATATACCAGTGAATGAACCATCTGCCTCGTTATGAATACCTGTATATGTACCGGTATCATCTGTATGTGTACCTTCGAATATACCAGTTGACTCATTAAAAGTACCAACAGATGTACCGTATTCATCTGTAAATGTACCCTCATATACAATACCCTCCTCTGTTACTATAACGTTTCCTTCGAAATCATCAGGATTCATTCCATCGTGATCACCATCATCACCCTCCGGCCCGTCATAACCATCGCCAGGCCCATATCCGGGCTCCAGTGGTCCGTCATACTCTCCTCCATCATAATGACCTCCCGATCCTGGCCCTTCATCCTGCATGATCCCCAGGCTTGTACCAGCTTCGATGGTCATTGTGGTACCGTCTTCATTTGTCATAACAACATCACCCACTACATCAATAACAGTCATCTCACCTGTAAATGGATTAACCGTAAAATTAAAAGATCCACCTTCATCCATTGATATAGTACCATTATCAGTTTCTAATGAAGACACGCCCCCCACTGCAGACATAGATATCTCACCCGTATTATCATCAAACGCAAACTCTACAGATGCACCTTCATTCATTACGGCCATACCCATAGGCGTTTCAAAACTAACCCCACCCTCCACTGCTGTCATAGTTACCTGACCTGAATCCTCTTCAAAGGCGGACCCTACTACATGACCTTCTTCGATAGTTGCAGTTCCTGCTGAAGTTTCAAATATAATGGTACCTTCTTCTGCTGTCATCATCATATCACCTGTCTCAGCATCTATATGAGCCCCCATGGCATCACCTTCATTCATCATTACATTACCCATGGCTGTCTCGAATTCAACCGTACCAACCTCAGCAGTCATTATCACATCTCCTGTCTCAGCATCAACGTGAGTCCCTATGACGTCCCCTTCCTCCATCATTACATTACCCATAGTTGTCTCAAACTCAATCATACCTCCCTCTGACGTAACACTTACCTGGCCTGTTTCCTCATCAATCTTAGTACCTGCCGTTTCTCCATCTTCTATAATAACCTTACCGGAAGATGTTTCAAACTCCACTGTACCATCTTCCGCACCAAGTGAAATCTCACATGTATCGGTACAGTCCACACTGGTAGTTGCCGATGCACCCTCTTCTATAGTTGCGATTCCTGTTATAGTTTCAAATGTAACAGTACCTTCCTCTGCTGATACACTTACCTCTCCTGTCTCTTCATCAACTTTAGTACCTGCCATTTCTCCATCTTCTATAATAACCTTACCGGAAGATGTTTCAAACTCCACTGTACCATCTTCCGCACCCAGTGAAATCTCACATGTATCGGTACAGTCTACACTGGTAGTTGCCGATGCACCCTCTTCTATGGTTGCGGTTCCTGTTATAGTTTCAAGTGTAACCGTACCTTCCTCAGCAGTCACAGTTACCTCACCCGTATCGGCGTCTACATTCACTCCTGTACTTTCACCTGATTCAACTGTTAATGTGCCTGTATCCGTCGCAACATCTAACTGCCCTGACCTCACACCTATCGATGTATGGCCTAAGTCCGGTGTAGAAACATCTATAAAGTCTCCGGGCTCAATACTAAAGCTTACATCATCCCCTGCACTGGCAAATTCCACCAGCCCCTCTGTCAGGTCAATACTTGTAACACCACCAACATAGGCAAGCGTGAACGCCGTCCCCCTTACTGATGCCACACCGGTAGGCGTCTCAAACTCCGTCAATACTGACTTACTGGGAGTTATATCTGCCAGAAACTTCCCTGCCTCTACATAAATATTTCTGACAATAGCACCCTGTTTATCGGATACCTTCCTGATAAAGCCGCCATCTGTACCCTCTTCTCCGGACGCCTCCCTTGTAGTTATAGTCAGTGAAGTGTTCTCATTAATCGCCAGGCTAGTATTGTCACTAAAGACCAGATCTGCCGTTGATGCATCCATAGTTATAACAGAACCGTCATCATAGATCGCAGAATTCCTTATCCTGTTACCTATCTTCTTTACTGTCTTCAATATCGATTCATGCTCTACCTTGACATCACCCTCATATTCAGATATCACCGCCAGTTTTTCCTCCTGAGACAATACGGCTTGAGGAAAGGACAGCAACAGCATAAATACAACTAGTAGGATTGCCGAATACGGTTTAATATTAATACGAATTTTCATAATTTCTATTGTGAAGACTCCCTCAGCTTTTGCCGCTCCTGAGCCCTTTGCCCTGCACTCGGACCCTTTTTATAACCACCTGTCTCTTTGCCTGCATCTGCACCTTCTCTGGGCCCTGTTCTTACACTATCCTTGTACATTGCACCTGAAACTACCTTCTTTATCTCATTACTATTCAACGTCTCAGTCAATGAAGGGGTGATGATCTGATAGTCATTCTCGAAATGTGTTCCATCATTCAGTGTATTTACGATAGAGCCAACAACCAAGTTTATCCTGGTAGTCACAACATTATCAGTCCTGAAGAATTGCTCTACAGTCATGTAGGTAAGAGAATCAACAAGGACAACACTGCTGTCTGCAAAGACGAGAGAGACACTGGAACGTGGGCCTGTACGGATCTGGGTACCTTCAGAAAAAGTGACGCCTGCTTCTTCAGGTACCGGTATCCAGTCTAATGTATTTGGGAGTATCATTTCGACATCACCTTTTGCCTCATTGATAGTAACATCCAATAATTGCACATCCTGAGCATAAGCAGGAAAGATAGAAACAAATGTGAAATAAATTGATGAAATTAACAAGATTCTAATGTTCAAGCCTGTTCCCCATCTTCTTGATTATTTGAATTGCTATCACTTTTTGTAGATACCCCTAAAATAAAAAAAGCCTTACTGCTAAGATATTTATTTAAAACATCTCAGGCAGTAAGGCTGTTTTTTATAAAATGACTTGCTTGTAAGTTAAAGGGATTTCCTTTTCCCAGCTCTCTACATCCGTGTAGAGAAAAGATCCTTTACTTTGCGTCCCATGATCGCTCATGGTTTGCCTTTATCTGATAACACTATATTTTATATCATATTTGTTTTCAAATTAAGTCATTTTTTATACAAAATCTTTAGTCTTTATATTAAAGATATAAAGCTTAGTGTAAGTATAGGCACGTTAGTACAAAACTCAACTTATCCTCCATATTGATAACACTCTAACAAGATATCCATGTAGTTACCGAGTATGAAATATACCTACTTTATACTTATTTGTATCGCACCAGGCATACCAATCCAATGCACGTTCTGAACATTTTCTTAAGAATACGTGTAAGTATTTATTTTCAAGTATGATATATAAAAATATTTTAATGTAAAGCTGAAAGAGAGTTAAAAAAAGTATATTAATTATGGGTAATATTACCCACTTTTCATACAAATGAGATTGTATTTTTTGATGAAAAACGTCCTCCATCTTACCTGACAATATAAAATTTCGATTGCATCAAAACATTGCTGCTTGATAAAAGGAATACAGTACATATTCATGTTAAATCTCGAATGTTATTTAATACGCACTCAACATACCAATACATCTAATATCACAAAAAATTTATTTAAACTACACGTAAGTGTTTATTTTCAAGTATGATATAAAAATTAATTTAAATGTAAAGATGAGAAAGAGTTAAAAGAAATATAATAATAGTGGGTAATTATGGGTAATATTACCCACTTTTCACACAAAAGAGATTGTATTTTTTGTATGAAATTTATATGACTTCTCTATATAATTTAGCTAGGGTTTGATGATACATTTTTATCCAAAAAGACTTAACCTAAAGTATTTAAGTTTATGAAAATCAGGAACTTCAAGATTGCAATTATTTTGTTGTATTTCCTTGTTTCAGTGTTAGTACTTAACACCGCCACAGGAGACAATAATAAGTATTCAAATGAGAGAATTTCTTCAAACCTGAAAACAGATGCCATCGTAAAAATTCTGGCATCTGAAAATGACAGTAATCGTTTTCATATAGGGACAGGTTTCATCGTAAGCCCCGACGGCATTATCATCACTAACTATCACACCCTGGTTAATGTCCACTCTATAGAAATCAGGCTAGCAAATGGGAAAAAGCTGAAATTTGAAGGTATTCTTGGTATTGACAGGCAGAGGGACGTTGCCGTGCTCAAGGTGAAGGGAAACAACCTTCCAAGTCTTAAGATTGGAGATTCCAAAACTTTAAATACAAACAACTTTGTAGAAGCATTTGGTTATTCCTCCAAAAAGGATATCGTAAATGGCGGCAAATCGGAAAATCAACAACGCAAGCTATTACGGGAAGAAGGTTACATATTCGCAATAAAACCAGTCTTTGATCATTCATACGACATGATTTACTCAACGAATCAGGTTAATTTAGGGTTTAGCGGCGGCCCGGTTATAGACGTAAATGGCGATGTTATTGGTATTGTAAGCCATCTTCTATCCATTCACGACTATGCAGATTCAGTCATGTGTTTTTCTGTGCCCATCAATTATACAACTCCCCTGTTGAAAAACAGACAGCTTCAGTCTCTGGAAGAATTCATTGCAAAAGATAAAGACAATAAGGAGTGGTGGTTAATCGTAGGTTCTACAAAGTTTTTAAAAGAACGCAAAGAGTGGGATGCAGAGAAGTATATCTCAAAGGCAATTGAAATAGACCCGGGATTTGCAGAGGCGTATGGTATCCTGGGAAACATTCGGATTAAACAGGGAAGATATGACGATGCTATCTATTTATTAAACAAGGCTTCTGCCATGAGTCCGGATGCCTTTTTCATCCACAAACATTTAGGCCGTGCATACAAGGCAAAAAAGATGTGGGATAAAGCAATATTAGTCTATGAAAAGAATTTAGCAAGCTTCCCCATGTACGGATCAATCCTCATGCAACTAGCGACACTATATGAGAAAACTGGTAATACAAAAAAGTCACTTGAGTACATAAACAAGAGCATAATGGCATACCAGAAAGAGCTTGCATATTACCATGAGCCAACATCGATATATTTAAGAATCGCTACACTTTATGAAAAAAGAGGTAATATAGATAGAGCACTTCAATATGTAAATAAAGTTATACAAGCCGAATATAATGATGGCAGGGAGTATTTTCTGCGTGCAAATATTTATGTAAAAAAAGCTCTAAGGTTAGACACCGGAAAAAGAGATTTTGATAAAGCTCTTTTGGTAAGTGCTATGAACGATTACGAAGAAGCAGCGAATTTGGCAAGGAACAAAATTGTTATCTTTGATCCTGCCCCTTTAATTAACACCTTAAAGATGTTCATAGATGAAGGTGAATTTGCCGGCGACCCGGAAGATAATTTTACACAGAATCACGATGAATACTTTGCCTGGGATACAGAAGAGCAACTTCCCTATAAAATAGACTCAATCCGGAAAATGATAAAGCGTGAAAAAGACGAATATAAACGCCATAACCTTTCCTCCTTCTTTGTCGCCAACATATGCCGTTGGAGCATCAACCTGTACGTTCAAGAAAAATATGATAAAGCTATCGCAAATATGAAAATGACCATTAAATTAAATAAAAATGGTGCTGAATCATTTCTTTTATTAAGGGCAAATGCTTACGGGCATTTGCAAAAATGGAACAATGCAATAGAGGATTGTAACAAGGTATTGAATCTGGACCCAGATGATGCCAATGCGTTTTACCTTAAGGGTGTGGGATATAAACATTTGGTCAAACTTAAGGAAGCTGATGAGGCATTTGCCAACTACGAAAGACTTAGAAATTCTCCGCAGAATAATATAATATATGGAAGTAATCCCTTTTAATCAGGGCATAATTCAATAAATAAGTATTTGATTTAGCTTGCCTGGTTAAAACATTTAGTAACAGCCCGCTGATGTTTACATCAGACATTATCTGGCTCGTTCGGAGACCGAGTCCTACAATTGATGACTCACCTGATAAACAACATCATTCTTTTGCAAATAACCTTTATTATAAAAGATACATATTGAAAGTGATTTAGAATCACTCAATTTAGCCATACCAAAACCATGAAAAGGCTTCCCTCATTTTCTAAAACTCCAAGATTAGGAAAGAAGGTTACGTCAATCCTTATCTCAATCCTTGTCATTATCATAGTAATAACAATTTATAATCTTGAAGATCGGGACATATTTAAGGCGTTACGTATATTCAAAGCCATCGAGCAGAAATCCCTGGATGTCAGGTTTCAGTTAAGAGGAAAACGTGACCCCGGTGACGAAATTGCAATAGTTGCTATAGACGAAAACAGCATAGAGAAACTGGGACGCTATCCATGGCCAAGACATTATATTGCACAATTTGTTGATAAGATAACTGATGCGAAGGCAAGGCTTCTCGCCCTGGATGTTATGTACGCTGAGAAACAAAACGTTGATATACTCGAAGCTCTTGATACTCTGGCCGGGAAGTTTAGGAATTCCCAGCTGTGGAATCAACTGCCGGGAGGGCCTGAAAAAGAAGAATTTCTGACAGCATTTCAAAAAAAGAAAGACCGGTTTGATGAAGACAGCAAACTTAAAAATGCACTTAAAAGGGCTGTGGTTGATAATGGCATGGATATTATTTCTTCGATTAAATTTGTTGATGTAATGCAAAGAGAACCCACTGACTTTACCGGAAAAAAAGTTTCTGAACTCGGCAAGGAATTGCTGATGGAATCCGCTTATTTTCCGGTCTTGATAGGTACAGAAACCAAAGCTAAAGAAAAAAGTTCTGAAGGTGACAAATTAACCGTTCTAACATCTAAAAATCAGAAAGAAATCATGAATAATTTACTGGCACGTTATCGCCCAAAGAAGGCCGTTGGGGTCATAAACACGATTGACCTATTTGCGGAGTGGGTAACCTATCAGGGATTTGTAGATACAAACGTGGACTATTCCGGCATAGTCAGGAGCGAGTATATGGCCATTCAATTTGAAAATGAGTTTTACCCCCCACTAGGTGTTCAGGTAGCCAGAGTATATAAAGGCCTTAAATACGGGGAGCTGAAACTATTGCTGACAAATAAAATAATATTTAGAGAAATTGAAATCCCCGTTGATAGCTGGAACCGCATGACGATCAATTACTGCGGACCCAGTTCCACATTTAAATATTTCTCATTCTGTGACGTCATAGAGGGCAAGATACCTCCAGCCGAATTTAGTAATAAAATCGTCTTTCTCGGTGCAACCGCATCCGGCCTGGGAGATTTCATAGCTACTCCATTCTCATCACAAACACCCGGTGTAGAGAAACAGGCCACCGTCACAGAAAACATTTTACATGAGAAGTTTCTGGTAAGAAGAAATAGCGAAGTGCTTCAAGACTTACTGGCAATTATCTGCATAGGCCTTGCAATGGGAATATTTTTGCCTGTATTACCTTCAATCTGGGGTGGGGTGGCGAGTGCATCGTTATGGTTTGGGTACAACTATTACGTCTATGAAAGATTCGTAAATGACGGAACGTGGCTAAACGTAACGTACCCCAGTATTACAATAATTGTGTGTTTTTCTTCAATTATTTTGTATCGTTTCATGTCCGAAGAAAAATTAAGAAAAGGGGTAAAATCTGCATTTGAAAACTTCATGGACCCCAAGGTCGTTAACGAAATCTTAAAAGAACCCGGGAATATAAAGCTTGGAGGTGAAGAGAAGGAAATCACAGTCTATTTCTCGGATATTGAGAAATTCAGCTCCATTTCAGAGAAGTTGCAACCGACAGAATTAATCGAGTTACTTAATGAGTATTTAAGTGAAATGACGGACATAATACTCAACCACGGTGGATTCCTGGATAAATATATCGGTGATGAAATAGTTGCCGCATTCGGAGCACCTCTACCTCAAGCGGACCATGCCGTGAAGGCGTGTCTGGCTACTATTGACACTCAAAAAAGATCAATCGAACTAAACAAAAAATTTAAAGAAGAAGGAAGGCTACAGATAAAAGCGAGGGCAGGCCTTAACTCCGGTGTTGTACTTGTGGGTAATGTAGGCACCACGAACAGGCTTTCATATACTGTAATAGGGGACGAGGTAAATCTTGGCGCCAGGCTTGAAGACGCCAACAGGTATTATGGTACATATACCATGATAAGTGAAAGGACGTACGAACTGGCCAAGGACCACATAGAATCGAGAGAACTGGACCTCATCCGTGTTGTCGGTAAAGAGAGACCGGTTAAGGTGTATGAGCTGATTGAAAGAAAGGGAGAGATACCGGCTGCTAAACGTGAGGTATTGAATATTTTTGAAGATGGCCTGAGGGAGTACCAGAAAAAAGAGTGGCAAAAGGCCATAGGCCTCTTCGAGAAAGCCTTGAAGATAGACCCCCATGACGGACCGTCCAAAACGTTTATAGAGAGATGTGGAGCCTATACACAAGAACCACCTCCCGGGGACTGGGATGGTGTTTATACACTGACATCCAAATAATGTATCGGAAGTTCCTCTTTTGCTTTTGGTTTCCAGTTACTAATATCAGATATTTTTCTTTATATCCCTTATCTTGATTTTACCGTCTACCAACAACTCTTTTTCAACTTTCGCTAGTTTCTTTACTTTTGCTTCAATCTTCAACGCCAAACTCTTGCTTCCAATCTTCTTTTTCATAACCAGTATTAAAGGAGCTTTTCCTCTTAAGTATTTTGATCTTTTTTTATCACTGCTCTTATGTTCTTCAAGTCGTCTTTCTACATCAGTTGTTATACCTGTATAGAGTCGCCCATGTTTACATCTTATCAAATACAAAAACCAATTATTCATTTTATTGCTGCTCACATCAAGACCGGCATATCATTCCTTCAGATTTGCCCGGCAGTTAATCATGTTTAAAATGCACAAAAACTCTTCCATAATTTTTACTGTCCTTTTTAATACGATGATACTTCCTTTTTATATCAGGGCGGTCCAGAAAGCGCAGAACGGTTTTCTTTAACTGTCCGCTACCTTTTCCGGGAATGATTTCCACGAGGGCAATCCTTTTCTCATTGGCCTCCTCGATTATTCGATTGAGTTCTTTCTCAATCAAATTCCCATTCTTGCATATTTCATGCAGATCCAGTTTCAGCTTTGCCATAAGAATATCTAATCAATAATGACATGAGTGTCACATCTTGTCCCTATTTTTTTCTCTGCGTCCTTTGTGTCCCCGCCTAACAAACTGGCAGGCAGGTCTGCGGTGAATCTTGCCTCTGGCCTCTGGCTTCTTGCCTTATCTCAACTTCAACACAACATTATTATCAGACTCACCACCGTGACAGTAGGCCAGTATGGCTCCGGCACTGCCACCTGCGTATTCTTCCGCATTTTTGCTGGTTAACAGGTTGTGCTTCCCCAACTCTATAACCCCCTCGGCTCTGACCTGATGGAACTCCAGCCTCGCCTCATTACCATTTATCGTTATTGTCCTGAAGGCGTGCGGGTACTGAACAGTTGCCGGGGATGCGATATAATGGAGTCCATTAACGGTCTGAATCTTTGAGATGTGATGATGCCCAGTCAGACACGCCTTTACCTGAGGAGCACCTTCAAGAATCTCATTAATATCCAGACAATTCTTCAGGAGATATTTCTTCCTCCACTTTGGTATATCCCTGTTCCCCCATGTGGGAAGGAGGAGATGATGACTTAGAGTGACTATTTTATCATCAGGATACTTTGCGATCTCTTCCTTGATCCACTTGAGTTCTTCCTTTGGGATTTCTCCGTTATCGTGACCCTCTATTGTGGTGTCCATGCCCAGTATCCTCAAGCCCGGTACTGGAGACACACTCCATGAATAACTTCCTATGTCAAGCCCGTGGCCCTTCATCATTCCAGCATACTGCTCCTTTGACAGTGCGACTCCGGGAGGGATGGGTGATACCTCACGATTGCCGAACTGGGCAAAGTAAGGAACCTTAACACTTGACATGATATTCATAAATTCATCAAATCCTTTTGTGCCGGGATCTGTGTTATTTATATTGTCACCGCCAAAGAGGATGAAATCTATATCGCCCATCTCGTTTACCTGATCTATGATATCCCTGAAGATATTGAAGCTCTCCTCCTTCAGGGCAGTACCATTCTTGCCTGTAAACGTAACATGGGTATCAGTAATGTGGGCAAACTTGATGCTTGCCTTCCTTCCGGCCCCTGTCTCTCTATCCTTCTTCGACACAGTCGTACATCCTGCAAAGTTCCCAACCAGTACACCACCTATGAAGACGGCCTGTCCAACGGCAAGACCGCGTTTCACAAAGTCTCTCCTGCTTAATCCTCTCTCTAATCGAGTAGTTGTGTCCTGTACCTTCTTATCTTCCATTTTACAGCCTCCCATTATCCTGTTATCTTGTTTGGCTCATATTTTTCAGATAGCCCTTTATCTTATCCTTCTCTTCTAACGTTATAAACTCCTTGGCCTCCTCGGCATCGTGCATGAGGTCGATAATACCCGCCCACTGTTCCGAAGTATAAGAATAGGCATCAGTGTCCGGCAGTTCATGACATTTAGAACATTTATCCTGGTAAAGCTTCTGGCTGGCTAAATCCACTTCTTCCTTTTGCAACTCCTCTTTGAGCAGATCCTTTGTCACCGTTGTCGTACAGCCGGAAATAAGTAGCTGAATCAACATCAGGAACATTACCAAAATTATGTAAACATTATAATATATCTTCAATCTACAATTCCTCAATTTCTCTCGCAAGTTCCGGTTCAGACATACTCCTTAAACCAATTAGTTCCGGATCTTCTACTCCCTTATGCTGAATCAAGACCTTAAACACATCACCCATCCCACCGGGTAGAAAAAGGTTCTTTATTGTCAGGAGTTTACCGATATCTCCCTGTACCTTATTCATCTCATCAAGAATGCCAAGTGCTATTAAAAAGTTAGATTGTCTGGTAAAGCCGGTTGTGTTTAATCCACATCTGTTCCCTGCCTCCATTAAACTGCTGAAATTCACGTGAGATGTTATATCCTGACTACCAACTCTTTCATACGGATTCTCACTTGTAGTATGCTCATAATAACACATCAGTGTTCCCCTGCACCGTTGTTCAGAATAAAGGTCTTCGGCAAGATGTCCATAATCTATCGTAATAACAAAACCCCTGTCTAAGCAATGAGGTATATTCTTCATCCAATCCAGTGCCTTTAGATTCACCTCTGCCCTTTGCCCCTCTTTTAAGTTTGTTTTAGACTCTGCAAAATAATCTTCCAATACCGGATCTGACAGATCATCAATTACTTCACAAAACTTATCGTCCTTAATTGTTACATATATTTCTTTCAGGCAATTATCCTCTACCACCACCTGATGTACAGGAAGCGAGTCAACAAATTCGTTTGATAAAAAGCATCCCTCTACAGGTTCAAATGAAAAGCCATCTTCAGAAAAAGATTCCCACGATACTTTTTCTTCCAGTCCCTTCAAGGTATCGGATTGTCTCTCAATAAGGTTCCGGCTTATCTCTACTATTTTATAATCAATCTCGTTAAAGAATTCGGGAAATTTATTTTTTATGAAATTAATTATGTCATAACAAAACCAGCCCTTACCGGCTCCCATCTCTACTACCGTGAACCGGCCTTTTCCCATCAGCCGCCACATCTGTTCCAGCTGTCTGGCAATAAGCTCACCAAACACTGGATGAACATCCGAGCTTGTATAATAGTCACCCTTTTTACCTATCTTCTCTTTCACGGAGTTGTAGTATCCATGTTCGGGATGATAAAGTGCCAATCCCATAAAATCAGCAAAAGTTATCTTCCCTCTCTTATTTATCAGATTTACAATCTCTTTCCTTAAAGCCGGGATTTCCATTACAAAATGGTATCAGAAACAGTATGCATTTTCTAAGACATAATCTGATAAACTGGATTTTTATAATGTAGTTATAGCGCCTTATTCCGGCAATGTTTATTACTGTGCTTTCCTTATTGGGCCAAGGAACTAAACCAGCATAATAATTGTTGTTAATACAAGAGGGAAAAATCAATTGTTCAATTAAAAAGTAGCGAAAAAAGGAGGGTAAGAAGATGCGTAGACTAACGACATATACAATGTTAGCCTTCTTTTTAGGAGCTTTTATATTCGGGCTTAATGCATTTGCAGGAAAGTCTGTTGATTGGCCGGGTTACGCCGGAGGTTCAAACCTAGCAGTAATTAAAGGCACAATTAAGAGTATCGATCTTGAAAAGAATGAAATCTGTTTTGAAAAATGTGAATTGCTGGGTGATACACCATTAATGGTCACTGAGGAAACAGCTTGCTACATAGGAGATGAAATGACAAATATAATATCAATAAGAGGCGGTACTGAATTTAAGACGTCAGATAAATTTGACATTACTGATCTCGAAGCCGGTGACTATATAAAATGCAACTATTCAAAGAAGGATGGAAAGTACGAAGCAGTAAGGATTATTTATACCATCCCGTTTCTCAATATATCGGGTGGTTAAGCTTCAGTGTAATCATTACCTGATAGCGATTACTAAAGGTACAGGACTGCTCAAATAATGAAGACGATGCCGGTTTAAAATATATAACCAACCATTAATTAATAGATACCGGCGGAGTTGAGCAGTTGATTTGTAAACAAAGTAAGTCCACATTATTCGGTGGGCTTATTTTGTTTATACAGAAGGTTTCATAATATATCGAGATTAATATTTCTGTACGTTATCAGGTAAATTTAGTAACATACCTCCTTTCCGCAGGACTAAAGAAGGAGTAATTTACTATGAAACTTACCATTCTCGGTTCAGGAACAGGTATCGTTACAGCAAGGAGAGGCTCTTCCGGCTATCTTATAAACATTGCCAACAAGACTCTGCTGCTTGACAGCGGATCAGGAACCTTAAAGAAAATTGCAGAGGCGTCTGTAAATTTCAAAGACATTGACTATGCAATCTACACACATTTCCATCCGGACCATGTTACAGACCTTATTACACTCCTGTTTGCACTGAGGATTCCCAGCAACTACAAGGGCAAAGATCTGACAGTAATCGGCCCTGCCGGTATGCAGGAATTTCACCGGAAACTGACTGAAACCTTCAATAATTTCATCGAGGCCAGGGGATACGATCTTACGGTCAAAGAATTATCGGGAGGCCATCTTGACGTTGGAGACTTCAGTCTTACGTCAAGCCTCATCAATCACCACGAGGGCAGTCTCGCATACCGTGTCGAATCGAAAGACGGAAAGAGCCTCGTATATTCCGGTGATACTGATTACTGCGAAAGCATTGTTGAACTGGCACGTGACGTAGACGTGCTGTTACTGGAATGTTCCTACCCTGAACACATAAAGGTGGACGGACACCTTAATTCAACACTTGCAGGACGGATAGCAAGAGAATCTAACTGCAAGAAACTTGTACTGACACACTTCTACCCGATCTGTGATGATTACGATATTTTGGGTCAATGCAGAGAGGAATTTAACGGAGAGGTGGTATTAGCTGAGGACTTAATGACTATTGAGGTTTGAAATTATAGTAGTCAATTTTCCCTAAGAAGCCGTCCTGACCGGCGCTTCCAGTCCCTGTTCGATCATCCATTCAGGAAGTTCAGGTTTTCTGGTTTTAGCCTTTTTGATAAACGGACTTAATAACAATTTGAAAATATCTGAGACCGTCATATACCGGCCGAACTTACGAAGGAGCCTGAATGTGGCTATAGGACGACGGAGTATCAGGTAACCAAACAACTGCTTATATCCCTTTATCCTTGCCTGCTGAATCACTTCACTCGGAAGAATTGTTGGATCGATGTCTGAACACTTGAACCACTTATGCCAGTCGCGTTCATCATCAATAATACCCCTTTCCACATATTCCTGCCATAGAGGGGTTCCGCGGTAGGCGCATAACCGGCTAAAGCTAAATGTGTCAAGTTTAAGCCGGACAGCAAATCGAAAACTCTCCAGAATATCTTCAAAGGTTTCATCCGGCGAGCCGACCAGAAAAAAGCCGTGCGTCGTTTCAATTCCATCTTTTTTGGCTTGTTTTACGGCATATTCTATCTGTTCAAGGGTCTGGTTCTTTTTCAGGCGATCGAGTACTTTCTTTGTTCCGGCTTCTACGCCAAAGGCAAGAAAAGTGCAGTTAGCCTTTACCATCAATGGAAGTTCCTCAACCGCCAGCGAATCAACCCTACCCTCACATCCCCAATGAAACTCCAGCTTTTTATCTATGATACCGTTGCAAATGGCCTCTATGCGTTTACGCTGCATCAGGAAATGGTCGTCGGTCAGGTAGATTGACCTGTAGCCTTCATCATGCAACTGCTGCATTTCACCCAGGACATGCTCCGGTGAGCGGTTCCGCCACTTGCCACGTGCGAGGGATGGAATGTCGCAATAAATACATTTGAAAGGACAGCCGCGTGTGGTTTGCATGGTACAAAAACGATCGAGAGAAAGAACTGCCGGCGCATCCATTGGCATCGATTCGATGTATTCGATGGGTAAGCTTTTACGGTCAGGATAAGGAAACTTGTCAAGGTCACTAATCAGAGGACGGTCAGGATTTTGGACTACTTCACCATTGGATCGCCAGGTAAGGCCGCCGACTACTTTCAGATTGTCCAGGTTGTCTAGGTACTCAGGAATAAGCTCTTCACCTTCCCCCCTGCCAACACAATCGATGTATGGCGCATCATTCAGTATCTTAACAGCATTCACTGTTGCAAAAGCACCTCCGATAATGATAGGTGTTTTTGGCGCTGCCTTCTTCAGCCTTTGCGCCATGCTCTTTACAAGGAGGTAGCAAGTAGTTGAAAGAAATGAAAGAGCAATTACATCAGGTTTTTCATCTTTCACGGCCTGCTCGATGTGCTCTTCTTTCATCTGTGGATGGCAGGTATCGAACATGGTTACCTCGTGTCCATGACTGCGAATTATCGGAGCCAGTGTCTGAATGCCAAGTGGCGGGAAAGCCATTACCTCAATGTGGTCACTGTTTCCAGGTCTCCTGAGTTTTTCAGGAAGAATATTGTAATAATCCTCGTCTCGGATGTAAATGAGGCAAATTTTCATAAACTAATCTTTTGATTAAAAGATGGTAAGGGTAAGCAAAAAATACATCCTTTCCATAAACTATGTGCTCCGCACTATACCCTAAGCAGAAAATAAAGACCATGAAAAAACCTATGCTACTTCTATTTGTAGTCAGCCCTAATCAAATAAGCTGATAAACAAAAAAGGCGTTCATGCATCTGACTAACACAAGAACGCCTTTTTTAGAATACTTTTTGATACTGTACTACGTCTTACTAATTAATACCCTGCTCCACGTCCTTTTTTCTTTATGGGTACTGTTGACTCTGCCGGAGCTCTTAGGACTTTGAATATTTATCAGGATTTTCGTTATATGCGTCTGCACAACCCTGACAGCATAAATGAGCAGTCTCTCCTCCGTATTCTACATCTACCTGTTGCCCCTTGCTGTCCGAAACATTTCCACAGACCGGACATGTATTGTCCGAACCTTCACTGGCAGAAGTTTTCTTAATACATCCACTTTCACACTCTTTATCACACTCATGAGCATCTTTCTGAACACCGCAACAACTGTTGGCAAATACCGGATTACCAGAGTTAAAAGCCACTAATAAAAATGCAATAACAACAACACCCATAAAAATTCCCATACGCTTCATAAGGCCTCTCCTTCTTTTAAAAAATACAAATAATGACTAAATTTCATGTAAATCTAAGTTGCTACAAACATATAATAATCAACATAGAATATGCCTGATTAGTTCCCCAATTTCAAGCAAATAAATCTACTTAGCCTGAATACCCTATTCCTTAATTTCTTAACATCACATCATATATATACATCAAAATGTTTTATTTGCATTCTTTGCCTGTTTTTGTAAAATTAGATTTCTTTTTTCACGTAATCATCGAACAGTACAATTAACAGGAAGGCAGTTTCTATTAAATGGAAAAGATTAAATTAACCATTAACGATAAAACTTACGAAGCAGATCAAGGCAAAACAATACTGGAAGTAGCCAGGGAAAACGATATCTGGATTCCAACGCTCTGCTATGATAAACGCCTAGACCCATATGGTGGGTGCAGAATATGCCTGGTTGAAGTCGAAGGGGCAAGACAGCTGCTGCCATCGTGCGTATCCAGGATTAATGATGGCATGGTCGTAAATACAGAATCTGAGGATGTACTCAGGACGAGGAAAGGGGTCCTGGAATATATTCTGTCAGACCATCCACTTGACTGTATGACCTGCGAGGCTACAGGCTGCTGCGAGCTTCAGGATGTCGCATATTCTATGGGCATTAAGGGAGAAAAATTCAGGAGTGAGGAAAAAAGAGGTGGAGAACTCCAGGACAGAAACGAGCTTATTTACCGTGAAACACCCAAGTGTATAAGGTGTGGTCGGTGTGTAAGGATTTGTGACGAAGTAACGCAGGAACGCGCAATAGAGTTTGGAGGCAGAGGATTCCAGATGTGGGTTTCCACTCCTTTTGGTGAGTCGTTGTTGGATGGCCCGTGCGTCTTTTGCGGACAATGTGTATCCACGTGTCCGGTAGGTGCCATACGCGAGAAACAGGCAACCGGCAAGGGGCGCTCTTTCCAGATTAAGAAAGTCAGATCAACATGCGGCTACTGCAGTATCGGGTGTCAGATTGATATCCACGTCGATCATCAGGGAATAAATAAAATAACCTCGGAAGTGGGGTCTACGCCAAACAACGGTAACCTCTGCATGAAGGGCAGATTCGCCTATGACTTCGTAAACCATCCGGACAGGCTTGATACCCCCATGATAAGAAGAAATGGAAATCTCGAAA
Organism: uncultured Candidatus Scalindua sp.; assembly: GCA_964584595.1. Classification (GTDB taxonomy): domain Bacteria; phylum Planctomycetota; class Brocadiia; order Brocadiales; family Scalinduaceae; genus Scalindua. Next base: position 26,594 of record CAZPAM010000009.1, on the reverse strand, counting down.
AGGCAAGCTGGGAAGATGCATATGGCTTTATTTCCGAGAAACTGAAAGGTATAAAATCAAAACATGGAAAAGACTCCATATCATTTATAAGTTCAGGACGGTGTACGAACGAAGAGAATTACCTGATGCAAAAATTTGCAAGGGCCGCAATCGGTACTAATAATATTGACCAGTCAGAAACAGAGTGCCACTCTCCAACCTTAAATGCCCTGAGAAGTACTCTTGGCCTGAGCACTACAACAAATTCAATCGAGGAAATTTCAGAATCTGATGTAATATTTGTGATAGGCGCCAATGTTACAGAATCGCATCCCATAATAGGGCTTGAGGTAAAGAAGGCAGTGCGAAATGGAAAAACTCTGATTGTAGCTGACACGCGCAAGATATGGTTAGAAAGGATTGCAAACACCTTCTTAAATACTCAACCCGGGACAGATACTATTCTCATCAACACAATGATTAACGTAATCATCGAGGAGAAACTCCATGATGAAAAGTTTATAGAAAAAAAGACAGAAAAGTTTAACACGCTTAAAAGGGCTGTTGCAAAAAATGATATTGAGAAAACCGTAAAACTAACCGGTATATCCGAGGAAACAATCAGGGAAGCCGCCAGAATCTATGCAAACGCAGAGAACGCCATAATATTATATGGAAATGGTATAACACAACACAGGTATGGTGTTGATAATGTAAAAAGCCTTGTAAACCTCGCCTTATTGACTGGTAATATTGGTAAGGAATGCGCGGGAATATACCCACTCCTGGGTCAGAACAATGGCCAGGGAGCTTTCAATATGGGCGCTATACCTGATTTCTACACAGATTTTCAACCTGTCTCAGATAATACGATTCGCAAGAGATTCGAGAAGATTTACAAAACCTCATTACCTAAAAATAAGGGCCTGCAAATCAGGGAGATGTTTAATAGCGCACAAAAAGGGAAGGTCAAGGCGATGTATGTTATGGGTGCTGATCCCCTGATGAGTGAACCTGATACAACAAAAGTAAAGAAGGCACTAAATAAACTGGAGCTATTGATAGTACAGGATATATTTATGTCAAATACGGCTCAATATGCTGACGTAATATTACCGGCAGCCTGTTTTGCTGAAAAAGATGGTACGTTTACTAATATTGAAAGACGAGTACAGAGGATAAAAAAGAGTGTTGAACCACCGGGCAAAGCAAAAGCGGATTGGAACATAATATCTGAACTCTCCACTTACCTGGGATATCCAATGAATTACGATTCACCAGAAGCTGTATGGGACGAGATCAGGAAGGTTTCACCTAACCTTGCCGGAATCAATTATTACAGACTCGAAAGCGGTGGAATTCAGTGGCCATGTCCAAAAGCCGATCACCCCGGCACAAAATTTCTGTACGAGAAAAAGTTTCTCAATGGAAAAGCAACATTTTCCAAAACAGAAGACAAACCATCTCTTGAGAAAACTGACAAGAGTTTCCCGTTTATTCTCAGCACAGGACGCACTCTTTATCATTTTAACAGTGGCACCATGACTCACAGGGCAAAGGGAAGCATACAAAAGCAACCTTATCCATTTGTAGAAATATCACAGAAAGATGCCAATGATGCCGGAATAAAAGATGGAGAAATGGTCAGGATAACGACTAAACGCGGACATATTTCTCTCGCAGCTAATATCACAAACAGGGTAATGTCAAAACAAGTCTGGATCCCATTCCACTTCATAAGCGCTCCGGCAAACTTACTTACGAAAGATCCCTGCAGCACTTCACGTACAAACGGCACTTCAAACCTGATGCCCGAATACAAAACCTGTGCGGCTAAAGTAGAAAAGGCACAATAGTAGAAAGCAAAGATCATAGTACTTCAAAGCCACAATCAAGTTTGAAGTGCCTAAAATAAAAAGAATATTTTTCCACAACTTTAACCCACTTCAAACTTCCTGCATAAAGAAAGAACAGAGGAAGAGGTAAGACTATTTTATGAAAGAATATGACTTGTTGATTATTGGAGGTGGTCCCGGAGGTTATGTTGCGGCGATTAAAGGTGCACAACTGGGACTGAGTGTAGGACTGATAGAGAGGGATAAAGTCGGAGGGGTCTGCCTGCACAAAGGTTGTATACCAACAAAGGCACTGATTCAGTCCACCCATTTATACGAACTATGTAAAAGGAGCAAAGAGTACGGTATAGTTACAGAAGGTGTCAGTGCGGATTTCAGTGGATTCCACAAACGAAAGAGAACAATAGTAACCAGACTATTCGGCGGTGTCGAACACCTGCTCAAGAAAAACAAAGTTGACATATTGAATGGTACTGGCCAAATAGTATCTCCCGACAAAGTTCTGGTCAAGGAAGGAGATAAAGCCCGAGAGGAAGTATCGGCAAAGAATATAATTATCGCTACCGGTTCTTCTCCAATGGTATTTGACGGCTTACCCTACGATAAAAAGAACGTATTGACGAGTGATGATATTCTGAAATTGGAAGAGATACCATCTTCACTCCTGATTATCGGGGGAGGCGCCATGGGAGTGGAATTTGCCTATATCTACAATGCACTTGGAAGCAAGGTAACTGTGATTGAGATGATGGACGAAATCCTTCCTACAAATGACAAAGACGTAGGAAGTGCATTGAGAAAGAGTCTTTCGAAGAAAGGTGTAAATTTTCTCACTCAGACTAATCTAAATCTTATTGAAATAAAAGAGAACTCGGTTGAGACAACGGTCAAGAGAAATGATGGAAACACAGAAATACTTCAAAGTGAGAAAGTCCTGCTTGCCATGGGCAGAAAGCCTGAAACAAAAGATTCAGGCCTGGAGGAACTTAATCTTGAATTTAATGGAAGGTTCATAAACGTAGACGAGAACATGCAGACAAGCCAGCCCGGCATTTATGCAATTGGAGATGTCAGCGGTCTGCCTCTACTTGCACATCTTGCATCTGCACAAGGCCTGCTCGTTGCGCACAATATTGCCGGTAAGGATTTTCCACCAATAAATAATAATACAATCCCGAGTGTAGCCTACACCAATCCACAGGTCGCAAGCGTTGGCATGAGTCAGGAAGCGGCGGAACTCGAAGATTACGATGTTAAGATAGGCAGATTCCCCTTCTTGGCTAACAGCAAGACTCAGATAATGGGTGAAGGAGAGGAAGGCTTCATAAAAGTTATAACTGATAAATCAAGCAGAGAGATCCTGGGAGTACACCTGATAGGCCATGAAGTTGGAGAATTGATAGGAGGTATGTCCCTCGCCATGAATCTGGAAGCAACAAACCTGGAAGTTATCGCCAACATATTCCCGCACCCCACACTCTCTGAAGTATTTGCCGAAGCATTCCATGCTATTGAAGGCAGAGCAATACATATCTAAATATTTCTTTTTTTTCTAAATCTTCAATCTTAACCACCTCCTTTTCTCATTTTACAACAGCCAGCATGATTTTATCAGATTAAGACACACCCATAATGGAATGCTTTTTTGTGCCATTCTGAGAAAAGCATGTCTCACTATGGAACACTGACAACGCAACACGGAATGTATCTGAAACGCTGTTGTTGGCTTAACCAAACAGCCCTAAACGGCTTAAAGGATCAACAAATAATTAATTATAGAATGGTATTACAGTTGCGATATTACGATACTCTCTAAATATACTTTTTACTTTACTAATCTCTCTGAAGAAGATTATAAGAACAGGATACAATAAATTTTCCAATAGATCGTCTATTGGCAATCTAAGCAGACAAAACGGGTCTACATTTTAAGTAGACAGCCTTGTCGTACAGGACTAAGGGCCTGTAAGTCGAAGGCGCAATCGGGTGGCTTCCCCAGGGAAGGAGGAAAATCCTCGATTGCGCCTTTCTTTGTCTTCACTCCTGTTAGTAGGTATTGTAAGGTAAGTTATCTTTTCAGCCTCTACAAGTCAGGACGGAACATTTTATTATGGATGAGTATACCGCAATAACTGGTAATACCTTACTGGAAGATTCCAGTCTAGAGTTTAACCTCTATTTAAAAAGCGGATCAAACGGACACTCAAAGTATGTACTATTCTGCCGTGGAAGCGATGGCTTCGGCAAGGAAAAAAGAGAAGAGTTATCAATCAAAAATATAGACAGGCTTTATATTGCTAAAGAGGATACCGGGAAATATCTCAGGTATCAAGAGGATAACCTCAAAAATATTGTTAATGACGAATCCAAGAGTACCAAGGAGAAATCAGGCGTAGTTTATCAGGTGGCACAGAACCTAATATCAAGCCTTATGGATGATCCAAAATCCGGTGATAGTATGGAACGGGTTTCAGGATGGGTACAGAACACAGTAAGTCATATCATGCAGGATGATGACACCTTCTCCAGTCTATTAGATATAACCTCGCACGATTATCATATATATACACATTCTATCAACGTGTCGGTAATCGGCCTGCTCTTTGGCAAGTATCTTGACCTTGAACCACATGCACTGAACCGAATCGGGGCAGGTCTGCTGCTGCATGATATAGGTAAGACCGCAGTCCCCCTGAATGTCATCAACAAACCCGGTCGTCTCAACGGGGATGAGTTTGCGGAGATAAAAAAACATCCCAAAGCAGGCCTGGAACTCCTGGAACACAGGAGTAGTGTAAACTTCCTGTCTCTGAAGATTGTAATACAACATCATGAAAACTATGACGGTACCGGATACCCCCATGGAATGGGCGGCAGTGAGTTGCACTTATTCTCACGCATAGCCCGAATAATTGATACATACGATGCAATGACGTCAAACAGATCTTACGCTGACGCAAGGAAGCCTTTTGACGCACTGGCAGAAATGAAGAATGATATGCGCGGTTGCTTTGACATGGAGTTGCTAAGAGAGTTTATCGGTTTTCTGGGACCCAAAGATCCACACAAAAAACGCAGGTCTGATGACACTCTATACTCAGCCGCCTCTATGAGCACTTAGTCACCGCAAAGATCACGATGGGGAGCAAGGGTGATGAAAGAAGAAGATAGCCTGCCCTGGTACGATCCGTCATACGGTCTAGGCCAGAGTTACCCTTTCGACTGCAGGCAGGTTTGAAACTTTGTGTTCCTGGTGTCTTTGCGGTGAACCATCTCTTTTCCGATTCGTTCGGGTTAGAATTATTAAAGACAAACATTCTAACATTGCAATTACCTGAAAAGCTAAATACCTTCTTCACAAATACTGCTTCGCTTTCGGAATAGTTTCTTTAATTTTCCTTATCCTGGTTGCGTCGGAAGGATGTGTGCTCAAAAATTCTGGAGGTGCCTGACCATCTTTCATTTGTGCCATTCTTTTCCAAACTTCTACAGCTTCATTTGGGTCGTAACCGGCTATAGCCATAAATACTAAACCAAGGTGGTCTGCTTCAGATTCCTGGAGACGACTGAAAGGAAGCATGACTCCGTATTGAGCGCCAACACCGAAGACAGTCATCCAGAGTTGCCTGGTTTTTCCAGGTTTCTCTTCCAATGCTTTTGAAAGTGCCATCCCACTCATTTGTGTAATTAAACCCTGACTCATTCTCTCATTACCATGTTTGGCAATCGCATGTGCTATTTCATGTCCCATAACTACTGCCAATCCAGCCTCACCTTTAGTAATTGACAAAATTCCCTCATAAACGACAACTTTCCCTCCCGGCATAGCCCATGCATTCTTTTCTTCACTTTCAATAAGATTGAATTCCCACTTGTAATCTTTTAATGCATAAGACATATTTTTGTCGGTAAAATATTGTTCCACTGCCATTTGAATCTTTCTGCCAACCTTTTTGACCATTTGAGTTTGTTCCTGATTGCGGCTGATTTTATTAGTTTTAAGGAATTCATTGTACTGTTGAAGGCTCATAGCAAGCATTGCAGAATCTGGAAGTATACTAAACTGCTGCCGGCCTGTAATTGGTACAGTAGTGCAGGATAGTGAAAAAAACAAAACAATTATGATTAAACTAATACAGCCCCTGGAAATTTTCATACAAGCCTCTCCCTTTTCAAGATAACATTTTCGATACCACTTCATTCTTTCACCATCGTCTAAAACTTAATACATTCTTTTTCTTCAAGATAGTTTAGTACTGTCCTCGTTGATTCCTCAACTGTCAGCTTTGACGAATCAATCGTTAACTCAGGATTGAGCGGCTCTTCATAGGGTGCTGAAATACCGGTAAAATCCTTCACTTCACCTGCACGTGCCTTTTTATATAAACCTTTTGTATCACGCTCCTCACAAACATCAAGAGGGCATTTAACATGTACCTCTATAAATTCACCATCGTTCAGCAATCTCCTGACAGCATCCCGGTCTTCTCTATATGGAGAGATAAAGGCAGTAATTGTTATTATACCTGCCTCCGTAAATAATTTTGCAACTTCACCAATCCGGCGGATATTCTCAGTACGGTCCTCAGGCGAAAAGCCAAGGTTTTTATTCAGGCCATGACGTATGTTGTCACCATCGAGGATGTACGCCTGATGTCTGTTCTCAATGAGGGCATGTTCAAGCTCTACAGCAATTGTTGATTTACCGGAACCGGAGAGGCCTGTAAGCCATATGGTTACACCTTTTTGGTTCAGCAATTTTACCCTGTCTTCTTTTGTAATCTTGCCGTGATGCCACTTGATGTTAGTTGATTTTTGTCCTGCCATTTTGTCTACTCCATAAATACCAGAGAATTAATTTTCAATATGTCAAATGTTAAAGACTTTCAAAATACGCTTTTACAGAAACTGTCTCCGGAAGCTGAAACAATTGTATTCCCAATACAGAATCAAGGCAAGGAGATTTTGAAGATGCAACAACCGAAACTGTTTTCTATTGATATTTGTTTAACACTATAGTAGTTTTAAGCTTTAGCACATAGCACAAAACAAATAACGATACTACTTAATAAAGAGAAGAGGAATAATTATATGAAAAAAATTTATCTTATCATTTTGTCTATATTTATATCATTAACCATTGCCGCTTGTGCTCAAAAACAAGTAGTTCATCATTGGGAATATGAAGGAGAGCACGGACCCAAGCACTGGGAAGATCTAAATCCAGAATTTTCCCTGTGTGGAAATGGCTTAGCACAATCACCAATCAATATCAGTAACTCCTATAAGACTAATTTAGACAGTATTAAATTTTCTTATAAAGAAACACCATTGAAAATAATCAATAACGGCCACACTATAAAAGTAAAATATAAGCCAGGTAGTGTAATAACAATAGATGGCGAAATGTATGAGCTATTGCAGTTCCATTTTCATCATCCAAGTGAACATGAAGTTGAAGGTAAATCTTACGCAATGGAAATGCATCTGGTTCATCAGAACAAAAGCAGCGAACTCTCCGTAGTAGGCGTATTCATTAAAAAAGGAAAACACAATGATGCCGTTCAAACACTCTGGAATAATATACCTGAAGAAATTGGTAAAGAAAAAGTCGCAAGCTCAATAAACATAAATGCTGCTGGCTTATTACCGGATGACAGATCTTTCTATCGCTATTTTGGATCTCTTACCACACCACCCTGCAGTGAAGGTGTTAACTGGAATGTTGTTAAATCACCAATTGAGATGTCAGAGGTACAGATTAAGAAATTCGAATCTGTTATAGGATTTAACTCAAGACCAATACAACCCATCAATAAACGCTTTGTCTTAGAATCGCAATAATAGAAATGCAAAGAAGAAAAGTATTAATAATGGGTGCGGCAGGGAGAGACTTTCACAATTTCAATGTCTCTTTTAAGGATAACGAAGACTATGAAGTTGTAGCTTTCACAGCAACTCAAATCCCAAACATTGCCAACAGAAAATATCCATCTGAACTTGCCGGTAGATTATATCCTGACGGTATTCCCATTTACGACGAAAAAGAGTTAACGAAACTTATCAAGGACCACAGGATTGATGAAGTGGTTTTTTCCTATAGCGATGTGTCCCACGAATACGTTATGCATAAGGCCAGTGAGGTTCAGGCGGCTGGTGCCAATCTTATTATCCTGGGAGCTGAGCAAACGATGCTCAAGAGCAAGGTACCGGTCATTGCTGTCTGCGCGGTCAGGACCGGATGCGGAAAAAGCGCTGCCACAAGAAGGATATGCCAGATATTAAAAGAAGCAGGGAAGAAGGTTGTGGCTGTCCGCCATCCCATGCCTTATGGAGATTTGGTAAAACAAAAAGCACAGCGATTTGAAACATATGAAGACCTTACCCTGCACGACTGTACTATTGAGGAAATGGAGGAATATGAACCTCACATTGAACAGGGAACTATCGTCTATGCAGGTGTTGATTACGAAGCAATATTAAGAAAGGCAGAAGATGAAGCCGACATTATTATATGGGATGGAGGCAACAATGATTTACCCTTTTACAAGCCTGACGTCCATATAACACTTGTAGACCCCCACAGGCCGGGACATGAGGTAACGTTTTATCCCGGCGAAACTAACCTGATACTCGCAGATATAGTAATTATAAGTAAAGAAGAATTTGCTGATACTGAAAACATAATCAAGGTTAAAAACAGTATTAAAAAAACAAATCCTGAGTCTTCTGTAATTGATGCGTCTCTGCATATTACAGTTGAAAATCTGGAAAGAATAAAAGGCCGCAGAGTCCTTGCCGTGGAGGACGGACCGACAGTAACTCATGGAGGTATGACTTATGGCGCTGCCGTCATGGCAGCCAGGAAGTATGGTTCATCCATACTTGTTGATCCAAAGCCTTTTGCCGTTGGGAGCATAAAAGAGACATTCAAAAAATACCCTGGCATTGATAATCTTCTTCCTGCCATGGGTTATGACAGGAAACAAATCCTTGAGCTTGAGGAAACTATTAATCAAACAGATTGCGATGCCGTCATCATCGGCACACCAATAGATTTAGGCAAGATAATCAAGATAAATAAACCTATTGTCAGGGCAAAATATGAACTTCAAGAGATAAGCAAGCCCGGTTTGGGGGAAATAATAACAGGCCTTATTAAACTAAATTGAACATATAGTTCCTGAATTCCTAAACCAATCAGGTATGCTCTTTATGTAAATTTAATGACAAGCCTCAACAGGTACAGATTCGTAAAATTATTTATGAGCAACCAAATCTTTAAATAGACAACGCTATAATTGACTGCATGTTTGCAACGTGGCACACATCTGTGACGTGACACACTTTCTATCCTATTTGATTTCCCCTCTCCCTCTGCAAAACGCAACAAAGAAGATAATTAAATAATGACATAAACTCTGAATAAGAAATAAGTTATATATTATAAGACTTAATATATATTAAAAAGATTTGCTTCTCATTTTCTATGGCACAAATTTTGTTAAATTGATACGAAAAGGAAAGCCTGAAAGATAGTTGACAAACAGAAAAATACTTTCTATATAGTGCATTCCTACTATGCTTGGAAAATAACAACCTTATGTATGTACAAAAGAATACCAGGTTCGTACCTAGTTAGTACCAGGCTGGATTACGGCTTCACTTATATTTAAGCATTTAGTTATGAATACTTTTTAAATCTTATTCTTAACTTTCCAATGTTAATTCTGTTTTTCCCATAAATTGCCGGGAAGTTGTCGTAATAATGTATTCGATAAATCTTTAATTTCTTTCCTGATTCAGGTACTGTCAAGAAGGCGTACTATTACATATTCACAAGGTGAAAACCAGGAGGGTTTATTTGTGTTATTCCAATCATTAATCTCACCTATTACTTCAGAACAAAGCCGAAAAGACTTAGATACACTTTGTTACTATCACAATCAAGCTTGATTATCTTTGTGGTTATGTCTTAAAAGATTCTAAACTAATTATTCGCTGATCTTTGTCTATATCTGCCCGGACTACAAGCGTGATCTATCTAGAATCGTCTTATCTTGTCAACAATATTTAAAAGGAGAAAACATGAGCAATACATCTAAAAAAGAGATAATAATAGACAACCACTGTCATATCTTTAATCACGATTGTATTGCCACAGAGCTTACCGGCAGATTTACAAAGGACATAGACCTGAATCCTGTAAAAAAGATATTAAGGTATTTTCACAATTGGTTTGATGATAATGATCCACTTGATCGACTTAGAGAGTTCATAACGTTATGTAAAATGAGCAATACCACGGAAACAGCAGAAGCGCTTTTAAATGAAAGCAAATTTAAGGACAAGAAAAAACAGTTGGTCTTTACACTATTAATGATGGACACTGAGTATGCCGTTAAAGATCACTCAGATGCAGACCAGTTACCAAAAAAGAACTTTGCTCGACAAAAAAAAGAGATGATAGCTGCAGTGTTGAAACATCCGGGAAGGTTTTTACCTTTCATTGCTGCAGATCCTCGAAGGATCGAAGCCAGGAAGGGCATAAAATATATAACCAACGCACTTGAAACACAAGGATTTTGGGGAGTTAAAATTTACCCTCCACTGGGCTACTTCCCAAATGATTCTCGTCTGCATCCTCTATATGCGTACTGTGAAGATAATGGAATACCTATCACTACCCACTGTCTTCATGGTGGTTTTTATTCAGACGAACCAGTACCCAAAAAGAAAGGCCAAAAGAAAAAACCTGAAAAAAATAAATATTACTGGAAAATGGCGAATCCGAAACACTGGAAACCTGTACTGGATGAATATAAAGGCCTTAAATTAAACTTTGCACATTTTGGTGGTGATATTTTTGCTACTAAAGGATTAATCTTTAAACGTAAAGATAAGGCTCAAATTGAAATAGAGAGGAAATGGCGCGAAACTATTGAGGGTTATTTGGAACAGTATGATAATGTTTATGCAGACCTTGCCTACATTGAGGCCATGTTCGAAGATCCTGATCCTTATTTCAAACGATTAAAGAAATATTCAGATGATAATAAAATCTGGAACAAAATCCTTTATGGAACAGACTGGTGGCCACTCAGGATATTGTGTTCTGAGAGTGAACATCTGAATATATTCAACGATCATGCAAAAAAGTATGGAATTAAGAAGAGACAGATTACACGTCTGTTAAAAGGTAATGCTGTAAAATTCTTAGGTCTTAATAAGCCCACAAGTGGTCCGTTATTTAATCATATTAATTTTTTAACAAGTGAAGGCATAACGCTTCCAGACTTGTTTAAATCTTAATAACAAATAATAAAGCTTGAGAAGGAGATAAATAATGGGAATTGAAAACGGCAAAGACAGTGAAAATGTCAAGAAAACTGAAACAAAGAAATTTTACGACATCCATTGTCATGCATTTAATTGGAGCCATCTAAATGTTTTAGTTTTTCTAAAACGTTTCAAGATTAAACTATTACTTCCGGCAGGCCCTCTAGTGTGGCTCTATAATAAAATCAACCCTGCCACAAGTAGGAAATTTAATAATTTATTATCACTTCTGGAGAATGATTTAGGCAGTTATTTTCTTATAACAGAATACTTCTTAAAAAATGTAGAACCTAAAGTAGTTTCTTCAGACAATACGTTTAAAATTGGTAATGAAACATTTAATAAGATTGTTCTAACTCCCTTGATAATGGATTATGGTTATAGAAACATTAAACAACCTGGTATTTTTTATAACATTCCACCCCGAAAGCCCATCAGATCACAAGTAATTGATCTGTTTAATGGAATCAAAATTTACTGTGAGAATAAACTAGTCCCACACAAAACAGAAAACAAATTGACGCAAGTGCCCGACGTGAAGAACAACAAACTTTTTGAAATCTACCCTTTTTTAGGAATCAACACAAAACATTACACTAATGAAAAGGTGAAAAGAATGTTAGATAAGTATTTTATAGATTATAAGGGCAAACAACAACCTCTGTATGAAAACATGGGTAAATTCAATGGAGATATAGCCGATGCAGGATTTCGCAGCAACTTCTTTGCTGGTATAAAGGTTTATCCTCCCCTTGGCTTTGATCCATGGCCAGATAAAAACGAAGAAAGAGAAAAAGTCATAACCTTATATGATTATTGTATTGACAAAGGCATACCAATGACAACACACTGCAGTAATGGTGGATTTAGAGTTGCCGAAAACGCTGATGACTATACAGCACCGGGAACGAAATGGACAGAAGTCCTGAAGGAATATCCCGAACTTAAAATCAACTTTGGACATTTTGGATATCAAAGTAACCGTTTATTGTTTTTTCGACGAACACAGTGGAGAAATTCAGTAATTGAGCTGATGTCAAAATATCCAAATGTGTATGCAGATTTTTCGTGCATTTCACTTAGTTCTGATTCTAAAGACTGTAGACGTCTTGAAGATCTACTAAAAAATAGAGAGAACACCAATCCTGAGCTGAAAAGTCGCATTCTTTTTGGATCGGATTTCTTGATCAGTACTATTTGGACAAACTCCTATAATGATTATTTGAACAATTTTAGTAATACGGATTACTTAAAATCTCACACAGAAAGTTTCTGTTATAGAAATCCCGAGAAGTTCTTGTTTCATTAAAAAGACACTGCATAATCGCTAATGAAATAAAAGTTTTCACATATTTCGCTACTATCATTTACTCAGAAAAAGGGGAGGAGGAAGTTATGAGTAATATAATAGTTTCAAAGCAGTCCAAGGGACGTATTCGTAACCGGAAGCGCATTCTCATAGTTAATTGCTACTTTGATTATACCCGCAGGCCTGTTCGCAGGCCTCTCAAGGTACCACAGGCTATGGCGCCAGTCTATTTAGCAGGCACTTTCTCTGCCGAACTTTGTGATATATACATTTATAACGAGCAGTTCAGCGGTCCTCTAGAGGACGAACATCTTCTATCCTGGCCGGACATGCTGGTCATGACAGGTCTAACATCTGCATTTGACAGGATGTTGCATCTAACCGCTTATGCACGCACAAAAAACGCAAATGTCATTGTTGTAGCCGGGGGCTCTCCCATCCGCGCAATTCCCAATTACTCTCAACGATTCTTCGATTATTGCTGCTGTGGTGATGTCGAAGAGATGGGTGAGGTTATAACGGATGCCTTCGGTGAAGACTACGTGGCCAGGGAGATGTCGCCAAGGTACGACCTGGCCTACTATACACGAGGGATCGGATACATTGAAACCAGTAGAAACTGCAACTTTAATTGCCCATTTTGTGTCCTGACAGGTGAAGGTGTGAAATATCATAAACTTGACCTGGAGTATATCAAAAAACAGATCATTGCTATGGGGAAAAAGAAACACCTTATCTTCCTCGACAATAACTTCTATGGCAACGACAGGATGTATTTTCTAGAACGGCTGGAACTCATCAAGGACATGAGAAAGGCAGGTTTTTTTCGCGATTGGGCGGCCCTGGTCACCAACGATTTTTTCTATAAGGATGAAAACCTTGAACTGGTTCGCGATGCCGGTTGTTTTGGACTTTTCACAGGAGTTGAAGCCTTTGACACACAATGGCTCAAGAACAACAAGACACAAAATGTACGCTTCCCACAAGTAGAACTAATCAGCAAGAGCCTGGACGCCGGCGTTGTCTTTCACTATGGGCTCATGATAGATATCACCACACGCAGTATCGCTGATCTTCATCAGGAATTCGATTTCATTACCAGTACACCAGACATTACACTACCCGGTTACTTAGTGGCGCCTATTCCAATCCTGGGCACACCATTCTTCAATGAGTGCCTGGCCAAAGGCACTATCCTTCCTGAGACAAAGCTGCGTGATCTTGACAGCGCCACACTGTCACTACAACCATTGGATCACATCGACGAAGTAGCTGACTTTTTACGAAACATTCAAAGTTTTTCCGGCTATCGGTCGCGCGTGTTGAAGCATTCACTGGGTTTCTACAAGCGATATAGATCAAAGCTTTCTACTTTTCAGATGATGGTTGCCTTGAATAGTAGTTTGTTGCTATGTGCAGAGAGGCTTGTAACCTCATGTGGCTGGATTAATGCCCAACACAGAAAAGCCGCCAGAAGGCACCATACACACATCAGCACAAAAGAACCGCTTGACAACACTTACAAACCGGCATTTCGTGTGGACTCGCGTTATGAAGACTATTTCAAGCCCACAATGGTTACTGATAAAGACGGTTATCTGGCAGAGGAGCTCGCTGAAGATCTGCTTATTGCTCAAAAAGTTGTTTAAGATAAATATTACATTATTCTTAATTGAAAATTTCTCTTGACTTAAGCAGATTTTCAATTAAATTCTTAGGTAAATTATACAATATATAACATTTCTATTGACCGGCTTAACTGGAAATCCCAAGATATGCAGGTCTCCGTCGGTTCGTTTTTACATATAACACCAATATATGTCCCAACGATTACCAGTATACTCAAAAATCCAATACAAATTAATTTCATTTTGTATCACCATTAACTTTATCTAAAGAAATATACAGGAAAAAGAGAGCAAACAAATGCGGTCCATTTTCAAAATTATATTAAAGTTTCGTGTAATCTCAATTCTGTTATTGAGCCTCATGCTGTATACTTCCGGAAATTCATTTGCTCAGAATGAAGAAACAGGCATTGAAGACATGTTCGCAATCTTTACGGAAGAGCAAATAGTTGTCAGTGCCTTAAAAAGGCCTAGAACCGTTTCGAAATCTCCCGCAATAATGAGTGTGATTACAGCCAAACAAATTAGACAAATGGGTTTCAGTACGTTAACGGAAGTTTTGGACATAGTACCCGGTTTTGATATTGCCTGGTCCAACACAGGAGAAAGAGAGATTGCCGTAAGAGGAGTCCTGGATACTAACTCACAGAAAGTAAAGGTCTTGATAGATGGACATTCCATTAATGAACCACATAGTGGTGGTATTTCGTGGCAGTATGACGACCTTGTGGTTGAAAACATAAAAAGGGTAGAGATTATCAGGGGTCCCGGTTCAGCACTGTACGGCCAAAACGCATTCCTTACAGTTATTAACGTTATAACAAAGGATACAGAGGACATTGACGGCTTTCAATTGACAGCGGGTGGTGGAGCATTTGATACTCAGAATTATAATCTGTTATTCGGCAAAGAGTATGGAGACCTGATGATTTCCGGATTCTTTGATTATTTCGATACAGACGGTCATAGCGAAAAAGTTGAAGAAGATGTTATTTTCGGCACACCCGGCTCTCAAAGCCCGGGAAGGTCTCACAACATGAGAGAAAAAACAGATCTGAATTTGAAGTTGTCCTACAATAACCTGGAAATCAAAGGCAAATATAATCATAAAAGGAGAAGAGATTATATTGGTGTTGGCGATGCCCTTGGTGATGATTCAATGATAAGAAGCACTCAATTATTTACCGAAATTACTTATAAATTAACCCTGGGAGAGAAACTAGATATAATACCCAAGTTGTATTATGACCAGTTTAACTATAACCCTTTTCTCGAGCGGCGTCCTGATGGTATTACAGGCTTTCCTGACGGTTTACAGGGACAAGTAAGACATAAACAAAGGACTATTGGCTTTGAAAATCAATTTAATTATAACTTGTTTAAAGGGAATGAATTAACATTTGGATTTCTATATGAATGGATACACCAGCACGATATAAAATCAACCGAGTTCACCTTTAATCCCGTAACAAATTTACCAGTCGCTTCACCTCAGGATTTTACTCATGATCTTCCATTTACCAGAAAGGCGACGAGGCAGATAATGGCTTTCTATCTTCAGGATGAGTGGAATATTACAGAAGATATAGATTTAACGGTTGGTGTGAGACATGATCGATTTACACGATTCGAAGGAACAACCAATCCGAGGTTTGGTCTTATATGGCGATTTATAGAGGATGCACATATGAAACTCCTTTTGGCAACCGCCTTCAGAGCACCGAATTTCCAGGAGTTATTCCTCACAAATAACGGCTCAAGGGAAGGTGACCCCAATCTTGATCCGGAAAAGATAAATACCTTTGAGTTCGGCCTGGGTTATAATTTCACCAAACAAATTAGGGGTAACATAAATTACTTCTATAACCGAATAAGAGACAGGATTATTTTAGACAAAACACTAAGTCCTGACAAATTTATGAACAGTGGGGGAGCGAGGATACTGGGAATTGAAGCTGAACTAAAAGCAGAATTCGGAAATGATAATTATGCTTTTGCCAATTATGCTTTTCAAAAGGGTGAAGAAACAAGGAACAGAAACCGGCTGCCTGATGTCCCTGTACATAAAGCAAATCTTGGTGTAAATGTAGGATTCTGGAAGTATGCAAATGCCAATGTAAATACCCTCATAAGCGGGTCAAGGCCTAGAGAGTTTGGTGATTCTGCCAGACACGATTTACCTTCTTATGCCTTGGTGAATCTCACACTTATCGGAAGAAACTTCATGGATAATCTTGAGATCAAGGGATCAGTATTTAATCTCTTTGATAAAAGTTACGAAGACCCCTCCCCAAAAAATACAATCCCTACCGATCATCCACAACCGGGAAGATCCTTCAATGTTGAATTGCAATATCGATTTTGATTGATTATCTGAGACTAATCAACATCGCAAATCATATACTTTTATCACAGGGCTGATTTTCCCTGTGTGCTATATCCATATTCTATTGCTGTGTGCGAGAAAGCTACAATTTCTTTGTAGATAATAACATCTTGAGTAATATACTCATATCTAAGATAGTTATCTTTAGAGTTGGTACACGAGGATAATTCACATATCTCAAGGCATGAACAGGAAATGAATTACTTAAGCTTTATATATTCAGACCTTAAAGCTTATGGTTTGTATTAAAACCATAAAATCTTCTTCACTCATTTTGATGTATTTTGTTGTTTGTGAATAAATTCAAACATAATAAATCAATACTATTCAATAACTAAAGTTTTAAATATGGGGAAACTATTGAAATTTAATCTTACAGCACTCTTATTGTTATGCTTCACGCTTTCTTATGTAGCAAATTTATTTGCACAGGAAGAAGAGGTAGTACTCGAAGATATGTTCGCAATCTTTTCGGAAGAGCAGATAGTTATCAGTGCCCTAAAAAGACCCAGATCCGTTTTGAAATCTCCGGCAATAATGAGTGTTATTACTGCCAAACAAATAAGACAAATGGGTTTCAGAACGTTAGTGGATGTTTTAAAGATAGTACCCGGTTTTTATATTTCTATGGACGAAACCGGAGAGAGAGATATTGCTGTAAGGGGTGTCCTGGATGATGCCTCACAAAAGATAAAGGTCTTGATAGATGGACATTCTGTTAATGACCCATGGAGGGGTGGGGCTACGTGGAATTTTGATGACCTTCCAGTTGAGAATATAAAAAGGATTGAGATTATCAGGGGACCCGGCTCAGCCCTGTATGGTCATAATGCCTTCCTTGCAGTTGTTAACATCATAACAAAAGACACAGAGGATATTGACGGCTTTCAATTAACAACGAGCGGTGGAAACTTTTCTACACAAAATTACAACATGTTGTTCGGTAAAGAATACGGAGACCTGTTGATTTCAGGATTCCTTGATTATTTCGATACAGAAGGTTTCAGTAAAAAGATTGAAAAGGACGTAATTTTTCCGGCCACTGCCTCTAGAAGCCCCGGACAAGCTCCAACCAGAAGGGAGAAGACAGACTTGAACCTGAAGCTCTCATACAATAACCTGGAAATTAAAAGTAAATATATGAAGAAGAGGAGAAAGGACTACATAGGTGTCGGTGATGCCCTTAATGAGGAATCGATTTTGAGAGATACTTATATGTTTACTGAACTTACTTATAAATTATCACTGAGTGAAAAACTAAATATAACACCTAAATTGTATTATGATCAGTATAACTATGATCCTTTTTTTGAACAGCGTCCTGATGGCCATCTTGGGATCTATCCTGAAGGTATAAAGGGGCAATTACGATTTAAGCAAAGAACTATCGGCTTTGATAATCAGGTTAACTATAAGCTTTTTGAAGGAAATGAATTAACATTTGGCTTCCAATACGAATGGATTCACCAGCATGATATAAAATTTAGTAAGAATTCTCATCCAATAACAAATGCCAACCTCACATTAGTTACGGATTTTACTCATGACTTCCCCTTTACCAGAAAGGTGACAAGGCAGATATGGGCATTCTATCTGCAGGATGAGTGGAATATTACAGACGATATTGATTTAACAGTTGGTGTGAGACATGACCGGTTTACGAGATTTGAAGGTACAACCAATCCAAGGGTCGGGTTTATATGGCGATTTATAGAGGATGCTCACCTGAAGCTCCTATTTGCAACCGCCTTCAAGGCACCCAGTTTTCAAGAGTTATTCCTTACGAATAACTCTGTCAAAGTAGGCAATCCTAACCTTGATCCAGAAAAGATAAATACATACGAGATTGGCTTAGGCTACAATTTTACCAATCGCGTAAGAGGCAACATAAATTACTTTTATAACCGGATAAGAGACAGGATTGTGGTGGATAAAACACAAAGTCCTGACAAGTTTGAAAATTCAAGTGGAGCGAGGGCATTAGGAGTTGAGGCGGAGTTAAAGGCCGACTTTGGAAATGATAATTATGTTTTTGCCAATTATACCTTTCAGAAGGCCGAAGAAACAAGGGAAAGAAGAAGGCTGGCTGATGTCCCTGTCCACAGTGGAAATATTGGTATTAATGCAGGATTCTGGAAATATGCAAATGCGAACCTGAATACCCTCTTCATCGGACCAAGGCCTAGAGAATTTGACGACACCAGGCATGATTTATCTTCTTATGCCCTGGTAAATCTAACGCTTATTGGGAGGAATTTCATCGACAATCTTGAGATCAAGGGTTCTGTTTTTAATCTCTTTGATAAAAGCTATAAAGACTCAGCCCCACAGGATACAGTTCCTACCGATTATCCTCAACCGGGAAGATCCTTCATTATTGAATTGCAATACCAATTTTGATTACCAGTTTTTACAGAGTGTGTCATGACACGGAAGTGTGACATTACAGAACTGTGCCATGCTATATTTTCTATGTAATTATCCTAGGATACCAATAATAAATAGTTATACAACCTTTTCTCTACATGAAACTTATGGGATTATGGGTTTTATCGGAAAGCAATCATATATTTCCACTTCATTTGGCATTATTTTTGTTATCTTTATAGAGCTTTAATTATGAAAAATCGAAATTTTTCATTAATTAATTTAGCAAATTCATTTGCACAGTATGAAGATACTGTTTTACATCCAAAGACTATATTTAACAGGAAGAAAATGAGGATAGTGGAGAAAGACAAAATAGAAAGTGGTAATTATAAGGGAATTGATTTCGAATTTTATAAAGCTAGTGAAGCAAGCAAGATTCTAATTATTGGTTCTGGCGGTACACCAGGACGTCAAAAAGGAGTGAATGTAAATCTCGCAAATATTTTAGAACCGTATAAAATCTCTATTATAAATTTCGATATTCAAAATAACAATCACATTGATTCTGTTAATAAGATGGCAGAGAGGTTTCACCGTATGATTGAATATGCTGGATCGCATGGGTTTAAAATAGCTGACATGGGTATTGTTGGTACAAGTGGTTCCGGTCTACCGGCAGTAGTTGCTTCTACAGAATATAGCAATATGAATGTTTTGCTAAAATATCCTGTGATTTATTATCAAGAGATGCTTGAGAAAAACATCGGTAAATTCTTCTTAACAATTTGGAAATATTCGGGAGAAATCAGTAGACATGGTTGTCATGCACCTTATTCCTTATATGGCGAATGGAGAGATTCTAGTTTAGACGCACTTGCAAAGAAGTTAAAAGAAAAATCTAATAAATTACACATAATCCATGGAGACAAAGACAATGTAATACCATGTTACTTCTCAGAAAGGTTTCATAAATTGTTAAATAAATATGGTGTTCACTCAAAACTTACAATATTAAAGGGAGCCGGTCACGACTTGGACATGGAAAACGGTTTGAATAAAATTGCTGAAATAGTAATCGATCATTTTAAATGATAATAATAGATTAAATTATAAGAATTTAATTTTGTATTCCTTCAATTGTTATATTTCACACTTTCTAATTTGGCAAATTTATTTGTACGGAATGAAGAAACATTTGCCAGAAAGATATTCTCGATCTTTAGTAAGGTCATATTTCATTAAGTTGCTATTCTAACTTTAAATGATGATTAAGAAAACCCGCATATATTCCATTTTCATTTTTATCCTCTGGATACTTTTCCACAGCACTTACTGTGCTTATGCCGAAAAAACCGCGATGGTGATCAAGAGTCAGAACCTCTCCGCATATAACAAGGTTATAAAAGGATTTGAAGCCGAATGCATTCAGAATGATATCATCATAAAATCCATTTACGATCTAAAGGGTAAGATGAAGATCGGCAATAAGACAGTACGTAAGATCAAGAAAGAAAAACCAGATATTATTATTACAATAGGAATTTTGGCTACAACCATAGCTAAAGAAGAAATCAAGGACATCCCCATCATCTTCTGCATGGTAATTAACCATGAAAGATTTCAACTTACCGGAGATAACATAACCGGCATTGCTGCCGAAATCTCGGCAGAAGAACAATTGAAGGAATATCAAACCATTTTAAACCCACTCAAGGACATAGGCGTAATTTATAATCCTTCTAAAACAGGGAATATTATAGTAAGTGCAGAGAAAAAGCTAAAAGATATAGGTATGAATTTAGTTAAATATGAAATTAATTCTTCAAAAAAGGTGCCTGAAGCCATGAAAAGTCTAGCCGGCAGAATTGATGCCCTGTGGTTATTACCTGATAGCACAGTGGTAACTAAGAAATCTTTTGATCTTATTATTTCCACAACGCGTGAAAACAAGATCCCTTTGCTTTGCACATCAGATGTTTTCGTAAAGGCAGGTGCATTAGCTGCCGTGTTCTCGGATTATGAATACGTTGGAAGACAAGCTGTCCAATTAGCCGGAGAAATATTAGAAAAACCATCTCCGTGCTCCCTCGGAATAGTCAACCCGGATAGCTTTAAGTTAGCCATAAATACTGACACTGCAGAGAAACTTGGATTAAGATTGGATGCACTTTTAGGAGAACCACACATAGTTGTATATCCATAATCTTTTCAATATTGGAAAACAAAATGCTTAAAATTGGAATAAGATTCAAATTTATTTTGTTCACCAGCCTGCTAATTGCAACTATAGGTGCGGCCAGTAGCTGGTTTTTCTTCACCCAAACAATGAAGCAGCTTGAAGAGGAGTTGAAGAAACGAGGTTATTCCATAATTTCTCAACTTGCGCAGGATGGAGAGGTCAAAGATGCTATGAGTGTCGCTCAAAAGGCATTTTTTGAGGAACCGATCAGAAGATTACGTAATCTTGATATAGAACAGGAATTGGCATATTGGCGTATATCGCTGGCCTCTGATGAAATCCTCCTTGAAGAGAAAGAAACATGGATTAAGGAAGAAATTGATAGTATACCCGTGTACTATAATATTAAGAATATCACTGAACCTGTTTTTAATATTTTCTATACAGAAAATGATGAACAATTCTTTAATTTTGTTGTACCAGTTTTTGAAAAACGTACAATAGCCGAAGAAGAATTTGCCACACAAGTTTTCGGCACAGATGAAGATTATAATGAGAACGAGGAAAAACTCCTGGGGACCATTCAAATCGGTTTGACTCCTGAACGGATAAATAAAAAGATGCAGGCAATTTTGTGGACCAGTATTATACCTTTGGGGTTTGTTACTGTATTGGTCGGCATAGGAATTTCATATTTTATAGCCAGTGGAGTTGTAAAACCTGTTAAATATCTTGTGAAAGTAACTGATAAGGTAGCATCCGGAGACCTGAGCCATAAAGTTGAAATAAATTCAAAGGATGAAATAGGAATGCTTGCATCTCGATTTAATCAGATGACAACAAGCTTAAAACAACTCATAGACGAAAAAGAAGGCGTCATGATTGAATTAAAAGGTTTGAACCAGCAGCTATCATCAATTAATGATGAGTTAGTGCAGAGAAATGAGCAGCTGAAGGATACACAGGAACAATTAGTAAGGACAGAGAAATTAGCCGCTGTAGGCACATTAGCTTCCGGAGTAAGCCATGAATTAAGAAACCCACTTAGTTCAATTAAGAATGCCGTTTTCCTTTTGAAAAGAAAATTATCCAGGAAAGTAATCCCGGACATAGACGAAAAGGTGGTACAATTCCTTGACATTATGGATAAGGAAATTGACAGGAGCACCAAGATTATTAATGACCTTTTAGGGTTCACGCGCGTTGCCAAACCCACCAGGATTAAAGCTGATATTGAAATAGTTATTAATGAAGCCCTGTCGAGCGTAAGGATGGCCGAAAACATAAAACTATCCAAAGACTTTCAGTCAGATTTACCCATGGTAACAATAGACTCAAATCAAGTTGGCCAGGTACTTATAAACCTGATTGAAAATGCATGCCAGGCAATGACTGAGGGCGGAGAGTTACAAATTAGTACTAGAAAATCAAATGTCTTTGTGGAAATTGAAATAGGCGATTCCGGATGTGGTATTCCTGAAAAAGAGGTTAAAAAAATATTCGATCCGCTATTTACGACAAAACCCAAGGGAACAGGGATGGGACTGGCTGTTTGCCATGGAATAATTGATAAACATAATGGAAGTATCGAAGTAGAAAGCCAGGAAGGCAAAGGTACAAATATGATCATAAAACTACCATTAGAGGGAGAAGATGCAAGAAGAACAGGCTAACATATTAGTAGTTGATGATGAACATGGAATAAGAATCACCCTGGCCGGAATCCTGGAGGATGAAGGATACAATGTTGTCGTGGCAGAGGATGGCTACAAAGGAATTGAGGCGGCTGAAAAAACAAAATTTAAGATTGCATTTATAGATATGAAAATGCCGGGGATTAACGGGATAGAAACGTTCAAAAGAATCAAGAAAGTCAGTCCTGATACTATTATATTTTTTATGACCGCTTTTATTGCTGAAGACCTTCTGAAAGAAGCGGTATTACTGGAAGCACAAGCTATACTTTATAAACCTCTGGACATTGATTTAGTCCTGAAAGTCATAAAAAAGGATCTGACAAAAACCAATATCCTGATAGTTGATGACGACTTTTCCATTCGCGAAACACTAAAAGGGGTATTGGAAGACAAGGGATACAAGGTTTCTACCGCAGAAGACGGACTTACTGCGATAGAAATGGCCAGAAATATTTATTATGATATTATGTTTGTTGACGTCGTAATGCCGGGAATAGATGGATTTCAAACTCTTGACGACATCAAAAAGATTAGTCCAAAGACAAACGTAATAATAATGACAGGACACGACATAGAACATCTTGTTGAGAGAGCCACATCTCTTGGTGCATCCGCATGCATATCTAAACCTATCGACGATATGAACAAATTATTACAAACCTTACAAACTATAAAAGAAGGCACGGTACGGTCTGATATTCTTGTGGTTGATGATGAAATTTCTTCTCGTGAAACTCTGAAGGGAGTATTGGAAGACAAGGGATACATGGTTTCTACCGCAGAAGACGGACTTACTGCGATAGATATGGCCAGGAAAACGCATTTTGATATGGTGCTTATAGATGTCGTAATGCCGGGAATAGATGGATTTCAAACTCTTGATGAGATTAAAAAGATTGACCCGGAAACAAAGGCAATAATAATGACAGGTCATGACATAGAAAATTTTGTTGAAAAGACTACCTCACTGGGTGCCTTTGCACATTTATCTAAACCTATTGATATGGTTGAACTATTACAACTAACATTTAGCGCTATAAAAGAATAGAAGATGATAGAATAAAAGGATTTATTAATTATTAATAGTGACATGGATGTCAATTCTTACAAACAAGACAAACCAAAAGTTATGGTAGTAGACGATGATGAATCTATTCTAATAACTACCGAACTTATACTGGAAGAAGAAGGTTATCAAGTTGAGCTGTACTCAACCGGCGAAGAGGCAATTGGCAAAATAAACAAAGATATTTATGCCGTAGTCTTAGACATTAATATGCCGGGCTTAACGGGATTACAAGCATTTAAAAAAATCAAGGCAAAAAATCTGTATGTACCTATAATCTTTCATACAGGTAATGTCATAAAACAGGAAGAGAGAAGGGACCTGAGGAGACAATTCAGGCCCCATGCTTATGTCCAGAAAGGTGCTGATCCTGAACAACTTCTGGATACGGTAGTAAGCGCTGTAGAATCTTATGGAAATATCCTTAGAAATGTTAAAATTAGCGAAGAACTTTATAGAGAACTCAAAAAAAGCTCAGACATTATAAAGACAAACATAGAAGGTACCGTCCATGCCATGGCATTGACTGTGGAAATGAGGGATCCTTATACTGCCGGACATCAACGACAGGTAGCGGATCTTGCCAGTGCCATTGCAGGTGAAATGGGGATCCCCAGGGAACAGATTGACAGTATTCACCTGGCGGGAACTATCCATGACATAGGAAAGATGCAGGTACCTACTGAGATACTCAGTAAGTGTGGCAAATTAACAGAACTTGAATTCGATATGATTAAGACACATTCACAGGCCGGCTACGACATATTAAAGGCAATAGAATTCCAATGGCCAATCGCTGAATTTGTACTTCAACATCATGAAAGGATGGATGGCTCCGGTTATCCATCAGGTTTAAGCGGGAACGATATTCTCATGGAAGCCAGAATCCTGAGCGTAGCTGATGTTGTGGATGCGATAATCCCGCACCGACCCTATCGGCCGGCTCTCGGTATCGACAAAGCGTTAGAAGAGTTGTCGAATAACAGGGGTATTCGTTACGATTCCAATGTAGTGGATGCCTGCTTAAGCATCATTACTGAAACCCGGAGAAAAAAGAGTGAATAAATTCCCCAATCACCAAAGTGACAAAAATCCAGGCAACCATAAACCAGCTAAACCTATGATTATGGTAGTAGACGATGAAGATTCGGTTCTTAAAATGATTGAACTTGTACTAGAAGAGGAAGGTTATCAAGTAGAACCATGTTTGACGGGGAATGAAGCAACAGATAAATTTAACGAAAGTATTAATGCCGTGATCTTGGATATCAACATGCCGGACTTAACAGGACTTCAAGTGTTCGAGAAAATCAAGGCAAAAAATCCTTACGTACCGATAATATTTCACACAGGCAGCTTTACTCATAATGACGATAGAAGGGATATAAGGAGGCAATTGAGGCCACATGCATATGTTATTAAGGGAAGCGACCCGGAACAACTACTTGACACTGTGGCAAGTGCGATAGAATCTTATGGAAATATTTTAGAAAATGTTAAATTTAATGATGAACTTTGCAAAAGAAATGAAGAAATAGACGAACTAAATAAACACCTGGAAGAAAAGGTTAATAAGCAAGTAGATGAGATACAAAGAATTAATAAATTAAAAAGATATCTTTCTCCTCAAATTGTTGACACTGTAATCTCAAAGGGAGATGATATTTGCTTAGAAAATTCCAGAAAACTCCTAACGATACTCTTCTCAGATATAAGAGGTTTTACCGCTATGACTGAGAGTTTAGAACCGGAAGATACCGTTCATCTCTTAAATGAGTATTTCTCAGAAATGACTAAGTTGATATTTAAGCACGGAGGAACAATAGATAAGTTTATGGGAGACGGAATATTAGCCTTTTATGGCGACCCTCTGGAATGTAAAGACCACGCTGAAAAAGCGGTACGAACGGCTATTGAAATGAAAGACGTAGTAAAGTTGCTACAGTCAAAATGGAAAGATTTAAATTGTAATCTGAATATGGGTGTTGGAATATGTACAGGCTACGTAACGGTAGGAAATATGGGTTCAAAAGAAAGGATGGAATATACCGTAATCGGAAACCATGTGAACCTGGCACAAAGATTACAATCCGAGGCAGAGGCCGACCAGATCCTTGTTAATCAAAGGACATTCAGCATGGTAAAGGATACCTTTGAAACAGAGATAATCCCGGATATAACTCTTAAAGGAATTAATAAAAGTATTGTAGCCTATAAAATCCAGGGAACCTGATAACAAGTTTTTTAAGGAGGAACAGTTTTTGGCAGTAGAAGAAAAGCTATCGAAACTAAAGGAAATTATCAGCGAACTGAAAAGTGTTGTAGTCGCATTCTCAGGTGGTGTTGACAGCACACTTGTTACTAAAGTATGCTATGACATTCTCAAAGACAACTCTATGGCGGTTACGGCGAGGTCAGAAACCTATCCTGACTTTGAATTCAAAGAGGCGCAGACACTTGCAAAAGATATAGGCATAAAACACCTCGTAATAGATACCAGTGAACTGGCTATTGAAGGATTCGCAGATAACCCCCCTGACAGATGTTATTTCTGTAAGACTGAACTCTTCGAAAAATTGAACGAAATTGCCAGACAGCATGGTTTCCTGCACGTCGCAGATGGTGCAAATCTAGACGATACAAAGGAGTTCCGCCCGGGATTAAAGGCCTCTAAAGAACTGAATGTTAATAGCCCTTTAAAGGAATCCGGAATGACAAAAAAAGACGTACGCGAAGCCTCAAGAATGTTAAAGCTTCCTAATTGGAACAAGCCCGCATATGCCTG
>CAZPAM010000008.1:21504-61262 GCA_964584595.1 uncultured Candidatus Scalindua sp. | reverse complement strand
CCTTCAAGTAGTGAATTACTACCTAAACGGTTTGCTCCATGTAATCCTGTGCAAGACACTTCTCCACACGCATAGAGGTTTTTCATGCTTGTTCTACCATTCTGATCAACCTTAACACCGCCTATCATATAATGAGCGCTTGGGTGTACGGGAATTAATTGCCTTGTTATGTCAATACCAAAAGATGCACATAATTTCTTTATCTTTGGGAATCTGTTACTGAGCTTTTCTTTTGAGATGTGCCTTACATCCAGATATACGTGTGTATGGTCAGTTCTGCGTATCTCATGTACAATGCTCCTGCTGACTATATCTCTTGGCGCCAGTTCGGCGCTGGGATGATATTTTGACATGAACAATTCACCATTTTTGTTCCTCAATACTCCTCCTTCACCACGAACAGTTTCTGAAATCAAGACTCTTTCGGTGCCGGCAACATATAATGTTGTTGGGTGGAATTGTACAAACTCAAGATCCTGAAGCTTAACCCCGGCCCTGTAAGCCATTGCAATTCCATCTCCGGTTGCAATCTCCGGGTTAGTTGTTTCTCTATAAACCTGGCCGCAACCCCCGGACGCCAGAATAGTTTGTTTCGCCCATATCAATGTTTTCCCTTCCTGGCTACGCCATGCAATAATTCCATCGCATGAATTCTTGCTCACCAGCAAATCAAGGGCAAAAGTATGTTCAAAAACCCTGATTTGAGGATTATTCTTAACCATATTTATCAGGGTTTCTTCAATTTCTTTACCTGTAGAGTCACCTCTGGCTCGTAATATTCTTGGGTGGCTGTGCCCTCCCTCCTTTGTGAAGGCTAATTTTCCGTTTTCCTTATCAAATTTAGCGCCCCAGCTTATTAACTCTTTTACACGTTTCGGGCCCTCTCTGATTACGCTGTTGACTATTGCGTCGTCACAAATACCCTGTCCGGTACTTAGAGTATCGTCAATGTGACTCTTATAACTGTCACCAAGGTTTAATTTTGCCGCAATCCCTCCTTGCGCATGCTCAGTGCAATTCTCACTTATTGCAGCCTTTGTTACTACCAGGACTGATCCGGCCTTTGCTGCGTGGATGGCAGAGCTTAACCCCGCTACACCACTTCCTATTATCAGTGTATCTGTAAAAATATGTTGAAGTGTTTTGCTGTCGAATGATACCTGGTATCTTTTAAATATATTTTCTCTTGTCATTATCTCTAAATATTGTTAAATTACTGTACAATTTTGTTAAATTGAATTGTATATTTGCAGTATGGCATTGTCAAAAAGATAAATGATAACCATAAGGTAAGTATCATATTTTGTTTATTCATTATTGTGTCTCTATACAAATTTAAGCGGGGTAAATATTCGTAACATAAAGAAAGGAGAAGTGTCATATGGGAGCAACTGTAGATGGTTTTAAAGCAACACACCAGGCAGCAGCAGGTTTATTAGGTCAAATTGATTCTCAGAGCGGACAAGAGAGAGCTGATACACTTAATAGTTTAAAAGACGCGTTATTAGCACATGTTGGAGAAGAAAACAAGGTTATAACAGAAGCAATTGGGAAGTCAGATGATGAGTCCTTTAAGTCGGCGGGACAGTCATTTATAGATGAACTCGGTAAGATTGCAGAGACGGCGTTATTGCCATTCTTCGGTAAATATTCATCAGCTGATGCAGTAGACAGTGATGATTTTGCAAATGATTTTGGTGGTATAAAAGGTGCACTTGCAGACAGAATTGCATTTGAGGAAGGAAAGTTTTATCCAGAGCTTGAAAAACTTGGTTATTAAGATAGACAAGAAACATTGATTATGCATCAATTAAGCGTTTACCCCGCTTTATTTGTTGTAATGAAATGCTTAACATTTTCTAATATATCCTGACGGACTTTTCTAAATACCTTCATCATTACTTCTTCCGTGCCTGAAATAGAGTCAGGGTCTTCAATACTCCAGTGAAGGGCCTTATACTTTCCGGGAAAAACCGGGCAAAGTTCCTTCGCGCTGTCACAGACAGTAATTACATAAGAGAATTCCTGGCCTATAAACTCGTTTACTGTTTTAGAATATTGATTTGTGATGTCTATATCTAATTCTGCTATCGCTTTGATAGCAAGCGGGTGAACGTGAGACGGTCTCAATCCGGCGCTGTAGACTTCAAATTCACCATTTCCGTAATGCTTTAGCAGCCCTTCTGCCATCTGACTGCGGCATGAGTTTCCCGTACACACAAATAATACTTTTGGTTTATCCTGCATCATCTTAGCCATCTTCTTCTCTACCTTTAGCAAAATATGGAATTGTTGTCAATTTATTATAAGAGTATAAATAAGAATATACAAATGAAGAATTCAAGGTGTGATTTGTTTTCTCTTGATTGCGGCTTGTAACTATATTATGTTATTCTTTGGTTATGAAAAGAGTAGAGCTTGGAAAAACTGGTATTGAAGTTTCACGCCTTGGGATAGGGACCGGAACCGGGCTTCCGTCCGGTCACTGTGCTCAGGCATTAATGGATAAGAACGAATTAGCAAGGCTTCTCCTTTATGCCCTGGATCGTGGCATTAATCTTTGGGATACTGCATTTCAGTACAATACTTACCCTCATATCAAAGAGGCATTGAGACAGGTTAGCCGTAAGGATGTTGTATTGACAACAAAATTTTCAGCAGCTAACGAGAAGGAGACAATCAGAGATTTTAATATCACACTTAAAGACTTAAATATTGATTACGTTGATGTATGCCTGCTTCACGGTGTGAGGACGGAGACAGAATTACAAATGAGATCAGGCGCCTTTAATGCAATGGTAAAACTAAAAAAAGAAGGTAAGGTTCGTGCGGTGGGATTGTCCTCTCATGGTTTAGGCGCACTGAAATCTGTCCTGGAAATGCCGGAGATGGATCTGGTTTGGGCAAGGGTGAATCATGCCGGTCTTAATATGGATACCGGATGCCTCGGGATGTATGATCAGATGGCGTCGGTCTACTGGTTGAAGAAATGTTATAAACTCCTTCCAGAAAGGGTTAAATTTCTTATTCGCCCTAAAGCCCGTTTGCAGCCGATACCTGAGGATGCGCGTAATGAGGTAGAGGAAACGTTGCAAAAGATTCACTCTCAATCCAAAGGAATTGTAGGGATGAAGGTAATAGCAGAAGGTTTATTGAGAAATGATGCAGAAAAAGCGGTTAAATACGTAAATTTACTTCCTTTCGTTGACTCATTTATAATTGGTATGTTAAATAAGAAAGAAATCAATGAGAATTGTGAGATAGTGAATACCGCAGGCAGGGATCAGATGGAGACGGAGAAGCACGTTTCGTAACTTTGCTTTTCTTCATATGTGTGTTTTCGGTACGCCATGAGGCGTACATATATCTGTTAAACTATGGCTGAATTGTTACTGTTTTTCTAAATGATGGTAGGGCGGTAATGTAGTGATGCGTTTATCTTCCAATGCGCCTCCGACGGTAAAATGGTAGAGACTTTGATAGGAATTGTCATCGAATCCTAATAGTTTGTGGACTATATCATCAAAAAAACATCCGATTCCCGTACCTCTAACTGAGTGTGCCTCAGCTTCGAGATAAAGAACCTGTCCAATCATTCCCGTTTCCCAGAAAAGCCTGCGATATAGAAATGGATTTTCTTCGATATTTTTCCTGAACTTTGCAATCATCCCGACCGAAAATGCTCCATCGCCTGCAATGTCCTGCTGGCAGCTTGCGAATATTGCTTCACGCCTGAAATCTCCTTTTTGTAAAAGAAAAAGGGGTAGCATTTGGGGCGCATCATGAACCCTTTCCCAAAAGAAATATGGATGGCAATTATGCTTTATATCTGTAAGATCATTTTCGTTACGAATTAAGAAATAGAGGCCGGAATCCAGGTCAACAACCCTGTGGACGAAAATGAGGAGATGAACAGAGATTTCACCCTGTTCCAGGTCAAAGGGAGCACTGTAGCTCCTGGGGATGGTCTTGTCCAGGATAGCAAAGAAATCTTTTTTTGTGATAGAGGTCTTTCCGTCATATGCCTGAGCGCTCCTCCTCTGGCGAATAATACTTTCGCCAATCATTGAAGGTACTTCTTTCTCGGAATACTCATGGTCCTTGTAATGATACGTTTTCTCCTCGGTCACTGGTTTCTCGGTTGCAGAAGATACTTCATCAATAACATACCAGTCCACGTGTTCCTTGCTTAATTGGTTTGGTTCCCCCTTGAACTGAATAGACTCAAAGGAAGTGATTATGCCGGAGGGTATCTCTTTATGGATAAGATTCTCTGTGCTTTTGTGTACAAAAAGAAGAAGGTCAGGCTCTTCCCTCTCAAACTCCTTCCACCTGGTTCTTTGAAGGCTCAGGATAATTTCCATATCTTTGTTTGATAAAGAATTGAGGTAAGTAGTTTTCCACCCTAAGAGATTTGCTGAGAAACTCAGGCAGGCCATCGCATGTCCTATATCATGATTGCAGTAGCGAAATGCACGTTCACCGTATTTCCAGGACTCTCTCCAGTATATGCTTGTAAGGCCGATGAAAAATCCATCTTGATTAAAATATTCCCTTATTTTCTGCCAGAACTGTTCATCAAATTCCGCTCTTGACTCAAGGACATGAAGCAGTGGGTTATAATGAAATACTCCGCCGGAATTATTATTTTCCTGTAAAGGGGGCAGGATAAGATGAGTTTCTGTAGGGTGCAGATTTCCACTTGAAGGGTTCATTCTGAGAGCCCATGAGGTTCCTGAGCATGATTTCCAGGCAGAGAGTCCCATGGACAGCTCCAGGAGTAGCGCTATATTTTTCAAGGAAAAGGTTTGAAATTTATTATTCTTCCTTTCAAATAAATCAAAATAATTTGCTCCTTGATTAGTATTTGCAAAAGGAAGCTTTAAAGTATTTGTCCCTTCATAACTTCTAAAAGAATTTGGCTCGTTATCCCAATCAAGATAACCTGATGAGTTTGCCGGACTATTCGGGAGGTGTTTTGTTCTCTCGTGATATTCAATCACACTCTGCGAATGATTCTTTGTATTCACTCTGTAATCTCAGCGATAAGCTATTTTATGAACAATCCAGTAAATGTTCGTTCCAACTGCCATAATCAGGAGAAACCATATCATTTGATTAAAGATAACACTTAAGAGCATGATAATGTAGAAAAAGTCTTTGTTGTTCAGCTTGTCAAGAATCTCCTTTGCTCCGGTATCTTTTTTACTGTCATGACTGAAATATGTTGCCAGGAGGAGTGAGATAGTGATTCCCGTCATTGCAAAAAAACCTACTATGATAACAAGGACAGAGCCTATCTTCGTGTAGACCGCAATCGTAATTCCAATTACGATTACGGCATTTACTATGGCATCAACTATTATGTCCAGCTTCCAGCCAAATTCAGTCTCCATATGCTTTAATCTTGCAACCTCGCCGTCGCATTGATCGAACACAGTAGAAACAAAATATAACACACCGGCTATTATGGTATATGTGTGCGCTCCATGCGAAAAGAAGACAGCCGCAGCAATGCCAATTATCAGGCTTACAATAGTCACCTGGTTTGGCGTGACTGGAGTCTTTACGATAAGCCCGGTAACAAACCCCGATATTTTGCGGATTATGTATCTGTCTATTATAGGGCTGTCTGAGTATGAGCCTGGTGGTTGATCAATTTTTTTTTCAGCTTCTAATTGCATTTTTCTAATCTTGGCAGTATGTCTCTTCCGGCCCTTTCTATATCCTCTTCAAAATCAATTTCAATCCATGGTAAATTATCCACACTTTCAAAGCCTACTGAACATTGAGAAAGTAACTCGTGTAAAGAGTCCTCATATTCTACATCAACCTTTCCTGCCTGTTTAAACTCTTCAAGTATATTTTTGAGCTTGTGACAATCATTTGACGAAAGTTTAAAGAAGCCTACACCTTCTCCCTTAAAATCACAGTCGTATGAATAGACCTTGGATATTCCTATTACTTTAGTATCTTTCACAAACAACATCATCTCCTCACCTGCATATTCACTGGATTTGTCCAGAAGAAAACAATTTCTGTTTTCTGATTCAGCTAACTTTATAAGTAATTTGTCGTGATACAATACATCGGCATCCATAATCAATACATCATCATTCAATTCATCTCTGGCATACCACAGGGAGAGGATACTGCCTTTTGTGTATTGCTCGTTTTCTATGTATGTGATATTTAATCCGTTGTTGTTCTTTTCTACGATTTCTTTTATCTTCTCTTTTAAATGGCCTACAACAAAAACGACATCCTTTATGCCCAGGAGAGATATTGTTTCAAGGTGTCTCTCCAGGAGAGTCTTTTTTCCGATCTTAATAAGGCATTTGGGTATTGTGTCTGTTACTGCTGACATCCTCTTCCCAACGCCTGCTGCTAACATTATAACTTTCATTTTGAGTCCGCTAAAACTTCCTGTAAGTTCTTGATTAGAGATTGCAGATCTTCCATGGATAATTCTCCCATATTGGCAATCCTGAAGAGCTTTTTGCTTAATTGACCCTGCCCGGCGTAGATTATAAAACCTCTCTTTTTTAATCTGTCGTGCAAATGGGCATAAGTCATATTTTTAGGCAAGTGCAACGCTGTGATAGTATTGGAAAGGAGCTCGCCAGGCAATAGCAGTTCCAGGGAAAGTCTTTTGAATTCCTTCCTTAAAAACAAAGAGGCTTTCTTGTACCTGTTGATACGATTTTGGATACCTTCTTCCAGAAACTCATCTAATGCCTCGTTGAAAGCGTAGAATGTGTGTACAGATGGCGTAAACGGACATTCGCCTTTTTCCTCCTGCTCATCGAGTTGTGCTATAATGTTAAGATAAAGGGAGCGGGGAGGTATACTTCTCAGCCGCTTTACCTCATCCTGTTTTAGAATGACAAATGATAATCCGGGAAGGCCCTGAATGCACTTGTTTGCAGTGCCGATACATATATCCACATTGTCCAGTGCCAGATCGACCTCTTCTCCGCCAAGACCGCTGACTGAGTCCAGGAGGAATGTCCTGCCATATTTGCTGGTTATCTCACCTACCTCATGGATTGGATTCAGTAATCCTGTAGTGGTTTCATGGTGGACCATTGCGACAACTTCTAAATCGGAATCTTTTGAGACGGCATCTTCAATCTGTTCTAAGTTCGGTTGTTCACACCAGTCGTATTGGAGTTCAACCTTATTAAATTTATATGCAGATGCAATTTGTGATATCCTGTCACCATAAACACCATTATTTATGACTAATATCTTTTTGCCTTCACTTAATGAAGAGCAAACGCCGGCTTCCAGGGAAGCCGTGCCGGAGCCCGTGATGATTGCAGTCGTATAATTTCCATTTGGAGCAAAGGCCTGGAGAATCTTTTTACGTGTACTACTCAGGAGTGTGGAAAATTCACTTTCGCGGTGACACATGTCACCCTTCATAAGGGCATTTCTTACCCTCTCGGAAGTACACACAGGCCCGGGGTTTAATAGGATCATCTTTTTCAAATTTACTATTTCCTCTTGTTTGCTTGATTTTTGGATTCCCTGCGAAAGCAGGGCCTTTCTTTCGAAAGGATTCCAATCTTTACATAGCAGACATAAACCTCTCTTTGATTTCTTCGGGGCTATGGGTTACCCTGCCGATCTCTCTCTGTTCTTTTTTATCAGATATCTTTACGAGAATGAATGAGGGGCCGTCATTTTCAAGAATATGTACTACCTCTCTTTTCAGTTCCTTATCAGTTGTCACTTTTTTAATATAAGCATACTTAGCCGACTTTGCAATATCTTCAAGTTCAACTACGTTAGAGATGGTTGGTTGATTTCCCGTTGATGCGTAAACTTCGTTATCCAGTACAATATGCAAAAGATTTTTGGGTTGGAGAGAACCTGTCATCGGTAAAGAGCCAAGATTCATCAACAGATTTCCGTCACCATCCAGTATTATTACTTTTCTTGATGGTTTGCTTAATGCCACTCCCAGGCCGATTGATGAGGCCAGTCCCATAGATCCTATCATGTAAAAGTTTTCAGTTCTGTCTCTTATCGTAAAGGTTTCTCTGCTTATCAAGCCATTAGCACATACAACTAATTGACCTTTCAGTAATTCCATTATTATTGTTATTGCTTCTCTATAATTCAATCAAGTATTCCTTTTTTAAGAAAGATGGCCAGTGGCTCTTTATTTTCAGTGATCAATTTATATGACATATTTATGAGAACTTTGATATTGTCCGGATTAAAGGTATGGTGTGAAATGCCGACAGTATCGAGAAGTTTTTCACATATCCTGCCCATCACCAGGTGTTCGGGTGCATCTTTGCCTTCAAAGCCTCGCCATGTTACTACTAATAAGCAGGGAAGCTTGTAAATAAGATTGAGAGAGGTAAGTGTGTTCAGGCATTGTCCCAGTCCGGAGTTTTGCATTAATACTACGGGTATTTTTCCTGCCATATATGCACCGGCAGCAACACCAACCGCAGCGTCTTCTCTTACCGCAGGTATATATGTGATGTTAGGTCTTTCTGTAAGGGTTGTAATCAGATTACCAACAATAGTACATGGAACACCTGTGAAGAAATTGTAACCGCTGTTTATTAATTCCTGTGCAAAGTCTTCTGATTTAAGCATTTAGAATGTTATGAGATTTTATATTTCTGTTTTGCAGAGTTTACCATAAATAAATCTACAAAACAGTTTTTTTCTTATAACTTTACAAAAAACAAGTTTACAAAGTTTTTGTAATAAGCTATAAAAAATTAAACACTTTAACCATAAATTATATGGAAAGTAGTAATTAACATGCCTCCAGAACAACCAAAGCCGCTTTTCTTAAATGATGCGAATTTGTGCCTTGCCACTGACCTCTATCAGTTAACTATGATCGCAGGTTATTTTGAATGTGGGAAGAATCATAAATCTACTTTTGAATTATTTGTCAGAAACTTACCTGAGAAACGTACATATCTCATTGCTGCAGGCCTGGAGCAGGCTATCCATTATCTGAGGGAACTAAGATTTACGAACGAGTATTTGAAGTATCTAAGGGGCCTTCCGGTTTTCAAGAACGTGCGCAGGGGATTCTTTGATTACCTTCGCAATTTGTGTTTCAGTGGAGATGTCTATGCCGTTCCTGAAGGTACAATTATCTTTGGCAATGAACCCATCATAAGGATAACAGCCCCACTGATTGAGGCACAGATAATTGAGACGTATCTTCTCTCAATGATAAATTATCAGACACTTATTGCTTCCAAGGCGTCAAGGGTAGTACATGCCTCTGGTGGGAGGGAGGTAATTGATTTTGGCACAAGGCGCGCACATGGTCCGCAGGCAGGGGTGCTGGCGGCAAGGGCATGTTTTATTGGTGGCTGTGCTGGTACCTCCAATGTTCTCGCAGCTTACGAGTTGGGGATACCTCCCATCGGCACTGTAGCTCATTCATGGGTTATGGCCTATGATGACGAATTTGAATCTTATGAAGATTTTCACAAGGTTTTTCCTGATAACACCATTCTCTTAATTGATACATACGATACGACCACGGGTGCACGGTTGGCCACAAAGATTGGAAAGAAGCTGAAGGGTGTCAGACTGGACAGTGGTAACATCACGCTTCTAAGTAAGAGAGTAAGGAAAATTCTTGACGACGCAGGCCTCGGGCACGTAAAGATTACTGCAAGCGGTGACCTGAATGAGTATAAGATTTCTCAAATGCTTGCTAAAGGTGCATGTATTGATTCCTTCGGTGTTGGCACAGAGATGGTTACCTCAAAAGACATTCCGGCACTCGGAGGAGTTTATAAACTGGTAGAGCAGGAAAAAGAAGGTATTGCCATGCCAAAAATGAAATTCAGTAAGGACAAGTCAACCTGTCCGGCAAAGAAACAGGTTTACCGATTTCTTAATAATAAAGGAATGTTTAAAAAAGATATAATTGGTCTGGTGGATGAAGAGTTTGGTGGTAAGGCCCTTTTGTTGCCTGTTATGAAGGAAGGCAAACTCTTAAATAAAATACCAACCGTTCAACAAATACAGAAAGCAGCAAGAAAAAATATCTCTCAATTACCTGGTAAGTTTAAGGCTTTAAATTGTAAGGCTGCATATCCGGTGACGATTAGTAAAGAATTAAGACAGATCAGGGATAGGACGATAAGGAGCAAGGATTTGTAGGGGCAAGAGGCATAGTGCCCCTACATTTTTTCTGGCATTGATATTGATTATTATTTATCTTCTTTTTGACCGGGGAGGTGTAGTCCGCATTCCTTCTGATCGCCCTTGAGCTGATGGTTGAACCATCTCCAACGCCCGGCACGACGAGTTTCGTGAGTACCTATGGGAGTTGTGCAGATAATGCAACCGAGCGAGTCGTAGTGCCATCCATCCCTTTCTATCTCAAGCAATTTATGTACGGGTACGTTATTGGTACTGACGTATTCCTTAACCTTTTCCTCTGTCCATGCAATAAGAGGTGTTACTTTGAGCAGGGGGCTTTCCTTTCCGTCCTGTTGCGTGTGTTGAATAATTTCTAATCGTTTAATTTGAGACCTGGCATCAGATTGGTCTGCCCGTAAGCCTGTAATCCAGACATCCAGGGTGTCCAGAACCCTATTGTTTGGATCCACTTTGCGTATCTTGCAGCAATATTCCTGTTTTGCCTTACTGTCGAAGAAGATCATTTCTCCATGTTCACGAACCATCTTACTTACTGCATCAAAATCAGGTGCAGCCTTTTCAATCTTG
Organism: uncultured Candidatus Scalindua sp.; assembly: GCA_964584595.1. Taxonomy (GTDB): domain Bacteria; phylum Planctomycetota; class Brocadiia; order Brocadiales; family Scalinduaceae; genus Scalindua. The sequence goes on along the minus strand of CAZPAM010000008.1, from coordinate 50,531 downwards.
ATATTGTATTTCTTCTCCAGCTCGCGGAAGAGATCATATGTTTCCGGAAAAAGGCGCAGAGTATCCACGGTGTAAACACGGGGTTTAGAAATGCCGGCCCGAATTACTATGTCGATTAAGGCTACACCAGTCCACTGTCCGCTGGTACCTATAGCGGCGCGTCCGCCGAACATGCGAAACAACTCTGCCATTAATTCGCCCGGATCCTGGATCTTTTCTAACTTGTGTACAAGTTCTTGATCAATCTTTATAGCTTCGCTCATTGTTATATTCACATAATATCAGGTTTAAATGATAATTGCCAAATTTTATTGATTTCTGCATCGAATTGTACTATTAAATGCTTATACTAATAGGTGTAAATATATAGGGATTAATTTATGAAGATATGTCTGGCTCAAATAAATCCAACTGTCGGTGCCTTTGAACAGAATGCAAAGAAGATATGCAGGTTCATAAACACGGCGAAGAAGAAGGGGGCGGATCTGATCGTATTTCCTGAGATGTGTATAGTAGGTTATCCGCCAAAGGACTTGCTGGAACTTTCAGGATTCGTAGACAGTAATCTAAAGGCATTGGAAGAGATAAGGAATAATGTTACAGGTATTTCAGCTATTGTGGGTTTTGTTGATAGGAATACAGCCCGGCGTGGCAAAAATCTGTATAATGCAGCCGCATACATAAATAATAAGAAAATAGTATCCAGGCATTATAAGTCTTTACTGCCTACATATGACGTATTCGATGAGGACAGATACTTTGAGCCGACACATAGTATTACTTTAGCAAAGATATCCGGCAGAAAATTTGGTATCTCTATTTGTGAGGATATATGGGGAGCAGATGTGGTTTGGCAGGGAAAGATTCATCACAAGGATCCTGTTGAAAGTATGATAAGGCAGGGGGCAGAGATTATTATAAATATTTCAGCCTCACCATTCACTATTGGCAAGCAGGATGTAAGGTTGAAGATGTTGACAAGCCATGCAAAAAAGCACAATGTGCCAATTGTTTTTGTGAATCAGATTGGAGGAAATGACGATCTGGTATTTGATGGAAACAGCCTGGTAATTAATAAAAAAGGGATTATTGTAGATAAGGCGTTAAGCTTTGAAGAAGATTTATTAATGGTTGAGTTCAAAGGTTCAGATGTAAGTGCGGGAAGCAGTAAGCTGAGGTCGGTTGGAAAGAGAGCTCAGGCCAGTGCTGGTGAAGATGAAATTGAATCGGTCTATGATGCATTAGTCCTGGGCACACGGGACTATGTAAGAAAATGCGGATTCAAAAAGGCCGTAATAGGGCTGAGTGGCGGAATAGATTCTGCCGTTACTGCTGTAATTGCAGCCAGGGCGCTTGGTAAAGGTAAAGTGCTTGGGGTTACAATGCCGTCAGGCTTTTCATCCAAAGGTAGTGTTGAGGATTCAAAGGTGCTTGCCGAAAGACTGGGAATAGATTTTGAAATTATCCCGATAAAGTCTGTCTATAATGCGTATACAAAGACCTTGAGTGGTGTATTTGCAGGGCTTCCATTTGATGTAACAGAAGAAAATCTGCAGGCAAGGATAAGGGGTAAAATACTTATGGCAATCTCAAATAAACATGGATACCTTGTGTTGACAACCGGTAATAAATCAGAACTTGCAGTTGGTTATTGTACTCTATATGGTGATATGTGTGGCGGGCTGGCGGTCATATCCGATATTCCAAAGACCATGGTTTATAATATTGCTGAATATATCAATCGGAAAAAAGAGATAATTCCCACTGACACTATTGAAAAACCGCCTTCAGCCGAATTACGACCGGACCAGAAAGATCAAGATTCATTACCTCCATACGATATCCTGGATGGCGTACTGAGGGCGTATGTTGAGGAATCAAAGGATATAGATGATATTGTAGGGAGTGGCTTTAATGAGACGCTTGTAAAAGATATTATTAAAAAAGTTGATAGAAATGAATATAAGAGAAAACAGGCTGCTCCGGGACTCAAGGTTACCTCAAAGGCATTTGGGACAGGCAGAAGGATGCCTCTTGCACAGCGATATACAAGATAGTAATATAGTAAATAATTCCCGCCTAACAGACCGGCGGGCAAGGAAGAATTAAGGAATTGTTTTGCCGGTAGGAAAAAATGAATAAACCAAAACCTGATGAAAAGGTGGCAAATCCTCCATGGGGTATGTGGGAGGTGTTGCTGGATGAACTCGCGTATAAAGTAAAGAGGATAACCGTGTTGCCGGGAAAAAGGCTGAGTTACCAGAAACACTTCAGGAGAAAAGAGCACTGGGTGGTAGTTGAGGGAAAGGGTGTGGTGACTATTGATGGCAAGGATCATCATATAGAGAAGGGAGAAACCATAGATATTCCTCAGGAAGCTGCACATCGTATGGCCAATAAAGGTGATGTTGATCTGACATTTATAGAGATACAACAGGGTGAGTATTTTGGAGAGGATGATATTTTGCGTCTGGAAGACGATTACGGAAGAGTATGAGTAAGAATGGAACATGAAGCACTGTTTTATCATTCAGAGGACGATAAAAAGGTTAGTTGCTACCTGTGTCCACATAGATGTGTGATTACAGACGGTAAGTTAGGTTACTGTGGAGTAAGAAAGAATATTGATGGTAAACTCTATTCCATGATTTATGGAAGGATTTCGTCTGCATGTGCAGATGCAATCGAAAAGAAACCCTTATACCATTTTCATCCCGGCAGCTACACATTTTCAATAGGATCTCTTGGTTGTAATATGCGTTGTAGTCATTGTCAGAATTGGCAAATAGCTCACTCCCGTGCTGATAATGGAGACAGAGATACATCCTATATTTCTCCTGAAGAACTGGTGAAACTTTCGTTAGAGAATAAGTGTAGTGGGATTTCATGGACTTATAATGAACCAACAATCTGGATAGAGTATGCAATTGATGGTGCAAGATTAGCAAAGGAAAATGGACAATACACAGTATTTGTAACAAACGGCTATATTGAACCGGAAGCATTAGATGCAATCGGGCCGTATTTAGATGCTTACCGGGTTGACATAAAGGGTTTTGACAGTTACGGGAAAAATGACGCGCCAGAGACTGATATTGAAGTGAGTGGGGAACTTCAGGACTCCAGGCATTGTTTCTATAGAGACGTTGCAAACGTAAAGAGTGTAAAGCCGATCTTAGATGCCGCAATCAGGGCAAAGTCAAAATGGGATATGCACGTGGAGATTATAACCAACGTTGTACCGGGTTATAATGATGACATTGAAGAGTTGCATGAAATTGCCGGATGGATAGTTCAGAATCTTGGAGATGAGACACCATGGCATATAAGCAGGTTTCATCCATATCTTGATCTGTCACATGTACCGTCAACCCCGATCTCTACTTTAGAGACTGCAAGAAAGATAGGAGTTGAAGAGGGGCTTAAGTACGTTTACACGGGGAACGTTCCCGGACACAAGTGGGAAAACACTTATTGCCATAGTTGTGGAGAAATGCTGATTGAAAGAGTTGGTTTTGGCGTCAAGACATTTGAAATAAAGGATGGAATGTGTACAAAGTGTGGTACCGGCATTCCAATTGTTGGTGGCTTTGGATAGATAATAAAAGCAAATAATCAATTTAGAGGACTTATGTATGCCTAAAAAACAATCTACAATAACGTTAATTACTGATTTTGGGTTACAGGATGGATATGCGGGTGTGATGAAGGGTGTAATTGCTAATATCAACCCATCAGCAAACGTAATTGACATTAGTCACAACATTGAACCCCAGAATGTATTTCAAGCTGCTTATGCCCTTAACAGTTCATATGCTTATTTCCCAAAGGGGACGATTCACGTGGTAGTCGTTGATCCGGGGGTAGGAAGTGACAGGAAAATTCTTTGCTTAAAGACTGAGGATTACATATTCCTTGCACCTGACAATGGAGTACTCTCGTTTATTGTTGCAAATGAGGAGTCTCCGTCAATCAGAGAGGTTACTAACAGTGAATTATTCCTGCCGGAAGTCAGTAATACTTTTCACGGGCGTGATATATTTGCACCTGTAGCAGCGCATCTCTCCAAAGAATTTAGTCGCAAGGAACTGGGTGAGCGGGTAGATAAGATTAATGAAATTGATCTGCCAAAGCCGATACGTTCACCGGGTGGGGTGATAACGGCCGAAATTATATATATAGATGGTTTTGGTAATCTTATTACCAATGTCAACAAAGAGGTTATTGATATGATGAAGATCAAGGCTGAAAGGGTGGCTATTACAATGGGCAGGAAAAGGATTAACGGAATATGTAAATCATATTCGGATGTAGGAGCAAATGAAGCATTGGCAATATTTGGAAGTTCCGGCTATTTAGAGATATCAATAAATCGTGGCAGCGCCAGGGATGTATTAAATTTAAAAAAGGGCGATAAGCTGGATTTAGGAAATTAAGAATAACTGATTTATGGAAAAAGGCGTATTTGTTACGGGTATTGATACAGGTGTTGGCAAGACCGTCATTGCCGGTGCAATAGCTGCTGCGGTAAAAGCTCAGGGTCTGGATGTAGGTGTCATGAAACCTGTTGCTACGGGCGCAGAGGAAATAGATGGAAAACTTGTCTCTGAAGATGTCGTATATCTTAAGAAAATAATCGATAGTACTGATGATGATGATCTTGTGAATCCCATTCGTCTTGAACCTGCATTAGCGCCAACGATGGCAGCATCAAAGTGTGGCGTTCATATTGATCTTGATAAAGTATGGGAATCCTATGATGAGCTTACGAGCAGACATGATTTTGTTGTTGTTGAAGGAATTGGCGGCCTCATGGTTCCAATTGATGGCAATACGCTTGTGGCTGACATGGCACTGAAGATGGATCTGGCACTCGTAATAGTGAGTAAGCATTATCTGGGGGCAATAAACCATACCCTCCTGACGTTAGAATATGCAAGGAGCAGGAATCTTAGAATAAAGGGAATAATATTCAATATGTTGAAAAATGGTGAAGATTTTGTCGGAGAAATAGGTAGATCATCCTCAACTCCGGTTCTCGGGACTATTCCGTTTAATGAGAATGTGTGTGTTGAGAAGTGTCTGTATGGTGATATTGTGGAATATTTTCGTAAAGATATAAACATATCAAAGATAATGAGAAAAGAGACTTAGGCAATATTTAGCATAAATTAAATAAGTAAAATAATAGAATAAAACATAATTGACATTTTTTTGAGTTCTTGATAATATATTCAGCCCAAATATAACTTAACTTGTTCAGGATAATGTCAGGAGTCATATATTAGATGAGTACAGATGTTATTTTAGCGCCTTTAAAAGATCAGATGCGCGAGGTAGAGGAGCGTCTTTATAGCGATTTATCTCCGGCAGACAAGCGCCTTTCCGATTTAGTGTATCATGTCAGCAAGATACAGGGTAAAAGATTACGTCCGGCCTTGCTTTTACTGTCAGGTCAAAGTTCAGGTAGTTTAATCCCGCAACATATTGATTTGGCAGTAGTTGTAGAGCTTATACATACGGCAACTCTTGTACACGATGATATTATTGATGAGGCAGTGGTAAGAAGGCACATCGAGACGATGAACATGAAATGGGGGAGTAAGATTTCCATCCTGTTTGGTGATTACCTCTTTTCACGAGCCTATACCATACTTTCCGCCCTCGATTCCCAAGTGTCGACACTCATAATGTCCCAGACCATAAACATTCTGTGTGAAGGTGAAATGGTCCAGCTCTTAAGATGCTATGATGCCGAGGTGACAGAATCAGAATATTTAAGCATTATAGAACGCAAAACAGCATCTCTATGTGCCGCCAGTTGTAAATTAGGGGCTATTTCCTCGGGAGCAAACAAATGGCAGACTGAGGCACTTACAAACTACGGTTCAAAGCTCGGAATGGCATTCCAGATAATAGATGACTGTCTGGATGTTGTGGGTACAGAGGAGAAAATGGGCAAACCGGCGAACCTGGATGCCCAGATCGGAAAACTTACACTGCCGTTTATCAGGCTGGTAGATAAACTCCCGACAGACCGCAGAGAGAGTACACTTGAGCTTATCTTCCAGAACAACAGTAAAGACTCAAAAGCCGCGATAGCTGACCTGCTTGCAGAACATGATGCCGTGGACTATGCGTACGACACTGCAAAACGGCTGGTAAAGGATGCACAGGATAATCTCTCCGTCATTCCGGACTCAGTTTACAAAACCTCACTCCTGGAACTAGGCGACTATGTAGTTAGTCGAGACAGGTAACCACTCACTTCCCATTAGACATCCTGTCTGCCGACAGGCAGGCATGAACTCAGGAAAAAAACTGCAGAAAACAGATCTTTTATTGCATTCTCTCTTCTTGCCATTCCTGCTTTCCTAAGCGGTAATTTTCCTTTACTTTTCTCCGTGTTCTCTGCGGCTTTGTGTAAGAATTGTTTTTTTTGTCCGGTAAATAAAAAAAGCCTTACTGTTCCCCGGACAAACAGCGCCGAGGGCAAGAAGGTGTTCACGTTAAGCACCTCCAACAGTAAGGCTCAATTCCCTTGTATCCACCTCCTTGTAGATTTCAGGAATTATTACTACTCTTTCCTTGTACCATCCTGGTACATTTGCTCACTCCATCTAAGCTAAAACTAAGGCTCAGGAATGTTGTCTAATTAATCATTTACCGGAAAAAAGTCAACAGGGTAAGAATGGGTACAAAACAGGTATATATTATGCTTGGTGTCTGTAGAAAATGCGTTGCTTAACGCAGAGGTGCAGAGAAAGACTGAGGTTAAAAGTAAAAGAAGAGAAGAGAAATTAACCACAGAAACCTTCCCGAACTGACTGGTCGGACTGTGGCAAGAAGGCACGAAGTCACAAAAAGACTTCAGTTAACAATATTCAATATACAATCGTAAATCGTAAATCGCAAATCCTTTTCGCAGTATGCTCCATAACCTCTGTATTCGATTATACTTCTATTAAAATTGTTTGACATGCCGTAGGAAATAGATTAAGTTTAAGCAGGTTATATTTATTATTGAAGTACATATCGGAGGTGTTTTAAAATGTTAGGTCTTCCAATTGGGTGGTTTGGTATTCCTGGTGGTTTTGAATGGATAATTATACTGGTTATAGCTCTGTTAATCTTTGGCAAAAGGCTTCCGGGTACAATGAGATCCATTGGGAAGGGATTTGTAGAGTTTAAAAAGGGTCTGAAAGGTGTCAAAGATGAGGTTGATGAGGCAGAAGAAGAAGTTAAAAAGATTGATGATGAAAATGTTGATGTAAAGTAAATGCTATTTATTAATTCTGGAATCCTCACGAGAGTGAGGTTACCTTACTTTCATAAGGACTCCAGGTACTTAACTAATACCTTCCTGCCCGCCGGAAATCACTCAATCGTACTTCCTGCTTCTGTGTCATTCCATGGTTAAGTATCTGTTTGTCTTCATTCCACAATCCACCTGAAATATCGTACCCTGATCGGATCTACAGAACGGTCAACAATTGCCAGAATCCTCTTTTCTGCATACACACTTGAGATTGCCTCGTCAATTACCTGCGCAGTAACATAAACCGTGAAGACATTTGAACGTGTCGTTATCAGGTTTGAGATTGAGCGGAACGGTTTTTCTTTATCCCATTTGGTGGTACCTGTGTTTGTTATGTCAGGTACATCTTCCAGCAGGTTCCCTATGCTCGAAAATGGTTTACCAGTATCGCCCTGGATTGCGGTTGCTATTGCGTTCGTTATATTCGGTAATGATTCCAGAACTTCGACAGGTGCAGTGTTGACATTAATCAAACCGGGTATACGATGTTCCTGTCCGTCAAAATCACCGGACTGAGAACCTGTGTCTGTTGAATCCGTGCTGCCGTCTCCATCATTGTCGATATTATCCATAGACGGGTCTGTAACGGTGAAGTACTGCAAAACATTTGGAAATGCAATATTAACATCAACTTTAAAGCTATACCACTGACGTCCGGTATGGATAAATCCCAGATATCCTTTGTTCGAGAATCTCCTGTTAGCAACAATAAAACTATTCGGCCATGTAGGTGTAGTATTCTCCCACTCGTCATCTTGATTTGGGGGTGAGGGCGAAGGGTCGAAATTATTATTTACGGCTCCGGCCGTAATAGTTAGTTCATTGTCCCAACGCCATGGTGTGGATGCGTCTACATTGCTAGCTCCAGTATCATTCTCTAACGGAGTTGGTCTTGGATCGTTTAATTGCATACTTTGAGAATCATTTGCGTTTCCATAGTTTGTAACCTGTATAATATTGTTGCTATCATCCCTCAGGGTTAGAACTTCGCCATTGTTCTCAAGACTGTTAACATCGGATTCATATTGGTTTGCTGCTGTTCCAAGTTCATATGCAAAATCGGTCTCATATGCCAGAGCGTTGTCTGCAACAACATAGTAAGTCTGACTGCCAATCGTTCCACTGAGTGTTACCTGTGGCATGGTTGTACCCGTTATTGTCCAGTTTGCCAGGCTAATGTCAGCATCGTACGGGTTAAATAATTCGATAAATTTACCATTACCACCAGACGTAGCAGCGTTTACCTGTGCCTCTACCTCATTTAAGTATGGAGTCGCTTCAATGCCATAGTAATCATCGGTACCATCATTATATATAGTTACAGTATCATCAGAATCAATAAAGTCCTTTATGTTAACCGCCAGTTGATGGCGTTCCACATAATTTGATGAACCTGATGAACCGGTTAATCCTCCCGCGACTAATACATCCGTTATCATCTCTACCTTTTTGTCAGAATCATAATAGCCGCCTGTATACGCACCTTCATTATTTACCAATGCGTTTATGTTTAACATGGTCGTAGATGTTCCGCTATCCAGTGTGTAGGAAGGGCAGAGTATTGTGTCGGCGGAGTAAGTAGTCAACCAGCCATTAAGAGAGCCCTGATCACTCGTGGAGACACCTCTGGTATTGAATATTGTTTCGAGTCTGCTCGTGTATGATGAGGTTCCCATGATCTCTGCCTCTGAAAGAAGGCCAAGAGGGACATCATCACTATATGGAAATATTGAATTGAATTCGTTTGGTTCGTCAATCGATTCAGAATTGTCTCCATCATCGACGCCTGTTTCTCCCGAATCCGGTATGCCATTGCCGTTCGTGTCGTTGCCTGCAGCCCAGTCACCATCATTATCTATATTGTCTGTTTGCGGATCGGGTACTATTCCGGAATCTTCATTTACCGTGCTGGTGCCGGGGACATTGTCAGTTCCCAGCCTTGCGTCAATAATATCACTTGCTATGTTGTCTCCATCCGTCGAGTTTAAGCCTGATGCCTGTTCAATTAAATATGATAAATCAATCTCGAATGTTGACCACCCTTCATTAGAGGCGTGTGCACTTGCACTGCCGGCCTTGTTGCCGGTTGCGTTTATATTGGCTCTTGCCTCCCCGTCATCGGTTATCAGTACGGCGTATCTTGCCCTGAGGTTACCCGGAAGCCTTATATCAAGTGATGAAGTCGTTGCGGGGAAGTATACCCATGCGGAATCAGTTATGGTGTCACCGTCGTTGTCATAATCCGTGCCGTTAAATATACCGAAGCCGGGCCATGATGCATCACCTTCCTCGTCGTAGTTTGTGTCAGTGTTATCGTTATTATATGCAACGTCGTCGTCTCCGAACTTGTCCTGTCGCATGATGTATAATGCATGTTCCAGTCCTGCCTTTGCAACCATCTCGCATTTAACACTGTCGGCGTAATTCCTGGTAGCCCTGGTTTCTATTCGTGACAACGTGGCGAACGTAATCGTCATCAATGAAAGGATTGTCAATATGCCGATGATGGCTACTAATATATAACCCTCTTCTTTTTTCAAGTCATTCATATTTTGACAGGATTAACTGGACTCCTTGGACTCCCTGCGAAAGCAGGGTCATTATCCTCCCTTTCGGGAGGAATCCAGAGATTCTCACGGTATTGAAATTATATTTGTAGACGTTCCTGTGTATCGATTGCGCATGTCTGAGATTGTCATTGCTACTTCTACTGCATCCGGCAGGTATTTCTTTGTTGTGCTATCCCATGTGTCTCCCCATGTTCCATCTGTATCCTGATATCTAAACTGCAATGTACTGACATTAAAACCGAGCTGATAACCGGTTGCTGTATCAGGATCAAAACCTGCGATACTAGAGTTAAGAGTACTGGTACCTGTAATCTCTGCCTTGCTCAAGATGTTACTGGTATCCAGGAAATATGTAATCAGGGCAATCGGCTTGTCTTCAAGATTGGGGGTGCTGGATAGAAGCGTGAGTATATCGCTTCCCTCCTTTGCCCCTATTGTACTATAGGTGGCTGCAGAGACATCATTAAATGCGTTGAATAATTCATAATTAGTATTCAGGGTTGAGCCGGAAATATCCCTTTTTATAATATCAAAGGCCGTTCTTACGTTTTGGTATACCTCGTTACGTGCATCTGACTCAGAGAAAGCACTGCTTGCCTGTCTAAAGATTATAGCCGTAATAAGTATAATCATTGCGGCCAGGGCTATGGCGACGATGAGTTCTACAAGGGTGAAGGCGGCTTTGGATTGATGATTTATGTTTGTAGATTGTTGATTGTCGATCATATTAGTGTTTTGAAAACATGGTTTCATAGATGTCTATAATGTCGTTGGTTGCAGAAAATACAATGCCGTTTCCTGTGGTTCCTAAAAACGGCCCTTCCAGGGTAATTGTTGAAGTTGAAGTACCCATACTTTCGATTCTATACCAGAATTTATCATTGTCCGCCCTTATGTAGTGTCTGGACGTCAGCCATGAAGGAAATGCTGATATATTCGATACAGTTGTACTTGCCGCAAAGTTAGCCGTTCCTGTCCCGAATTGAGAAGAATCAAAATTTCTGAATATGGCTATCTGTGCCCTGACAAGATTGTTGTCGGCAGTTTCATTATTTACAACTGCCTGCCAGGAATATTGGGCAAAGATTGTGTTCCCGGAGGAGTCTTCAAATTGATTGGCCTGATCCGGATCGGTATCAGGATATGTATTGCTGCCGGTATTTGTACCCACAAAGCCTACTATATCATTTGCTTTTAGATATGATATTGCCGATTCAGAGAGAACGGCTGCATTGGTATATTGGGTTACCTTCTTCATGGAGTCAACTCCGATAGGAAGCAGGGTTAACATGCTTACCAGTCCGACGGCAAGGATGAAGATAGCTATACCTATTTCTATGAGTGTAAAGCCATCTTGTGATTTTAGACGGGATATATTAGTCACTGAAGATTTGTCCTGTATAACTGATTATCTTGAGATTCCTTGTGTTGCCCTGCTTATCTTGAATTGTAACTGTATCTGTGCCCAGGGTTGAAGTGTCAGCAGAGCCGTTTGGATCGAATGATACAGTACTTGTTCCGACTGTCCATGTCCCTGTACTGGTGCCAAACTCAATAGTATCCGGAAGAAATTCTTCTTTACCCAATACGGTTAAACCGGTTTCGTCTCTGATTGATAGTTTATAGTTTATTGAGTCGAACACGAGCCAGCGTGTTTTTCTTGAATTAATTGCCATTGTCCTTGCGGACAGGGCACTTGCCTGAACTATGCGTGATCCTTTATTTAATCTTTGTCCTTTGAGGAAAGGTGTAATTGCAGGCACGGCCACAACACTTACCAGGATGATAATTGCAATCACAACGAGCATCTCAACGAGTGTAAATCCATTTTTATTCATTACGGGGTGGGATTCATTATTTTAGATGTTACCGGTTCCAGTTATTTATATCATCAGCATCACTGCCGGATGTACTTGTTACTCCGTCCGCACCGGTAGAGTATAAGTCGTATGAGCCGGTATTTTGAGTTCCGGGAGTGGCATATACAAAAGGGTTTCCCCAATAGTCCACAATATCATTACCGTTTATTTCTCTGTCATCAAATTCAATATATTGTTTTGATGCTGAGTCAGATGGCGCTAGAGTAGCCTTTACATTTGTAATGTCACCGGTGGGGTAGGACCTGCTGTCATTGTAGTATTGCTCTATAGCTATTTCAAGACGGCTTATGAACGCCTTTGTTGCCTTTTTCTGAGTCTTTTCGCGTAAACCCGGAAGGACGGTTAATATGGTTGCTGCAATTACGATAATTATGCCTGTTACTACCAACAGCTCCAACAATGTAAAACCTTTTTTACCAGTTTGTAATGTCATCACTTGTGGAGGCTCCGGAGTCATCTGTTTTATCAGGACCAAAGGAATAAATATCGAATGATGCTGTGTTATTAGAAGGTGAGCTGCTATCGTAAGAATAATATTGACTTCCAAAGGGATCTTTATACTGATACACTTTGGTTAATCCATTTATCCCTTCAATAGTAATGTTTGTGCCGGTACCTGTAAAAGTTACTCCGGTAACCTCAGCTAATTGTGCCCTTTTAAATTCTATATATGGGCCGTAAATATCGTTAAAGCTGGTTGCACTGAATGTAAATTTACTGCCCAAAAAAAATATAAGACATTTTGAGCTGGTATTGAGGTCGTCATCGCGTGGTATGCTTACGCCACCGATAGAAATAACTGTATCGGATGTTGTGTAGCTATCCGGAGGGAAGACACCAAAATCACTTTCAAACTGCTTCAGTGCCAGTTCCAGCTGGCTGATCTGTGCTGAGGTGACTCCTTTCTTCGCATTGGTCTGGATAGAAGAGACGATCGGGATTGTGATTCCGGCAAGGAACATTATGATTACTATAACGACTAATAGCTCTATGAGTGTGAAGCCCTTTAGAAATCTCTTTTTTTTGTGAATTTTGTCCATAGAAGAGTTTGCAATTTCCAAGTATCTTATATCCCGCCTCCCAGACTGCTCATCAGCTTTATAAGCGGCAGGAAGAGTGCTACTACGATTGTACCAACTGATATGCCCAGGAATATGACTATAAGTGGTTCCAGCATGCTTGTCATTGATTCAACAATACTATCGATCTCATTGTCATAATTATCAGCAACTTTTACAAGCATTTTATCAAGTTCACCTGTTTGCTCTCCTATTTCAATCATATTTACTACCATGGGCTCACATATCTTAGATTCTCGTAGTGGGCTTGCAATACTTTCTCCTTCACGGATGCTGTCGTGTATCATGTTTACGGCCTTGGTCATTGCTGCGTTCCCGGTAATGTTCTTCACATTATTTAAGGCCTCCAGGATAGGTACGCCACTGGATATCAGTGTTGCAAGCGTCCTTGCAAATCTCGAAATGACTGACTTGTTTATCAGGCTTCCAAAGATTGGTATCTTGAATTTTAACTTATCAATTACTAATTTACATTTATTAATTTTTCCGATTAGCTTGATAAGTACAAAAACAGCAATAGGGATTCCAAATATAGAATACCAATGAGTAATCAGAAAGTTACTGATTGTTATTATTGCCAGGGTTAAAAATGGAAGAGCAATTCCCATTTCTTCAAACATCATTGCAAACCTGGGGATTATGAATATCATAATACATGTTAATATTAAACATGATGCAGTGATAACAGTTGCAGGGTACATCATGGCGCTTATGATTTTCCGTTTGAGTTTCTGAGATTTTTCTCTGTATGTTGCCAGCCTTTCTAACACGATATCCAGTGCCCCGCTAATCTCTCCTGCATTTATCAGGTTTACATAGAGTTTGTCGAAGACTTTTGGGTGCTTTGACATTGATATGGATAGGGTATCACCTCCCTTAATATCTGATATTATTTCTCCAATTGCATTCTTTAACAATCCTTTCTTCATTTGTGATTCAAGGATGGTTAAACTTTGTACTACCGGTATATCAGCATTCTGGAGTGTAGAGAGTTGTCTTGTGAAGGGGTTTATTTGTTTCTCGCTTACTTTGCCTATGGTTATAGATGATAGCGAGCTTTTACGTTTTTCTGAGGATGTATGTTTTGTTGAGGTTTTATCCCTGACTTCCTTAATTTTAGTGGGATAAAATCCCTTATCTCGAATAGTATCAAGCGCTTCTTCAGATGATAAGGCTTCTACAATATCCTTAACTGATGCGCCTTTACTATCAACTGCCTGGAACTTAAATGTTGGCATAGCCGGGAATAGTTTGAAAAAATAAAATATACAGGTCTAATTTACACTTGTTTCTCTTGCTACTTCCTCTAAGGTTGTCAGTCCATTGTAGACTGCGTTCAGTCCACTTTCTAACAATGTTTGCATACCGTTTCTTCTGGCTATCTCCTTTATCGTATCAGTAGAAGATTGTTTAATTATGTGTGAACAAATCTCTTCATTTAGCAGCATTATTTCGAGGATTGACATTCTACCTTTGTATCCCGAGTTGTTACAGTTTTTACAACCTTTCCCAATATAGAAATGCTTGTCATTTGAATCGTAATCCGGGAGATTAAGCTCTTTGATCATCTCTTCACCCGGCGTATATTCTTCTCTGCATTCAGGGCATATCTTCTTTACCAATCTCTGGCTGATTACGGCTTCAAGTGATGCTGTTATTAGATAAGGTTTAAGCCCCATGTTGATTAGTCTTGTTATTGTTGATGGAGCATCATTTGTATGTAAAGTGCTCAATACAAGGTGGCCTGTCAGTGATGCTTGTACGGCTATTTCTAAGGTTTCCAAATCTCTGACCTCACCGACCAGGATTATATCAGGGTCCTGTCTTAATATGGCTCTTAAACAATTTGCAAACGTTACGTCTATCTCAGGGTTGACTTGTATCTGCATGATGCCGTCAATATCATATTCAACAGGATCCTCAGTTGTGATAATCTTTGAGCCGGTTACATTAATATGGTTGAGACATGAGTATAATGTTGTTGTCTTTCCGGAACCCGTGGGTCCGGTAACCAGAATAATTCCGTTTGGCTTTTGCATCAGTTGTTTAACTGTTTTCAGATTGTCCGGCATCATACCCAACTTGCTCAGGTCAAGTGAAACCGAGCTCTTGTCGAGCATCCTCATGACAACGCTTTCTCCATAACTTGTAGGTAATGTTGAAATACGTATGTCAACTGAGTGTTCCCTTATGTTCAGGAGGATGCGGCCGTCTTGCGGTAATCTTCTTTCTGCTATATCCATATTTGCCATAACCTTGATTCTTGAGATGATTCCGCTTGCGAAAAGCGGCGGTACCGGTATTTTTTCACGTAATACACCGTCAATTCTGTAACGTACTCTGAATTCGTTCTCGAATGCTTCAAAATGAACATCGCTTGCCTTGACTACGACTGCCTGCAAAAGTATCAAGTTAACAAAACTTTTTATTGGTGTATCATCCGTCATCTCCTGCAGGTGTTCTATGTCTATTGTTTCTCTATTATCGCCATCGTCTTTAATTGAGAAACGATTTTGAAAGTTGTCCAGGATTTCCTCTACAGATTCTTGTCCGCCGGGGTAGTACTTATCTATCGCATTTACAACATCTTCTCTTTCGACTAAGACGGGCTTTGCTTCATACTTTAGCAAAAATCTGAGATCATCTATTTGTTGTATATCCAGCGGGTCCTGTTGTGCTATTGTAATTACAGGTTCTTCAAACGCTATCGGGATGATTCTATAAAGATGAGCTATAGAATGTGGAATCTTGTCCAGTACATCTTGTGTAAAATCTACATCTTCAATGTCGATAATCTCCATACCAAGATAATCGCTCATTACATCCATGATCAGTTTGTTTGTCGTATGACCAAGATCTACCAACACTTCTCCCAATGCCTTGCCATTTATTTCCTGTACGTTGAGAGCTTCTTTCAGCTGCTCTTCGCTTACAAGGTCTCTTTCCAGTAATACCTGTCCCAGTAATTTCTTTTTCTCTTCTTTTGTTGCCATATTAATTTATTTCTGAAGCTTTATAAAATATTTTTGTTAAATAGTGTTTGTTTAAACTTCAATCAGAACCTAATGCAGAGACTCTCATTACTTCTTCCAGTGTCGTGATTTGTGCACGTGCCAGTCTTAATCCATCTTCGGCTAATGTAGACATTCCATTAGAATGTGCAATCTTCCTTAATTCATGAGTCCCCTTGCTTTTAAATATTGCTTCTCTGATTTCTGCATTTATGCACATGAGTTCAAAAATTGGTTTTCTTCCGCGGTAGCCTGTTCTGTTACAATGTTCACATCCTGTACCACGGGAAAACTCCGTATCTCCAAGATCATTATTATTTATATTAAGCGCTGCCAGGGCATCTTTTTCTATTTTGTGTGGAACCTTACACTTTGGGCATATAACTCTAACCAGACGTTGGGCCAGGACTGCCTGGATTGATGACGATATAAGAAAAGGTTTTATCCCCATGTCGGCAAGTCTTGTTATGGCAGAGGGTGCATCGTTTGTATGAAGCGTACTCAGGACTAAGTGTCCGGTTAATGCCGATGTAACTGCTATTTCTGCTGTCTCGGCGTCTCGGATTTCACCGATGACAATTATATTAGGGTCCTGTCTAAGTACAGAACGGAGTATACTGGGAAATGACAGGCCAATCGTCTCGTTTACCTGACATTGGTTGATTCCTGAAATGTTGTATTCTATCGGATCTTCTACGGTAATTATCTTTTTTTCTGACCGATCTACTTCATTTAAAGAAGCATAAAGAGTTGTGGATTTGCCGCTGCCGGTAGGTCCGGTAATCAGGAAGATACCGTTTGGCTTCTTTAATATGCCCTTGAAGTTGTCATAATCACAATCAGAAAATCCCATGCTCTTCAGTTGGATAAGTACTGTGGACTTTTCCAGTATTCTCATTACAATACTTTCACCACAGGTAGTTGGTATTGTGCTAACCCTGATATCTATTGGTTTGTCACCAACTTCTGAGCTTATACGTCCATCCTGAGGTTTTCTTTTCTCGGTAATGTCAATATGTGAGAGTATCTTAATTCTGGAAATCAAGGCCTCATGTATGCGGTTTGTAATTGAATGCACTTCCTGACATACACCATCAATCCTGTATCGTATACGAGTTTTGCTTGGCAATGGTTCAATGTGGATATCACTGGCTCTGGTCTTAACGGCTTCGTCAATTATATATGTAACAAGTTTGACAATCGGTGCCTCTGCCTCTTCATCAGCACCAATTGTATAGTCAAGTGATTTATCAGCACCATCAAGTATTGACTTAAATCCGTCCAGGTAGCCATCAAAAGAGACATCCCTTTCTTTGTCATAATATTTCTTAAAAGCGTCTTCAATGTTATTCTTTGTTGCCAGTACACATTCTACATTAATATTGAGAGTGAAATGCAGATCTTCCAGTGTACTGATATCAAGCGGATCACTTATGGCAATAATGATTGATCCGCCTTGTTTCGCGATAGGTATAATATTATGTTTTTTTGCAATGTTTTTCGGGATTGTGTTTATGACATCTTCCGGTATGGGAGCAGCCATGGGATTGACAACTTGAAAGTCAAATTGCTCCGCCAGACTGCGTGTTATATCCTCGGCGTTTGCAAAGCCCATCTCTGTTAACGCTTCACCCAATCTGATTGATAGCTTCTTCTGTTGTTCCAGTGCCTTGCCTAGCTGTTCTTCAGTGATGACCCCCCTTGCTTTAAGCATTTGCCCCAGAGACATTTGTTTAGTTTTCATATTATTAAGATTGTTGACTGGATGGACCCTGTCCGAATTGGTTATAATTCCGACCCTGGATTATTAGTCTTACTTTGAAAGGATTACTGTTGAAAGGTTACTTACCAGCCAAACTTGTCAGATTAAGTTATTTGGATGGTGGGCAACCCTATATGTTTGCAACGATATTATTAGCTGAAGGCATGCTGGTTGTTATTATCTCCTACGTCTTCGTTTCTTTTTCTTATCTTTTTTTGTGGGTCTCCTTCTGCGTCTTCTTGCCTCTGATTCCCTCATGGAGAATGATAATACAGCGGGTGTTACATAAGCCGCTGAGATAAGTAGTTTTTTCAAAAAACTTCTACGGTTTTCATCAAAGTCTTTAAATAGCTCGTGTTCCGTAGGACTCTCTGAGGTTTTATCTAAACCGCTCCCGTCAGTCGAATTCAACTGGGCGTTTTCATCAGATTTTTTGTGGTTACTCATTTTCTCTCTCCTTATCAATTTACAACTTACTACAGGAAATACGGTGATTGTAATAGTTTAATGAAAGAAGTTGTTTGGAACAGTTGTGTACTTCTGTCTGATATTGGTATTCTCAACTATTGGTGTCCTCCTTCCTTCCAACAGTTTCATGAAATTGTCTCAATTGATCTTCCAATTCTTCATTATTGATGGCCCCGTATAAGACCAGTATTTCACCAAGAAGATTACGTGATTTTTTTTGTAATATTAGAAGTTTGTCAACCTCGCCCTTATTCAAGAATCCCAATTCAATTGCAATTTCTCCAAAGAGGCCGCCTCTCTCTCTCTGATTATCCAGAATCGAACTCAACTGTTTATTATTCAGCAAGTTTTCTCTTACAGCCAGTACACCAAGAGTTATGTGCTTTTCCTTTTGAAACTTTAAAGCGGCTTCCAGTTCGCTCTCTTCGACCTTGCCTTTCTTGATTAAATATTCGCCGAATCTCACTTAGGCCTCCTTGCCACGATAGATATTATATAATATACTCCTGTTTAGAGATCTTCAAAGAGTTCTATTTTAATCTATCTCAAGAGAGTGAAATATTCAAGTAAAAAAGCTTAATTCTGGTGGCTGGAACCAATCAGGGTGGTAAATAAGACTAATCGTTGCTACTTTACGGGCATGCACCCTCGGTATCACCATGCCCTAAATGTGCATCTAAGGCAGAGGCGTCTACTTCCATAGTTTTCTCAGCAGGTGTACCAGGTTTGTGACAAATAGTTGTACCACCACCACCGCTATCATCATCAGTTCCTGCTAAGGGTTTTCCATGGTGAGCCTGGTTTTGGGATGGATGTTCGTGACTGTGCCTTTCACCATCTGCATGAGTATGCCAGTGTGAATGATGTGGCACATCTCCAGTGGTCGTAGATGTTGTACCGCCGCTCTTCAATGTAGTCGGCTTGCCCGTTTCACGATCCATTACAACTACAATCCCGGAGGTAAGGACTACATCTGTCCGGTAACCTGCTACGCTGCCATTAGCACTGGTCGTAACAGTAAACTCTGTACCCCTTACGCCTACGATTGCACTCGGTGTAACAACCTCGAATTTAGACCCTGCCGTAACATTAACATCTATAGTACCATTGTCCTCTACCCTTATTATGCTGTACAAGGTACCATCAGCCAGTTGGACAGATTGTACGAGGATACAGCCATAGCTTCCTGAACCATTTGTTACTGTAACCTTGCTCCCATCAGCAAAATTCATTTCATCGTTTACACTGCTAATAGTTCTCTGTGCTGTGGTTCCATCTGGTGGTATCTCCTGTAAGTTTTTATCATGTACAGTACCAACACTTGTTATTTCTGTGGCACCCGTGGAGAATGAGCTTGTTGAACTATTTCCTCCTCTGTGGCGTGGACAGCCTATGGCAAGTTCGTCAGTATCATAAGGGCCGTTTCTTGCCACATAGTATGGATCATAACTTGCAAAGTTGCCGGTACTTGTTGTATCGCTATCTTCAGGGCATACAAACGTAGATTTATTATTTATGTAGCCGGCAAGGTCGGTAGAAAGCGGAAAGAGATCATCGCCATCGTCAGGATAACCATCATCAGGGAAGGACATATAATCATTATAGTACAATTGCAGACCCTGAGATATTCCCCTCAGGTTGCTCACACACTGTGTTTGGTTATTTGCGCCCCTTATTTTACCGACGGCTACAACGCCTATGCCTGATAATATGCCGACTATGCTGATAGTTACGACCAGTTCGATAAGCGTGAAACCTTTGTTTCTATTTTTGTATTCCTGCTTCCACATGACAAATATCTCTCAAATAATCTTAGAATGACTGGCTAAGAGTCTGCATCCCTAAATGAAATATACGCAAAGCTTAGTATTCGCAAAGTTTATACCATTTAACAAGGCATGATCTTCTAAATTCATCCAGGGAACAACTTATCAGGTAAACGGTTTAATGGAAACCACTTATCATCAATTGTCTGAAGCAGTGGGAGATTTATCTTATATTATTTCTGCTATTATTATACATAAACCTATGGGCGTATTTGGCAATAATGCACAATTTTTAGACATTATTGCTGATAATAGTAGGGGAGTCTCATTGCCCGAATGATGGAGTAGGGCGGGAATGTTGGTATGTCCACAGAGATTTGGTCTAAGTTTTGGTACTTGTCGTTTCTGTATTCTTTTTCATAAAGTCAACAAATGCTAAAGCGAGTTTGGGGTCGAACTGAGTTCCGGCACCCTTTTCGATTTCTTTAAAAGCTACTTCCTTTGGAAGCCCTTTTCTATAAACCCTGCTGGTTGTCATTGCATCGTACGTATCAGCAACTGATATGATCCTGGCAACAAGATGGATTTCGTCACCTTTTAAACCGTCCGGATATCCCTTGCCGTCATAGCGCTCATGATGATGCCGAACGCCTGGCATCAAGGCACGCAACCGGGACATGGGTTCCAGGATCTTACTGCCTTTGACAACATGTGATTGTATTATCTTAAATTCTTCATCTGTTAACTCACCGGGTTTGTTTAAAACACTTTCACCGATTCCAATCTTTCCAATATCGTGAATAGTGGCAGAGAGTTCCAGAAATTCTAATTCACCTTCCGATAGCCCTAACTCCTTTCCTATTCCAATGCTGAAATCTGCTACCCGGCGGGAGTGTCCGTGTGTATATGCGTCTCTTGCGTCAAGCGCTGCTGCAATAGACTTGATGTAATCAAGGAAGATATCGTGTATATCTGCATATAGTCTGTGATTCTCGATGGCAATAGCTATCTGGTGAGTGAATGAAGATATTAACCTCAGTTCTTCGGATGTAAATTCTGCAAAAGGTGATATCTTTGATGTTAGTTTATTATAAAGATAAAGTACGCCTATTGTCTGTTTCTTTACATTGAGAGGAACGGCCAGTAAGCAGCGTAAGTTGCTACTGTTTACGAGTGATAGATCCGGATGTTGTGATACATTTTCAACCCAGACAGGCTTTGCCTCAGATTGGATCCATTTGTTTACAACCTCGGCAATCTTTTGTGAACCATCCTTTAACTCATCGATACCTGAGAATCCAGAATACGCAAAATCTTTAGTATCTTCATCCAGGATATACAGGGCAGTTGCTTCACAGTGAGTTATTCTCTTTATCGGTTCTAATAATTCTAACGGTGGTCTGGCCGGGATTGCGAGGGCAGACGTAATCTTGATGTCTTCTTGATAGGATTTCAGAGAATATTGATCCGATCCATCTTTGGATGTTGTAATTTCACCAACCTCGAGAAGCAGGTCTAATTGCATGTCTCTCATGGCGGACTCGCTGCTGACGGAACTTAGATTTACAACCAGGCAGGTTCCTATCAGCATTAGAAACATGGCCGCGAATGGAATCATGTCTATCATCAGGTTTAGTTTTTGAAATAATATAAATCCTGCAAAGGATATTATTCCTGAGATTGCAAGTAAAGTCAGAAGGCCGCCGGCGATCAACAGGTAAGCGCTACCCCTTATGTGTATCCTGAAGATTAAAATGCTGAAGATTATGGATAATGCCGTTAATATTGAGATTGTGTAGATAGGTCTTTGAATAGTGATGAGTCTGTCTGCCAGAAAATTGTAAAGAAGATTTGCCTGAATAAATATGCCAAATTTGCGTCCGAATGGTGTAACGTGGACGTCTTGTTCTGACCCCGGAGTTGCAACTCCAATAAAAATAATCTTGTCTTTGAATTGGTCTGCCGGAACTCTGTTTTCATTCTGTGGAGACACATCATAAAAAGAATATAAGGTTATGGGTTTTTCCTGGCCAAGCTTTTCAATCCACTTAATATTTGTTCCGTGATAGACATTAACTTGTTTCTCGAAATCAATATAGTTAATTGGTATACAGCTCTTTGAATCAAGAGGTATCCGCATGTTTCCTATTTTTAATGAATCTCCGGGAAGTAATTCAAGTTTCTGATCAATTCCCTTTTGTTCGAGAAACAGGGCAAGAGAAAGTGGTATAAAACTTTCATTGCCGCCTGCAGCGGCTATCTGGATGGGAGTTCTTCTTGCGACGCCATCACTATCATAAAATACGTTTAGGTGGCCTATCCTTTTTGCTGAGTTGGCGATTATGTCAATATTCTTATTTAATCTTCCTCTATATATTCCAGCTTCCGGGCTTGTTCTGAAAAGGTTGGTGGTAGGGCTCCAGACCGGGAAAATAATCGAGTTAGCGTCATCTGCAGCCTCTGATAATGCTAAATCGTTTTTGATATGTTCTACATCAGGCAGGTCAAAGAACATATCAAAGGCAATGGCACCGGCGCCTCCCTCCTTAAGGTAGTATATTAACTCTGCATAGCGGTTCCTGGGCCAGGGCCATCTGCCAAGCCGCTCCATGTCTTTGTCTGAGATACCTATCAGGGCTATTTTTGGTACATGCGGAGTTTTTTTGAGTGTGTTGCTTGTAAGGCGCCAGTCATATAAGAGCCTTTCGAGACCATTGAATACTCCTGTGAAATATAATAAGGATATGATTGCAGCAATTGCCAGTCCCAGGACAAAGCCATAATAGTTTTGGTTGGTTGAGTGTTTGATATTACGCTCTCTCCCTTACTAATTAATGGTGTTAATCCTCAGTGTTAATCCCGAGTTCCTGCATCTTTCTATAAATTGTGGATCTGCCGATACCTAATTTTTCTGCTGCGGCTGATATGTTGCCATCTGTTGCGTTCAGTGCTCTTCGAATAAAGATTTCTTCGACTTCACTTAAGGGGAGTACCTCGCCTCTTCTCATCGCTGCTTCCAATGTAGATAGTCCTGATTCAAGAGATTCAACCATTCTTAAATCGTTTTCACCAAGGTCCGGGAAATCAAAATGTTCCGGAAGTAGTGTGTCATTGGTTGTTATCAGGATAGCCCTTCTAATGCTGTTCTGAAGTTGTCTGATATTACCGGGCCAGTTGTAATTCATCAGTTTATCCATAACAGGATTATCTAATTTATTTATTTTTTTGCCTGATAGAGTGCCAAATCTATTAATAAAGACATTAACCAGTTCAGGAATATCTTCTTTTCTTTCACGTAATGGAGGTATGTCTATTCGAAAGACGTTAATACGATAGTACAGATCTTCTCTGAAGCTCTTAGAATGAACTTCGCCTAACATATCTTTATTGCTTGCAGAAATAATACGTACATTTGTTTTAATAGGTTTGTTTCCACCCACTCTTTCAAATACCTGTTCTTCGATTACGCGCAGGATCTTTGCCTGCATGGCAAGAGGCATCTCCGTTACTTCATCCAAAAACAGAGTGCCCAGGTTTGCACGTTCAAGCTTACCTATTTGTTGTTGGATTGCTCCTGTAAATGCACCTTTCTCGTGTCCCATTAATTCACTTTCCAGTAAATTCTCAGGAATCGCTGCGCAGTTTATAGTGCATAAGGGCTGCTTGCTTCTTGGCCCTCTATAGTGGATTGCTTTTACAACCAGTTCCTTTCCTGTGCCGGTCTCTCCCTGAATAACTACCGGCACTTCGCTCTCCAGGACAGTCTGTATCTTTGCGAGAACATCCTTAATTTTTTTACTGCTGCCGATAATTCTCCATAGTTCAGGTTCCTCTCTGAGTCTAAGTGTATTTCTAATATCTGAGTGTTTTGTTTTTTCCATACTATCTTTCCAGCCTTTACTTTTTTTGTTCTGTCTTTTTGTTTAGACAGGGATGGTTATCCAATTTCAGAGCCAGGAACAGCATAGCTTCTGAAAACCGGTATTGTTAACTTTAATATATTGTAAACTTCATAGATGATTTTATACGGTTACATTAAGTTGTCAATGGAAATCTGGCACTTAAGTCTTTTTAATATTACCCTTTAGATGTCGTGCATAGACCGGTGAGACTGATAATATATTCTCTGTAGCAGGTGAATAGTGTGACGTGCAAGTTATAGGAGTATGAGAGCATCCTATTGACATGATTATCGTCAGGTGTATAATTTTGTAAAATTCATGTAAATGACAAAAAACCCTTTCAGTTCTAGATTGTTATGGAGATAACAAACGAAAATGAGAATATCGAGTTTGACCTGCTATTACAGGCGATCTACCAAAAGTATGGCTATGATTTCAGGAATTATGCAAGGGCCTCCTTAAAGCGCCGTATCCGTTACAGACTCTCTCAGTCAAATTTCAAAACAATTTCTGAGATGCAGCACGAATTACTTTACGACAGCAAATTCTTTGCAACATTACTTTCAGACCTTACTATTAATGTTACTGAGATGTTCCGGGATCCATCTTTCTTCAAGGTGCTCAGGGAAATCGTAATTCCTGAACTGAGGAAACATCCTTATATAAAGATATGGCATGCCGGCTGCTCCAGTGGAGAGGAAGTTTACTCCATCGCAATTCTGCTGAAGGAGGAGGGATTGTACAAAACGTCCCTGATTTATGCGACAGATGCTGACGATGTTGTTCTTGGCAATGCCAAATCCGGAGTCTTTGCAATTGACAGGATGAAGGATTATACCCTCAATTACAGAAAAGCAGGCGGGCTTACATCTTTTGCGGATTATTATACCGCTCGATATGACAATGCAATAATGGACAATTCCTTGAAGAAAAATATTGTCTTTTCTAATCACAATCTGGTGACGGATGGTGTATTTGGCGAAATGGATATGATAATTTGCAGGAATGTGTTCATTTATTTTAATAGAGATTTACAGGATCGCGTATTCAGGCTTTTTTCTGAAAGTCTGCGCCCGGGAGGATTTCTTTGTCTGGGCACGAAAGAAACCGTAAGGTTTTCATCATTCTCGGATGATTTTGAAAATGTAGCTGATCATGAAAGAATTTATAGAAAAAAAGCTGACGAGTTGTAGGAGAGTATGGCTTAGTTCTTACTGACAATTTATTATATGAACAAATTCATCTAGTATGTTAAGGAAGGGTGAAAGATTGAAGCGTAACTCACATCCTGTAACTTGCAACACATATAAGGCAATCGTAATAGGTGCTTCTACCGGGGGGATGAGTGCCCTTAAAATTATCCTTTCAGCTTTACCGTCAAACTTCGCATTATCTGTGATTATAGTTATGCACAGGCATAAAGATACAGATGGTTATTTAGAAAAATCATTGGATAATGAGTGTAAAATGTGTGTGAAGCAAGCCGATGAAAAAGAAGAGATCAGGGGTGGAGTAGTTTACGTGGCACCGCCGAATTATCATTTACTAATTGAAGATAACTGTACGTTTTCCATGTCTGTGGAAGGGGTTGTTAATTATGCACGCCCATCTGTGGATGTGGTTTTTGAGTCAGCGGCAGATGTTTATGGACAGAGGCTTATTGGGGTTATTCTGACTGGTGCTAATAGAGATGGCAGTCAGGGGTTGAGAAAAATAAAGGAAGCTGGCGGCCTTACTATTGTACAATCACCGGAAACATCAGAAGTTACGGATATGCCTGAAGCGGCCATAGCGGCTGTTAAGCCTGATCATGTACTGTCCCTCGAAAATATAGGGCCTTTCCTTAGAAAACTTGAAAGTGAAAGATAAGAGTAGTATAATACGCGGCTTAGTACATAATATAATACACAGTCGATAGTTATTTTAGAACGTATTAAACGATACAGAAAAAAATGGATATTCTTACTGTAGATGACAAACCTGCAAATCTTCTTGCACTCCGGAAGATTCTGGAACGGCCCGGCTTGAATATCGTAGAGGCTACAAGTGGTAATGATGCCCTGGCGTTAATGTTAGAACATGATTTTGCGCTTATTCTCCTCGATGTTCAGATGCCGGATATGGATGGATTTGAGACTGCCGAACTAATGCGGGGAAACGAAGAGACAAAGCACATTCCCATTATCTTTGTGACTGCAATCAACAAAGAACAAAAATACGTATTCGAGGGGTATGATAAAGGAGCAGTGGATTATCTGTTTAAACCACTGGATCCGGATATTTTGCAGAGCAAAGTTAATATATTTCTTGAATTGCATAAACAGAAGGAAGACTTAAAGAAAACTAACACAGAATTAAATAAGGCAAACGAGAAGATCCTGGAACAGCAGGAAGCTCTTATTGAAGAAGAACGTCTCAAGGTGTTGCTTCAGATGTTGGGAGCAAATGCTCAAGAGCTGAATCAACCACTGTCGTCTCTCCTGGACAATGTGGAGTTAATGGAAAAATATAGTGATAATCGAGAAAAGACTGTTAAATATATAAGCCTGATAAAAGAATCGGGCCGGAAGATATCTGAAATAGCAAATAAAATCAGGACTGTAAATTATTCTGATCCCATGCCATCCTATGACAGCAGTTCTTCTATTGTGAGCTTTAGTAGAGAAATAAATATACTGGTGGTGGATGATTCAGAGGAAGTATTTGAAGGTATAAAGACACTCTTAGGAGACCAGGGTCTTATCAATATGTTCTGGGCTGTGCATATAAAAGATGCATTAAGAATGCTGGGACAAAACCAATTTGATATGATTTTCCTGGACCATTTCCTGAAAGACGGAACAAGTCTGGATTTTCTCGGAAAGGCTGAGAAAGAAGGAATAGAAACTCCTGTAATCGTTATTTCAGGACAAGGCGATGAGATGCTTGTATCACAGGTGATACAAGCAGGTGCCTATGAATATTTGCCAAAAGACAGAATCAACATAGAGTCCATATCCAGGGTTATAAATAATACACTTGAAAGGGCTCGCCTCAGAAGTGATGTGAAAAAGGCACAGGCAAAGATGGCAGAAATGTCTACTGAAGACGAATTAACAAAATTACATAATCGTCGCTACTTCATAGAAGCATTGGAGGGGGAGTTTGAAAGGGCAAACCGTTATGAGGCTGAGATGGCGCTTGTCATAATGGACTTGGATCACTTCAAGGATATAAACGATATTCACAGCCACCTTGCCGGTGATATGGTCTTATCAGAGATCGGAAAGATACTCAAGGAACATGTCAGACGGAATGATATTGCATGTCGTTATGGGGGAGAGGAGTTTGCCGTAATCCTGTCGAATGTAAGCAGAGGTAGTATTTATGCAGCATATGAAAGATTTCGTGAGATGGTATCCGAGCATCTCTTTGAATATGAGTCAAATCAATTTCACATAACGGTCAGTATCGGCATTGCATTCAGTAATAATGCAGAGTCAGCCAATGATTTGTTAGCTCATGCAGATCAAGCCCTCTACCAGGCAAAAAAGGCTGGCAGAAACACGACATTAACTTATACAACCAAAAACAGGTTTGATGGTTAAGAGTTCCGGCAATGAAGGATGAAGAACGACTGCCTCTTTAAACACTTAATACAATAAAATCTATGACATTAAAAATATATAACACATTGACAAGGCAGAAAGAAGAATTTGTACCTTTCAAGGAGGGTAGAGTTGGGATATATGTGTGTGGCCCGACTGTTTATGACCATCCTCATATTGGACATGCCAAGAGTTATATTAGTTTTGATGTGGTTGTACGTTATCTAAGGCATCTTGGTTATAAGGTACGATATGTGCAAAATATTACAGATGTCGGGCACTTAACGGATAATGCAGATGCGGGGGAAGATAAGATTGAGAAAAGGGCCAAGCTCGAACAGGTAGAACCTATGGAATTAGTTGAAATGTATATGCGAAGCTATTATGAAGACATGGATGCATTGAATATCATACGGGCGGACATTTCACCTCGTGCAACAGGCCATATTCCGGAGCAAATAGAACTTGCTGAGAAATTGATTGATAAAGGATTTGCTTATGAGGCAAACAAGTCTGTTTATTTTGATGTGTCAAAACTGAAAGAATATGGCAAACTTTCAGGGCGGAAACTGGAGGAGCAGGAGTCCGGGGCACGTATAGAGATAAACCCGGAGAAAAAACATCCGGCAGATTTTGCACTCTGGAAGAAAGCCGAAGCCGGACATATTATGAAATGGAATAGTCCCTGGGGTGTTGGGTTTCCGGGATGGCATCTTGAATGTTCGGTCATGTCTATGAAATATCTGGGCGAAACGTTTGATATTCATGGCGGAGGGATTGAAAATGTCTTCCCTCATCATGAGTGCGAAATCGCACAAAGTGAGACTGCCAATGAAATGCCTTTTGCCCGTTACTGGATGCACAACAATATGGTAACAGTTGAAGGGCAGAAGATGGGGAAATCACTGGGAAATTTCGTTACCCTTAAGGATGCGTTTAAAAAATTCTCACCTTTGACAATACGTTTCTTTGTTCTCAATACTCATTACAGCAGTCCGATTGACTACAGCAACGAGGCGCTGGAAGCTGCCGACAAAGGGCTGGTGAGATTGCACAATACAATACGTAATTTAAGAGAAAGGCTGGGTTCATCAGGGCATGAAGGGGCTGAGGCAACCGGGGACTGGAAGGGGAAGCTGGAAAATTATAAAAACTCCTTTGAAGAAGCTATGGATGAGGATTTCAATACGGCAGAGGCGCTAGCCGTTCTCTTCAATTTAAGCAAGGAGGTTAACAGCCTGCTTAACTCTGATGAGGAAATCAGCGAAGGGGTCTTGTCAGGAATTGATTCTTTTTACAGGACTTACGGAGGCAATGTTCTGGGAATAGTCCCGGAAAAAACGGTTCAACACGATTCCGATGATGCGGATGCTTATAAAATGGAGGAGGATTTAATAAAGGCATTGATTGATACGAGAAATGAGTTGCGGGAAGCCAAACAGTGGGAACAGGCAGACAAAATAAGAGACAAGTTAAGTGAGCTGGGAATTACCATCGAAGATAAAAAAGAAGAAGTGGCCTGGAGGAAGAAATGAGAAAGTTATTGAATGCAAAGATGATATTTTCGGTTGTTACTTATCTGGTTGTTTTGTCTGTATGGTTTTTCCCGTTTGAAACATCTGCGCTTAAAATCTTTAATAATGTTTCCGTGTCTGAAGCAAGGTATTTGATGAATGAACAGAAT
>CAZPAM010000008.1:11068-21404 GCA_964584595.1 uncultured Candidatus Scalindua sp. | reverse complement strand
AATCTTTAATAATGTTTCCGTGTCTGAAGCAAGGTATTTGATGAATGAACAGAATAATAATAAGGTAGATCTTATCCTTGATGTAAGAACAGGTGAGGAGTATGCAAGGTCTCATATCAAGGATTCCGTCCTTATCCCGATTATGATCCTGGCAGAAAAAATGAACGAGATCGAAAGAGGACAAAGTATTTTAGTGTATTGTAATAACGGTAATAGAAGTAAGACGGCTTGTGAATTCCTTACATCAAAAGGGCATAAATACATTTTTAACATGCTTGGAGGTATTGAGGCATGGATTGAAAAAGGGTATGAGGTAATAGAATAAGATTTTACTGAAATATAAGGTTCAGAGACAATTATGCTTATAGAAAACTTTATTAAGACTGCAAAAAAGAATTTCGGTAAAGTCATTCAGGAGGACTCTACCGGAATCTCCCTGACATTTGGCCAGACACTTACCGCCAGTGTTCTCCTGTCAAAACATATTCGCAATTTTGAGGGTGAAAATATTGCCCTTATGTTTCCTGCTTCCGTAGGTGGAGCATTGGCATATATTGCTACATCATTTGCAGGTAAAACCCCTGTTGGTTTAAATTTCATTGCAAGCAGGGAGGAGCAGGATTGGGTGATGAATACCTGTGATGTTAAAACAATTTTTACTTCCAGGAAATTCATTCAAAAGGCAGAGATTGCAGAAGACCCAAGAATGGTTTTCCTTGAAGACATAAAGGAAAGGGCATCGAAGCTGGGCAAGTTGCTGACTTATTTTTCCTGCAAGATTACATCATGCCAATCCTTGATTCAAAAATATAAGGAGTTTGATGCACCTGATAAGACAGCCATTATACTCTTTACCTCCGGCTCGGAATCTCACCCAAAGGGAGTGATATTAACAAACAAAAATGTTTACGTGACTATTCAAAACTATAGTACTGTTTTTAAACCTGTTCCGGAAGACAAGATTCTGGGAACCTTGCCGTTTTTTCATGTGTTTGGATTTGTTGCCTGTCTCTGGCTGCCGTTGGTAATGGGAATGGGAGCCTTTTACCATCCAAATCCTACTGATTATGAAAAGCTTGGCAAGATAGTCCACAGGTATCGGGTGACAATGCTTTTGGGAACCAGCACACTCTACAGGGGTTATATGAAAAGATGGAAGAGGGAGCAGGTTTCCACTGTTCGCCTTGCATTTGCCGGAGCAGAGAAGTTAAATGAAAGCGTAAGGGAGAAATTCAATGAAAAACTGGGCATAAACATACTTGAGGCCTATGGGGTTACTGAAAGCTGCTCCTGTGTTACGGTAAATTATCCGGATGACTTCTGTCATGGAAGCGTGGGACGACTCCTGCCTGACGTCCAATGTAAAATAGTGAATGCTGATGGTTATGAAGAGCTGCTGCCCGGAGAAGAGGGGTTGATACTCATTAAAGGTCCTAATGTTATGAGCGGCTATTATAAGTCACCTGAATTAACCGCCCGGGCCTTTGATGATGGCTACTATATTACCGGTGATATAGGGAAATTTAAAGATGAATTCCTGTATATTACTGACCGCCTGAAAAGATTTGCCAAGATAGGGGGAGAGATGATCCCCTTGACACCCATCGAAGATAAATTATCTCATGTCCTGGATGAACATACTGAAGATGAAAAAAGAAAGTGTGCGGTAGTGAATGTCCCTCACGTGCAGAAGGGAGAACAGCTGATAGCCTTTGTAGTGGAAAATAACCCTGACAAACTGTCACTTAACAAGAAACTGGACGGTTTAGGACTGACTCATTTATCACAACCTGATCATTACATGCCAATTGATTCTATCCCCATGCTGCCGTCAGGAAAAGTTGATTACAAAAGTATTAAGAATATGGCGATGGAGAAATTTGCGAAAGTTGCCTGATTTATTAAGTTGGCATAAAGATAAGAGCATGTGGTGTTGTGTAGAAGTCAAACAGGTTTCGGTAAAACCTTTAAGAAGGAGAAGATTGCCAGGAGAATTGCAATCTGGATAGCCCATCCTATCAAACAAACGATAACGGCGCGCCAGGTACCTTTGTAATCAAGCGCCTGTCTCACGGCAATAACCATTGCAACTATCATCCATATTGATGCAGCCGGGAAAATAAGTTTTTCTACTGCCGGGAAAATACCAAATACCCGAATCAAACCCGGTGAGCTTGCAAATCCGATTGTTCTCAGTAATTCACCAACATCAGATTTGGTCTGGGGTTCAGGCAGAAATTTGGTTCCTATCAAATAAGTAAGAAATGCCCATATATACCATCCTACTAAGGCCGTAACTGTTCCAACCGCAATTCCCAGGTGCCCACCATGTGATATACTTCCCACTCCTGCAGCAACACCGGATAGAATTACTACCAGCATAGCCTGTCGCATTGAGGTTTTATCAGCTTCTACTTCTTCATATAGGTGTACATCAAGCCTGGCAGCTCGAAAAATACGATTTATAAAACTACTACTCATTCTTCCTCCTTACGTCAGTCCTTGATATTGTAATCTTACTATCAATGAGTTGTGATTTATATCAAATCATCAGAATTATTACCAATTAATAATGTGGCTTTTACCCTTATTTGCTCTTGTCTCTTTCACTTCTTGAGATCAAATGTAATTTCTTATATAATACATTTTTCACTTTTGGTGTAATAACTGAAGTCGGATATCTTTATTATTGGAATGTGTTGAATGTTGATAGGTTAGGGACTTTTCCTGAGGAATTTGAATGTCAAATCTCTGGCGGATAGAGCAAAAAGAATATTCTTCTGAATTAAACAGGAGATATGAGACTATTTTCACTCTGGCAAATGGTTATAGAGGCCTGAGGGGACTTAATGAATTCTCTCGGATTAATGAGAGGGGGAATTTTATCGCCGGGGTATTTGACAAAGCAACTGCTCCGGTTTGTGAACTTGTTAATTGTCCTGACCCGATTGGTATCCGTTTCTTAGTTGATAATGAGATTTGCGATTTAGATTGTTTAACAATTAATCATTTTAAGAGATATCTGGATATTAAGGCGGGAACTCTAAATACTGAGATTGAGGTAGAGATAAAGAAAAAAAAGCTGGAGATAAAGACACAGCGGTTTGTCAGCAGGAATGATGTACATAGATGGGCTGCTGAATATTGTATCAGGCCGATAAACTTTTCCGGAAAGATTACTATTGAGAGTATGATAGATGGAGGTGTCGCTAACGGTTCTTATGACCCCTCTAATAGAATAAGGCATTATCAGGTAAAGAAAAGGGTGGATCTGAAACCCGGATTAGCAATGCATGCTTTTACTATTGATAGCAATACTGAAATTGTAGAATCCAGTCTCATTGCTTGTGATTGCGGAGATGAGCAATTTGCTAATTCAAGGAAATACAAGGAATCTGGAGATGTTACAGGAGAGGTTTGTGATCTATTTGTTACAAAGGGAGAAAGCTATTCAATCTATAAATATGGTGTTACCTTTACATCGAGAGAATGTGAAGGAAATGTTTTAAGTAGTGCAAAGGAAAATCTTGAAAGATTTGCAGAGGATGGTTTTGAATGTGAAAAGAAATTTCATCAATCTGTATGGGAGAATATCTGGGCTATGTCGGATATTGAAATCGAAGGAGATGATAAAGCACAGCGGGGTATCCGTTATAATATATTTCAAATGTCTTCTTCCGCTTATGAGAAAGACCCTTATGTGAGTATTGCAGCTAAGGCGTTACATGGAGAAGGGTATAAGGGCCATGTCTTCTGGGACACAGAGATTTACTTACTTCCATTCTTCACCTATACCCATCCAGAGAGTGCCAGGGCATTGTTGTTATATCGATATAATACCCTTGCAGGTGCACGCAAGAATGCAGAACTGCATCATTGTCGCGGTGCAAGGTTTCCATGGGAATCTGCATCAGATGGTGTTGAGGAGACGCCAAGATGGGGGGTTGATTCAAAAGGTAATGAGGTAAGAATATGGACTGGTGATGAGCAGTATCATATAAGCGCTGACATTGCTTACGCCTATTATGAATATAATCGGGCAGTTGCTGACGAATTATTCTTAAAACAATATGGAGCAGAAATATTTCTTGATACAGCCTTATTCTGGCAGTCAAGAGTTGAATATAATAAGGCTGAAGACAGATATGAAATTAAAAAGGTTATAGGTCCTGATGAGTTTCATCTACATGTCAATAATAACGTTTATACTAATTATCTGGCAAAATGGAATCTGAGAAAGGCCAGCGAGATCGCCGCCTGGTTGGAAAATAAAGACATCGAGTTTTATAAAAGATTGTTAAAGAAGTTGAATATAAAAAAAGAGGATATTGTAGAGTGGCCAAAGGTTGCAGAAAAAATATATATTCCAATGTCAAAGAATAGTAAATTGATTGAACAGTTTGAAGGATATTTCAATCGAAAAGATTATGTTATATTGGAATATGATAATAATGACATGCCTGTCTGGCCTGAGGGGGTTAACAGAGACCACCCGGATGAAACCCAGTTACTAAAACAACCCGATGTTGTTATGCTGCTTTTAGTTCTGGGAGAGGAGTTTGATCTTGAGACTAAAAAAACAAATTATGAATATTATGAAAAGAGATGTATGCATAAATCCTCTTTAAGTCCTTCCATGTATTCTATTATGGGTCTTAAAGTGGGAGATACCAGGAATGCCTATAAATATTTTATGAAGACAGTTTATACAGATCTGGAGGATAATCAGGGAAATACTGCAAAGGGGCTTCATGCAGCATCTAATGGTGGTTCGTGGCAATGTGCTGTTTTTGGTTTTGGCGGAATGAGCATAGATCTGAATGGAATACTTAATTTTAATCCCTGGCTGCCTGATGTTTGGAACCGATTATCTTATAAAATAATCTGGAGAGGATATAAGCTTCATGTAGATGTCTTTAGTGATAAGATTGTTTTCTTGAGTGGGGTGGATATTTCCATAAAAGTTTCCTTCAAAGAATACCAGATAAAAATGAATGAAAGGGAAGAAGTTAAATTAACCGGGAAAAATGAGGAGGATTAGATGGGTATTAAAGGTGTTATTTTTGACCTTGATGGTGTCATTGTCTCTACCGATGAGTATCATTATCAAAGTTGGCAGCGTTTAGCTGATGAAGAAGGTATTTGTTTTGATAGAAAGATCAATGAGCGGTTGCGTGGTGTCAGTAGGATGGAAAGTCTTGAGATCGTATTAGAGAAATCGGATAGAGTGTATTCTCAGGATGAAAAATTAAATCTTGCTGAAAGAAAAAATAATTATTTCAGAGAACTGCTGAAGAAGCTGACCCATGATGATATTCTGCCAGGGGTTGAAAATATTCTTGGAGAACTAAAAAGACGATCAATTAAGATTGCCATAGGTTCTTCAAGCAAAAACTCACCAACAATTCTGGAGCGTATAGGACTTGGCACCTGCTTTGATGCAACATCAGATGGCAATGACATCGAAAACAGCAAGCCGGACCCTGAGGTCTTTATTATCGCAGCAGAGAGATTATCTTTGTTACCGGAAGAATGTCTTGTCGTTGAAGATGCCAGTGCGGGTGTGGAGGCTGCAATTGCAGGTGGAATGCGTGTGCTTGCTGTTGGTTCAGCAAAGGATGACAAGCGGGCACATATTTCTGCTGCAGATATGGATTCGATTACAGTGGATGAAATGTTAGGAGTTTGAGGATTTAAGAAATATTATTACTAATTAATAATATGTACTACCCTTATCTGCTCTTGACCCTTTCGCTTCTTGAGATCAAGTTGCTGTATAGTTACAAGAGAGAGTTAAAAAACTTATTAATAATACAAGGTATTGTATGTGAAAGTAAACAGGCGGATACTCTATCCCCCTCTGGTGGGAATGCCGGCATAAAAAAGCTGGATTTTTGGAAAGTTTTTTGCTAGCATTCCAGCCGGTTTATTTATCATTATATTTAAATGTCATATTAAACGAGGTATTGAAATGGACAAGAAAACCAGGGATAAAAAAGGTAAGGCAATGTCATGTTCATTTTGTGGCAGAAATTATAATGTTGTTAAAAGATTAATACAGGGAGACCGCAACGTATACATTTGTAATGAATGTGTTGAGGCCTGCTTCACGCTTATACAGAAGGATAATGAAAAAACCAGCAAACATTTAACGAGAAAAATGCCGACCCCGGTATATATTAAAGAACGTTTAGATGAATATATTGTGGGGCAGGATATGGCAAAGAAAGTTCTGGCCGTGGCAGTTCATAACCATTATAAAAGGTTAGCTTCAGAGGTAACCGATGACGATGTAGAGCTGGAAAAGAGCAATATCCTCATGGTAGGCCCTACTGGTTCCGGGAAGACTTTGCTGGCGAAAATACTTGCGAATATTCTTGATGTACCATTTGCTATAGCGGATGCTACTACTTTTACTGAAGCAGGTTATGTTGGTGAGGATGTTGAAAATGTTCTTTTAAGGTTGCTGAGGGATGCAGATTTTAATGTGGCTCGTGCGCAGCAGGGAATTGTCTATATAGATGAAGTAGACAAGATTGCCAGAAAAGGCCCAAATGCATCTATCACACGAGATGTTTCAGGTGAAGGTGTACAGCAATCACTGCTTAAAATGTTTGAGCAGTCTATAGTCAATGTGCCGCCGCAGGGAGGGAGGAAACATCCTGAACAGCAGTACATACAAATGGATACCAAGGATATTCTTTTTATATGCGGCGGGACCTTCAGCGGCATAGAGGATATAATAAAAAAGAGGATTGGTAAAAAGGCAATAGGGTTTGGCGCAAAGGGTGACATTGCAGATAATAAGTCTACGGGAGAAATTCTATCTGAAGTTAAAATGAACGACCTGATAGAATATGGTATGATACACGAATTTATCGGCAGACTTCATGTGATCACATCACTGATGCCGCTTGGCAGTGAGGACTTGGTCAGGATTATGCTGGAACCAAAGAATGCAATCGTTAAGCAGTATCAAAAGATCTTTGAGATGGAGAATGCGGTAGTAGAATTTCCAAAGGATACCCTGGTGGAGATAAGTGAGAGTGCCCTTGAGCGTAAGACCGGGGCGAGGGCGCTGCGTTCGATATTTGAGGGTTTTATGCTGGATGCTATGTATGATTTGCCAACAGAGGGCAAAGGTGCTGTTTATGTCGTTACGCCTGATGTCGTAACCGGGAAAACCCAGCTTATGCCTAAAAAGCTTCGTAAAAGCGCATAAACACAATAAACATACTTTTAAATGTAGCGTTTAGTTTTTAGTACTTTCTATTTCTTTTCTCGGCCACATACATAACTTAGTTATCAGTTGTTCTATTATGAGGGTTGGCGATAGCCGGCTGGTTTTACATAACAAATCTGCTTCTAACATATACTTCCATTTTTCAGGCATTTCTTCTTCGTTAAAATTCTGAGCCTGTTTTATAAATTTGTCAACAAATGGCCTTGGAGCATATTGTTTCTCTAAAATCTCTTTTTTGCTTCCACCCTTATCCAGTACCCGCAAAATCTTCCATAAATCTTTCATTCTTCTATGTGATGAACTTACTATTGTGATGGCAATTGACTTTGCATCATAAGTGATATTCTTGCGCTCATTCTCCATTCCAACATCGAAGATGTTTTCTGCCATCTTTACTGCTGAGATAGTGTCCTTCATGCCAATTGCATCGAGTAGATTATAAAGTTTCTCCCTGTGACTGACGCCTAGCAAATCTTGAATATCTTCTATGGTAATCTCATTCCTCTCACCTGTATAAACTGATAATGCATCTATCTGATTATTAATAATTGCCAGGTCGTTTCCTGTTTTCTCCAGGAGGCAGAAAGCAGATTTCAGATTTATGATTTTGCCAAAATTCCTGGTGTGCATGACAATCCATCTCGTTAACTCACTATCATGTTCCGGTTTCTTAGTCTCCCAGGGTGCAGGTTTATCATAAAGCTTATCACACTCAATGAGTATTCCTTGTTTGCCGTCCATGGCCTTTGCCAATTTTGTCCTTTTGTCTATGGATAGGACTTCTAATGTTAAGCTGTTAACACTACAGGGATTCTTAAGATAGCCTATAACTTTTTCCTGGTTTCTCCCAAGAAGTGTATCAGCATTCTCAACTATTATCAGTTTGTGTTTTCCAAACATGGGAGTGGTTTTGGCTTCATCAATGATATCATTAAACAAAGTTGAAGGGCCGGCTTTTTTCAGATTATTACCTTCTGTCAGATTACCCGCAGGATTACGATTGGTATCTTTGCCATTAAACTCGATCAAGCTCTGCTCAGCTCCTCCTTCAGAAGAAAACCGCTTTTTTATCTCTATTAAAGCCTGTTTTTTTAAGAAATACTCATTCCCGCTTACTATATAGAAAGGGAAGTTATTTGTTTTATTATACTTGTGTACGAATTCGGTGAATTTCATGATAGAACCCTAAAAACCTTATCTTTTATAAAGTTAATATAAATGTACTCTTCAAAAAAAATCCAGTTAAAAAAGTGGCTTTTTTCTCAAAGCTATTGACATAATTAAACTTATGTGTATAATAAGTATGATTTTATGAATTGTAAATGTTAATGGAGTAAATAGAATATGGCCACAATAACAAAGAGAGAATTAGCTGAGGCTATTTCCCAGAAATTGAAAAGCCCGCAAATAGTTACTAAACAAACAATCCAGCTTTTCCTGGAGTTATGTACCGAAGAACTTGTAAAAGGGAACCGTTTAGAGTTCAGGGACTTTGGTATTCTCACTACAGTTGAAAGAGGGGCTAAGATTGGAAGAAACCCTAAGACAGGTGCAACTGTAGAAGTTCCTCCAAAAAGAGTTGTGCGATTCAAATCCGGAAGACTCTTAAAAGAAAAAGTACAGAATATGCCCTCATAAAACTTTCCAATGAGTATCGTCAACAAGTTTTCTGAATTACCGAATTAACATTAATTGTTACTCAAGCTTATTGGTATAGTTTCCATGCGAACTGTCTTTTGTGAAACCGTGTTCTTCCAGTTTCCACTTATCACCGGATTTCTTATAAGTAATTTTATAGGCATAATCTACCTGCCCTAATTTCCAGAAGAGGATATGTGACAATCCTGTCACAAAAATGTTTATCTTTTTCGCATGAGGGTCAATGCCTTCAAATATTGCAATCCCTTTTTTGGTAACTCTAGGACCCAATCTTCCTTTCATTTCATCCGCACTGATATATTCTCCCACTCCATCGGAAACTTTCTCTGCAATCTCAGGAATGTATTCATCTTCATAATATTCTTTTGTGTCAGTTGTCAGCCAAGTTGCTATAGGTACCGTAATCTCTTTATCAATAGTATTTCTTATTGAGTAACACCAGATTAGATATTTTTTCTCATCTTCCGAATCATTTTCATATGAGAGGAATTCGGGTGTACTCCAGGCAAAATCTATTTGTGATGCTTCAGATATTACGGGAAAAGAGATAAAAAGAATAAAATACAAAGAAAAGTTTATTGCCTTGTTCATCACTTTAACAAAAACTTAGAGACGTCATCAATGTCTTGAAATATCCTGTCAGCATCTTTTAAATATTCTTCCGGAAGTGAAGTTTGTACTGCAAAGCATGTCAAGCCCGCACTCTTTGCAGAAGTTATACCCGCCGGCGCATTTTCAATTACTATGCAATCTTCTTTCCTGGTACCAAGTTCTTCTACGGCCTTTTCATAGGGTTCAGGATCAGGCTTTCCCTTATTTACACTTTCTCCGGTTACAATAACCTTAAAGATGTCGTTCAGTCCCACCTGTAAAACCTTTTTCACAACCTCTAAACGAGTGCCGGTTACCAGTGCAAGGTTGTACCGGCGATCCTTTAATTCAAATAGAAAGTCCTTAATACCCTTCATTAATGTTACTGTAAATATATCTTTAAATATCTTGCGTTTAAGTTTAATCACCTTTTCAGCAGTCTCATCTGAAAGAGATCTTTTGCTTCTGCTGGCAAATATTTCCATTGTTTCCCTGCCTGTCATACCTTCCATCAGGTAAATTTCCAGGTCAGATACAGACATGTCTATAGTTGACAATGCCTCTTTCCATGATTGGATGTGGTAGGGCATACCGTCTACAACCACTCCATCCATATCAAATATAATCGTATTAATGTTTTTCATCTTCTATTAACTCTATAGCATACTTTATGGGGACACCAAAGTTTGCACCACTGAAACCGCGAAAGATACCATAATTTATGGCAATTACCTTGCCTTTATTATTAAACAGTGGGCCGCCACTACCGCCAACAGTTGTCAATGCATCGTAGATTATTCTTTCGTTTAAGACGTCGCTGATATGTCCCTGGGTTGATATAGG
>CAZPAM010000008.1:0-11009 GCA_964584595.1 uncultured Candidatus Scalindua sp. | reverse complement strand
TAGGTTTTATCAGGTGGTGGGTTGAAAGTTCTTGAGCGGCCTCTAAAAATGGTAATCTTGATATTTCTTTTGCAATTTCAGGATCAGTCTTTGCGAAAAGAGCCTTCATGCCGGCCGGATAACCTAACAGGACGACTGGTTCTCCTTCTATTGCATCCATACCGCTCATATCCAATTCAAGTACAGGGATATCCATACCTTCAGGCACAAAACTTAACAAGGCAACATCGGCTACTTCAGAGACCTTTTCCAATTTAAGCAGAACAGGATCTTTTGCGTCCGGGAAAAAAGCTCTTAATACCTCGATCCTGGGTTTTAAACCCGGCTCTGCAGGAATGAAACTTCCCGGCTGATTCCACCCTGGTTCTACGACGTGGCGATTTGTTAATACCTTACCGTTCCTGTTGATTATAAATCCTGTGCCGGTTAGATCATTAGTCAGTATACGCTCACTATTCCATGCTTTCAGTGGTTCACCTGATACTTCGTCAACTAACGAAAAAGAACACTGGATCAGGCAGATACCTTTACTGAAATCCTTGATTATCTTTTCGCCGATGGCGCTTTCAAATTCTAACAGTTCCACTCTTTTCGTTGTTTCTGTCAGGCTGGTGTAAATGGTATAGAATAATGTACCTGTTCCAACAGTTGTGAGGAAGAAAATAAGAAGGGTAACAAATTTGAATTTGAATGAAGATTGTGTAAAGGCTTCGGTCAGTAAGTTTTTGAGAAAAGACGTTGCCGTAATCAGTTTTCTGCCTTTATGCGGCTCTCTTGCAAGATCCATGGAATCTGCCAGCATTTCTCTGAACGGCTTACATACATCTCCTTCCTCAGCTTTTATTCTGAAACGTACCCTTGGCCCGTTATCACCAAACTCAATAAGATCACCATCATGAATAACAACTTCCTTTATTACCCTGTTGTTTACAAATGTACCTTTGGAGCTGTCTAAATCCTTCAGGATGTAATCACAATCTTTCAGATTTATTTCGGCATGAAGAGATGATGTGTTCTTATCAGTAAGCAGGTTAAACCTTAGATTACACGAAGAGTCTGTCCCGATACCGATTTTCGAGTCTGCAAAAGATTCGGTCTTACCTCTCTTGCTTCCGGATAGATGTACAAAGATGGCCTTCATTTGTCTTTATGGAGAAAAAAATCGTACACAATATCAGCAAAAGCATTTAACCCTTTCACGTCTTTCCCTAATTTTGATATCCTTCCTTCAAGTTCTTTATTGTTTTTAAAGTTGCTTGAAATATATTCAGCTACGAAAGTTTGAGCTGAGATAGAATCCAAATCTACACCTTCGGCATCTGAGCATTGTGCTATTTTGTATGCAACCAGATCAGCAATTGTCTTTAATCTTATATCTTTCTTACTGCTTATTTTTTCCTTTACTGTGTCAAAACTCAGACGATCACTGTCGGTATAGTATTGATAAATGGTATCTGCACAGGTTTGTATTCCCTTGATTCCTTCACCTGATTTTGACAAACCTTCGTAAAATTCCTCCAGAGTGCTGTAATTTTCTGAAATATATTCTGCCGTTATTTTTTCAGCCTTAATGAGATTGTTTTCCGGTTCCCCGTCATACGGGCCCTTGGATATCTTAAGCGCCACAATATCTGTTATGGGTTTTAATGTAACATCTTCAGCATTGCGGATCTTATCTATAATTGCTTCCACATCCATTCTGTTCTCCATCGGAGTTCATTATACTAACGCTTGGATATAAATCAACTGTGATATGTATTGCTGCTTTTTTAAAGCTGTCTGGAGAAAACGCTTAACACGGGGATGGATTGTTTGAAAGGATTACTTTTAAGAATGGGGTTTGTGGAATGTTTGTTAAATAAAAAAAGGCTTCAGGGTTAAGCTTGAACCCTGAAGCCTGTAGTTAGTTCTTACTGAAAGTAAGTGTGAGTCAATGACTTCCGCTAGCCGGACGGCCTGCAGCGCCTAAATCAAATGTTACCTGAATAATTTCTCCTGAGTGAACATAAATTTCTTTACTATCTGTATTACCATGGTGGTCTTCAACTGAAGCTGTATGAGAACCGCTTTCAACCGTAAAAACTGTGTTTCCGTTTTGACCTGTTGTACCAGAAGCATCTCCAACACTCACTTCAGCATCTCCAATTGGTGAACCCATTGCTGTAACCTGAAAGATGACTGTTCCTCCTTCTGTAGGTGGCCACTCACCGCCTCTATCATAAGCATAAGATGCATTGCTTATGCAGAAAAGTAACCCTGCAGCCATGATCGATACAAATGCAAATTTCAACTTATTAAACATTCCTCTCTCCTTTCAAAATTAAAAAATAAAACTATCTAAATGGCAGATATTGCGTAATAAAATAAAAATTGTGGCTAATATCATCCCTCTCAACTTGAGATGTTTTGTTAGCCAGAAAAATCAAAATTGTTAAGGAATTATACATCAAAACACATTTTCGTCAAGAGATTTTCTGTTTTTTGTTGGCTGAAAATTGTTAACTTTTTCTTCTGATTTGGTTGTAATTTCAGGTTGAATTGCTCTATTGCTTTTAATAATGATATATTTCAACCAAAACAATCTTAAACCATGAGTATTAATGATTATGTTTATTGATGTCAGATATTTATGAAATATTTGACGCCGCTAGTGAGCAATTATGTATATTTTTGTTTTATTTCATTATTTAATGAGGTAGGATAACGATAAGGCTATAAACACAGTCATAATCACTTAACACAAAATTACTTATGCCAAATTGCTCTATCTAAAGAACTCTTGGTTTAGTTGTTAAAAATAAAATGACAGAAAATATTAGTTTTTTCAAACAAAAAAGAGATTTTTTAAAGGATTACGAACCTTTTTCC
Organism: uncultured Candidatus Scalindua sp.; assembly: GCA_964584595.1. Classification (GTDB taxonomy): domain Bacteria; phylum Planctomycetota; class Brocadiia; order Brocadiales; family Scalinduaceae; genus Scalindua. The sequence goes on along the minus strand of CAZPAM010000008.1, from coordinate 8,141 downwards.
CTGTTGTCCAGTAATCTTTTAAAAAAGATTGTTTCAAAGCTACAGGTCCAACATTATGGGGCCGGTCAGACAATATGCGAAAGAGGCCACAAAGGTAACTGCTTATATATAATTCATACCGGATCTGTAATAGAGATTTTAACTGATAGCAGCGGAGAGGAAATTACTGTGGCAATTCTCAAGGAAGGGGGCTGCTTTGGAACTATCTCACTGCTTACCGATGAACCATACCTGGCAACCATAAAAGTAAAAGAAGATGTTGAGCTCTTTGTGCTTTACAAAAATGACATACAAGAGCTGATTCAAAAAAATCCTGACTTGAGCATTTATCTAAGCAGGGTTATTTCTATGAGAATGAAAACATTCTTTGATTTCATTGAGAAGAAAAATATTAAGATAGTTGAGGAATTTGAAGATACGATTGAGAAAGAGAGAAAACTGGATGTAATAAACAGAGTAACCAAGCTTTTCCATCTAGAGGAAGACATCAGTAAGATTTTATCTATGGTTGTTAAAGAAGTTAATGAAGAAATGAAGGCAGATGCCTGTTCGATCTTCTTACTTGATTCAGTTTCTAATAATCTAATATTAGAAGCGGCTGTAGGATTTGATAGTAAGACAATAAAGAAAATAAGAATGCGGTTAGATGAAGGAATTACCGGGTGGGTAGTCAGGTATGGTGAACCCGCAGCACTTGAAGATATACACACTGACCCAAGGGTAAAATTCTTTTCTGAAGTCCATGAGGAACGTTTGTCGTCACTACTATCAGTACCATTAGGCGACAAGAAAGATTTAATTGGTGCAATTAATATCCAGACTATTGATAAAAGAAAATATGCGTACGAAGATATCAGGGGGTTGTCTATACTGGCAAACCACATTGCCCTTGCAATTTCACACGCACGACTTAAAAAAAGGGTACAGATTTCAGAGAGAGAGAGAGGTGGAAAGGATGTTAAAGGTTTAGGTTTTGTGGGTAAAGGTAAATACATCGATAAAATAAATGCCTTCGTCAATGCCATGGCTTTAATTGATGATCCCGTGTTGATAGCCGGTGAAGATGGGACAGGCAAAATTCCTATGTCAAAAATCACTCATTATAAAAGCAATCGTTCCGAAGGGCCTTTTGTAGAGGTAGATTGTAGAGATATTAACAAGAATTCATGGGGAGAGGAGCTTTTTGGATATGAAAAGAGTGATTATGTAATAAGTTGCGATGATGCTATGGGAAAAGATAATAGCGAAGCCTCCTCTCCTGGTAAAGGTGTTGAGATAGATGATATTGCAACACGTCTTGGATATGTCGAATTGGCTGATTCCGGGACGATTTTTCTGAATCATGTGGATAGTTTAAACCAGGCGAATCAAATCAAATTATTAAATTACATACAGGAAGGAAAATTTAATCGTGTCAATGGAAGCGATAAAATCTTTTCAAACGCCAGGATTGTGGCATCTGTGACCGGAGGTAGCGTTTCCTCTCTTGAGCAGGGTAAGTTTGACAAGAAACTTTATAATATCTTAGGTAAGAATTTTTATCAATTGAAGGCTCTTAGAAACCAGAAACGCAGTATTCCGATGCTTACAAAACACTTACTTGAGAAGTTCAGCAGGGAATTACACAAAGATGTAAAAAATGTGTCTGACAATGCAATGGGGCGATTGATGAATTACGATTGGCCTGGAAATGTAGTTGAGCTTGAGAACGTTATAAGGCGAGCCATTTTCCTTGCAAAAGGGAATACTGTTACGTCTGAACAGATATTTCTTGGTTTGCCAAGGGGAGAAAAGAAATGGTCTTTTAATATTCTTTCAGTGGATGCAATTAAGGGATTCTTCGAAAGTAAATATTATCCACAGGGAATTCAAATCCTGAGCTTTATGTCTCTCATAATTATACTTTGTATGTTATTCCTGGGGCACAAAGATGGTCTCTTGAATTTTGTGAATGTATTTTTGTGGTCTATCGGATTATTTGGTGTGTACTTAATAACCCTGATAACGGGAAGATCTTTATGCGGAGTCTGTCCTTTTGCTGCGGCAGGTGACTGGGTACAACGTTTAAAATGTTTTAATCTTAAGATTCCGGAGGTACTTGTTGTATACGGGAGGTATATCACTATTGGGATGATTCTCTTAATATTCTGGTTGGAAGGTGTGACCATAATGCCGCGATCATCAATACTAACGGCATTTTTAATCATATTTATTCTTTCCGGTGCGGTTATTTCCGGCCTTCTTTATGAAAGGAGAGTGTGGTGTAGATACGTTTGCCCGCTTGGCGGTTTGATTGGAACTTATTCTCTTTCATCACTAACTTCTTTAAAGGCAAATAGAAGTGTATGTCTGAATCAATGTGAGACTCATGATTGTTATCTGGGGACGAGGTTAATAGAAGGCTGCCCGATGTTTTTACATCCTTATGGGTTGGAAAGTGGTAGAGATTGTGTTTTGTGTATGAACTGTTATAAGAATTGTAGCCACGGTTCAATAAAAGTCAATGTTCAGGCACCAGGAAGTGACATAGCCGAATTGTCTAATAGAACTCTGGCTGATTCATTCCTTTCGTTATCATTATTAGGTATACTTTTAGTCGAGTACAGAAGCCTTCTTAGTATAGATTCAGGGTTATTTCAATCTTTATACAACATTATTGGGATCAGTCAAACTGTACTTTATACACTAATATTCATCTTTGTATCTGCAATGCCGTTTGTTTTGATTGGATCTCTTGATTATGTATGTAGTGGGTTTTCGTTTGATAATGCAAAAAGAAGGATTGCGGATTTTGGATATGCAGCTATTCCGCTGGCGCTTATGGGTCATCTCGCATTTTATTGGGATAAGCTTAAGGCAAGCTTCTGGATGTTATTGGAAATAACCAATATTTACAAACCAACGGGACATGTAGTTCTGATTACTAATAAAATAGGGAATATTTCAGCGCTTGAGCTATTATTTATTTTTGCGGGTTTTATAGGAACTGTTTATGTTTTCTACCTGACATCGAAGAAAACAGGACATATCTTGACAAAGGCTACTATTGCCTGTTACTTTACTGTCTTTTCCATCTTTGCCCTTTTGTACATAAGCATATTGTAATTTATAAAGGTCTTTATGGAGTTGAGTGGCAGGATAACGTGTTTTTATTTTGCTAAAGACGGAGACGAAATCACAGTGTCATTACCTCTAAGTTCTTTACGCGCATCCTTTGCCCCCAGAAACCAGATAAACTCTTTCAGCAATTCCTTGTCAAAGCAATATAACATTTCTGCCTTCATTTCTGCCAGTGCGGCAAAAGGTCTTTTTGCAGGTGCGTATGGCCGGTGAGTCGTCATTGCATCATATACGTCAATAATTCGTGCAATACTTCCGAATAAATGGATATCACTGCCTCCAAGTCCATAAGGGTAACCTGATCCATCATGGTTTTCATGATGTTGAGCGACTATTTTTAAACACAGTGAATCAACGTTTTTCGCTTGTTCTAAAATTTCCAGTCCTGCTTTAGGGTGCTTCTTTATTTCACTAAACTCTTCTTTCGTAAGACGGCCGGTTTTGTTGATGATTTCCGGAGAGACTATTACCTTGCCTACATCATGCAGCAACATACCTGTCCCGAGGCAATCCAACTCATGTTCACTTAGGGAAAGATATTTGCCAAAGAGTAATCCAATTACTGACATATTAATAGAATGTGTATATGTATGGTAGTCGTGAGAGGTAACTTCAAACAAGGTGGTAAAGGTATTTTCATTCTTAAAGATGTGGTTAACTGTGTTATTTATCCACTTTGAAGCCCGATCAATTTGTTTGCCTGACTTTGGATTAGTCAAAAGCTCTTCTGTTATGTTTGCAGCGACCTGATAAAGTGCTCCTGATTTTTCTAAAGGAGTTTTATTTTTGTCTTCAACAATACTCTTAAGGTTTTCTTCCTGATATAAGAGGTATTTGTCAGTATCTTTTTTAGAAATATAAAGCTTCTCTGCATTTTTGCTTAGTAATTCCTTTTGCCTTTTAGCGCTGAAATGATCACCTGCACGGCAAAATAATATAAATCTGACTGCTCCATGAACATCGCTTTTCAGAAACAAATCAAATGCTAATTCTGTGTTTTCAACTAAAGCATTTTTTGTTATTGCAGTATAATCACTCATTGTTGAAGCTATAAGGTTTCTTGCTATAGATAGTAAGTAATTAAGTCAATGGGTATTACTAAATTGTCTGTTAAGATAAGCGACAACACCATGTTGTATATGCTTTTGCCAGACATTTTCAGCGCTTGCATCTATACGCTCACGGCTTATATTGCTAAAACCGTGCCTAAAGTGTCTTATATGTACAGAAATAAGAGGTCCAGGGAAGGGATATGCCGTAAGTGCATATATATGAGCCTGTTAATTTACTTCATTTTATAATCTTTGACATACTAAATATTGTATCAAGTCAATAATAAGATAGTGTATATTGATATTAACTTTTAATAACGAGGTAAACCAACAGAGTCATCTACTTAGTCCATTATCTGTTATGGATTTACTGATAAAATCATCGGGTCGCAGCTCTATTTTCCTACTTTTATTGCATTGTCTATTTATTCAACGTTTTGTGGGTAAATATTTCCGCTTTTAGATTACCCTTGCAAGATTGTAAAGAATACGGATTCTAAAGGTTACGTGACATTTGGAATACAAATAGAAATGACAGAGTATGTTATTTGGCTAAAGATGGAAGCTTATATAATGTGTCGCTAGTTCTAATTTTTTCTCGTTGATCTGTGGGTCCCAGAAATGAAATAAACTCTTTAAATAATTCTCCGTTTAAAGAATTTGACATATTTGACTTCATTTCCACCAGTGTAGCAAAAGGTCTCTTCGCATCTGCATAATATCTTTTACTTGTCATTGCGTCATATACGTCTAGTATTCGTGCAATACTTCCAAATAAATGGATATCACTACCTCCAATTCCGTAAGGGTAACCTGTTCCATCATGGTTTTCATGATGTTGAATGACTATTTCTAAACACCGTGAATCAACATTTTTCCTTGGTTCTAAAATTTCCAGTCCTGCTTCAGGATGCTTTTTCATTTCATTAAACTCTTCCTTCGTAAGACGGCCGGTTTTATTGATGATTTCCGGAGGGACTACTACCTTGCCTATATCATGCAAAAGCAGGCCTGTCCCGAGACAATCCAACTCATCTTGATTTAGGGAAAGATGTTTACCAAAGAGTAGCCCCATTACTGCTACGTTTATAGAGTGTGTATATGTTTTGTAATCTTTAGAGATGACTTCAAGGAAACTGGAAAAGGTGTTTTCATTCTTAAGGATGTGGTTAACTGAGTTAGATACCCAAGCTGAAGCCCGATCTACATGTTCACCGGATCTCGGGTTATCCAAAAGATCTTCTGTTATGTTTGTTGCGACCTGATAAAGCGCACCTGATTTTTCTAAAGAAGTTTTATTTTTATCATCAATAATACTCTTAAGGTTTTCTTCCTGATATCTGAGGTATTTGCCAGTATCTTTTTTGGAAATATAAAGTCTTTCTGCATTTTTGCTTAGTAATTCCTCTTGCCTCTTAGCACTGAAATGATCATCTGCGCGGCAGAATAATATATATCTGGTTTTTCCACCAACGTCGCTTCTCAAAAACAAATCAAACGCTAATTTTGTATTTGCAACTAAAGCATTTTTTGTTATTGCTGTATATTCACTCATTGTTGAAGTTGTATGGTTTTTTGCTATAGATAGTAATTAATTAAGCCAATGGGTATTACTAAATTGTCTGTTAAGATAAGCGACAACACCATGTTGTATATGCTTTTGCCAGACATTTTCAGCGCTTGCATCTATACGCTCACGGCTTATATTGCTAAAACCGTGCCTAAAGTGTCTTATATGTACAGAAATAAGAGGTCCAGGGAAGGGATATGCCGTAAGTGCATATATATGAGCCTGTTAATTTACTTCATTTTATAATCTTTGACATACTAAATATTGTATCAAGTCAATAATAAGATAGTGTATATTGATATTTACTTTTAATAACGAGGTAAACCAACATAGTCATATGCTTAGTCCATTATCTGTTATGGATTTACTGGTAAAATCATCGGGTCGCAGCTCTATTTTTCTACTTTTATTGCCTTGTCTATTTATTCAACGTTTTGTGGGTAAATGTTTCCGCTTTTAGATTGCTATGGAAGGTTCTGCAGAATAAGGATTTACGAATTGAGTATTGGAAGGAATCTGTAACAAAGGTGATATATTGTTTATGGGTTATACATTAATGTCTTTGTGGCTTGGTGAGTGTGTAAATCTATAAGGAAGAAACCTTGGTACATTTTCTTTATAAAGTTTATACCTGATTCCAAAAACCCTTAACATTCTCTTCTCTTCAAAAAACGACCCTATAACAAGATAGCTTACTGCACAAATCCTGTCTGTCAGTGTGAGTGTGCTGATAAAAGGATTAAACAGAAAGACCAGAGCAACTCCGAAATACATTGGATGTCTCACAAATCGAAACATTCCATTAGCAACTAATTTATCATAACCAAAAAGTTCTTTGGATTCTTTCTTCCCTTTTGTAAAAAATATCCATATCTGCTTGATCCCCAGGAATTCCAGTACGTTCGTTTGGAAGAAGGCAATAACCGCAACCAGAAACCCTGTAAGGCTTATAATGGTAAAGATGTATATTAAGGGGTGTGGCAGCAAAAATGTTTCTGTGCGATTTTTAATAAAACAGACAATACTTAAATAAATAACAAGCGATATCAGATTATAAATAATTCTATAGAAATACGTTTCGAATGCCTTCCCGGTGAACTTAACTAATATCTCTTTAAAGAAATGTGAGATCATAATGCTGTGTGCAAAACCAAAGAGGCACCAGAGAAAAACTAAATAAACTACATCCTTCATGCCGCATTCTAGCATAAAAATCAAAACCTGAAACAAACTTTTGCTCCTGGTCAGAAGTATTGTACGGGTGCGGCTATAATAATCTACTGGTTTTTTACTTCATTTCCATTGTTTTTGTGTTATTATTGCGCATATATAGGTTTCACATAAATTTAAACATTTTCGGGGAGAAAAGCTATGATAGTTGCTGAGTCAAAACCATTTAAAGAAGTATATGACCTGGTTAAAGACTTCAGTAAAATTTGTGTAATAGGATGTGGAGATTGTGTGACCGTATGCCATACAGGCGGCCAGAAACAGGTTGAAGAGCTTGCATTAAAATTACGCATTGCAGCAAAAAGAGACGGCCGGGAGCTTGAGGTGAGGGAAGAAACTGTATTAAGACAGTGTGAACAGGAATATGTAGAACCGGTAGGTAATTATGTTAATGATTATGATGCAGTAGTTTCTATTGCCTGTGGTGTGGGAGTGCAGACATTAGCAGAAAAATATACGCCGGTCAGAGTAGTTCCCGGACTTAATACCACCTTTATGGGAGCGCCCGTAGAACCGGGATTATTCCTGGAAAGATGTGCCGGTTGTGGAGATTGTGTGCTGGATGAAACGGGTGGATTCTGTCCCATAAGCAGGTGTTCAAAAAGTTTACTCAACGGTCCATGTGGAGGATCGATGGGAGGTAAATGTGAAGTGTCGGAAGATATACCCTGTGTATGGAACCAAATATATGCCCAGCTTGACAAGCAGCAAATGCTGCATTATATGGATGATATAAGGCCACCAAAGAAATGGTCGGTAAGCACCGGAAGTACTCCACGTAAATTAGAACACAAACATCTGCAAAAGGAAGCGGAATAAATGGAACAACCAGTCAAGATTAAGGAAGACGTTTATTGGATTGGTGTGTTGGATCCGGATCTCGTTACATTTGACATAGTTATACCCACCAAGTACGGTACAACCTATAATTCCTATCTGGTTCGCGGTGAGAAGATAGCTGTTATAGATACGGTAAAGGCATATTGTGTTGACGAGTTTATTTCAAAAATAAGATCGTTAGTCAGGCCGGAAGATATAGATTATATAATTATCAATCATACAGAACCGGATCATTCGGGCGGTTTGATCAGATTAATGGAGGTGGCGCCCAAGGCAATCCCTGTATTCTCCAGAGGCGCCAGAACTTTTGTGAAGAATATTCTACACAA
>CAZPAM010000007.1:0-63956 GCA_964584595.1 uncultured Candidatus Scalindua sp. | reverse complement strand
CACTATATAAAGCCGTAATGCAACATGGGATTTCTGGTGGAAGTTGCCGGATAATCTCAAATCCCTGTTCGGAGGGAGGGATTTTCAGTACCAATTGATCTCCTGCAATCTCCTTTGCAAGATGGGTCTCTTTCAGCATATCCTCCCTGGATGAAGAAACAAGCTGGTAAAACAAGAAATCCATATTCAGCCCTGCAAGCTGTTGCAGTGTATCGGCTGCAGAATTACCGGATTTTGCAAGAAGGATTGGATTGGTGGTGATTCCTCGTACCCAGCCAAGTTCCTTTGCAGCCTTTGCCTGCTCAATATCTGCCGTATCCACGAATATTGACATGCTTTTCTCCTGATATGGATTACGTCTTCGACTATGATACTGCCCTTTTCAGCTTAACCCTTCCGATTATGAAAAGCGTAACCGAAGCAACAAAGACTAATACACTGGCATTTTGTGATATTGTCATGCCATCAAAGAGTGCTGGGTTATCATCCCTGAAGATCTCAACAATAAAACGCATTACGGAATATAGTGCACAGAACGTTAACGTAATCTCCCCTTCTCTCCTGCGATGTTTGAAGAAGGCGTTTATTATGAAAAATATCGAGAGATTGCCTAATGCCGAATATATCTGTGTAGGATGAATAGGAAGTGAGTGGGTGTCTGACACGCTCACCAGCCCCAGGCCAAGATGGTGCAGAAATGCAGGGCTGCCATTAATCATTGAGTTTGCATCAACTAATTTTGGAAAGGTAACCGCCCATGGTAAATCCGGACTGCAGACATCACCCCAGCAGCATCCGTTAAGAAGACATCCAATCCGTCCAAAGACTATTCCAAGTGCAAAAGCATATGCGATAACATCAATTGTCTTTAGTACAGGTAGTTTCCTGATTTTCGTGTAAACAATTATCGCTGCAATAGAAGCCAACAGGCCCCCATAAAAAACCAGCCCTCCCTCATAAATCCTAAAGATGCTCAGGATGTTGTGTTTATATGAATCAAGATTCTGGACCACATAAAATGTTCTGCCTCCCAGAATACCCACAAAGATTGTGTATATTCCCATGTTGGATATATCTTCCGGGTTTATGCCTTCACTCTTTGCTTTGATACGTGCAACAAAGATGACCACCAGGAATCCGACCATAAGCATGAAGCCGTATGCGTAAATGGGAATTGATATGCCGGTGAACGGGATTGGTATTTCAAAAAGAGTTCTAATCATAGAAGTCAGGAATGGGGATCGGAGAGAACCTCCTTAATCTTATTCTTTTCGTCCATCAAGACTATCTTCGGTTTCCAGTTGCGTGCTTTGTCATCATCAATAAGACAATATGATATTATTATTACCTTGTCCCCCGGGGATGCCCACCTCGCAGCCGCTCCGTTAAGACATATAGTCCCTGAGTCAGGTTCTCCCTCAATTACGTAAGTCTCAACCCTTGTTCCATTATTGATATTTAATACCTGTACCCTTTCGTAGTGCAGAATATCTGTCTCCTGCATCAACGTTTTGTCGATTGAGATACTGCCGGTATAGTTTATGTTTGATTCAGTGACTGTTGCGGCATGAATCTTCGATTTGCACATTTCTCTAAGCATGGTATTTTATTCCAGAATTAAGTTATCTATTAATCTCGTATTTCCTATCCACACGGCTACAGCAGCGACAGCCTTTCCATTAATAGACGAAACATCTTCAAGTGTATGAGCATTTACTATGGATACATAATCTATCCTCGTATGTTTTGCTTTCTTAATGATGGATGTCATTTCTTCTATAATTTCCTTTGAGTCTTTTACATTGGAAGCAAACAGGGATTTGGCTTTTAATAAAGAGCCATAAATACAGAGTGCGCTATGGCGTTCTTCAGGGTTTAATCGCTTATTCCTTGAACTAAGGGCAAGGCCGTCTTCGTCACGCACTGTAGGAAGGACCTTGATATCTATATTCATATTCAGGTCTTCAACCAGTTTTTTTATAACAACGCTTTGTTGATAGTCCTTCTGGCCAAAGTATGCCCTGTCCGGCCTGATTATATTAAAAAGCTTCGTTACAATTGTAGTCACACCATTAAAGTGTCCGGTTCTTAATCTGCCGCACAAAGAATCTATTAGTTTTCCCTGTGTCACATAAGTACAGAACCCCTCCGGATACATCTCCTCATTACCTGGTGCAAAAACCACATCAGCATTTTCTCTCTCAACAATCTCAATATCTTTGTCTAACTGGTGAGGGTAATTATCAAGATCGTCCTTGTTATCAAACTGCGTGGGGTTCAGATATATGCTGACAATAAGCTCATCATTCTCACTCCTTGCACTGCGGATCAGACTGACGTGGCCTTCATGGAATGCACCCATTGTAGGTACAAACCCAATAGATTTTTTTCTGTCCTTGATCGAAAGTACCCTTGTCTGCATCTTATTAACATTTGTTATGACGTCCATTTAAAGATATCGGCCTTTTTTACTTCATTTAAGTTAAAGTTAATGTTAACAACAACATAATTTTTTGTCAAGTTTACATTCATTTAAGGAATTACAGTCCATTGCTTAAATTTTAATTTACATTCGTAAAGAAATCGTTTAAATTGACTCCTTCATAATATTAATAATTTTCAATAAGGAGACATAAATTGAAGTCATTTGTTATTTCTATAGTAATTTCTCTGTCTTTAATAGGCTGCGTTAATGAAAAGACAGAAACCGTTGTTTCCGAAAAAAAGCCTGTAGCCAGTGAAAGGCAGGCAGAAGTTACCATTTTTGAAGGTGAAACGCATTTTAAAAATATCAGACAACTTACCTTCGGTGGAGAGAATGCCGAGGCTTACTTTTCTTATAATGCAGACAAACTCATATTCCAGTCAAAGCGTGATGACCTGCAATGTGACGCAATCTTTACTATGGATGTAGATGGCAGCAATGTGAAGATGGTGTCATCAAGTAAGGGCGCCACTACCTGTTCATTTATTGCCCCTGACTATAAATCGATAATTTATGCATCGACACATCTGGGTGGAGATGAATGTCCGCCCAAGCCGGACATGTCAAAGGGTTATGTATGGGCGTTATATGAAAGTTTTGATATTTTTACGGCTGACCCTGACGGATCAAACCTTGTCCGCCTGACTGACACACCCGGATATGATGCCGAAGCGGTTTATTCACCCAAAGGGGACAGAATAATCTTTACATCAGTGCGATCCGGAGATCTGGAACTGTTTCTGATGGACCCGGACGGCTCCAATGTTGAACAGTTGACTGATACCCCAGGCTATGATGGAGGTGCTTTCTTTTCTCTTGACGGAGAATGGATCTGTTGGCGGGCTTCAAGGCCTCAGGGAGAAGAGCTTACAGATTATGTAGGTCTTCTCAAAAACGGTTTAATCCGTCCGAGTAAACTTGAAATCTATATTATGAACCTGAAGGAGCGCAAACCGATTCAGCTGACCAGTAACGGCGCAGCCAACTTCGGCCCTTATTTCCATCCAAGCGGCGAGAAGGTTATCTTTGTCTCCAACATGGATGACCCTCAACATCGGAACTTTGAGATGTATATGGTTGATATAAAGACTAAAGAAGTAGAGCGCTTATCGTACAATCCGACATTCGACGGTTTCCCCATGTTCAGTCATGACGGCAGGAAACTGGTCTTTGCCTCAAATCGCAACAACAGCAGACCGCATGAAACCAATATATTTATAGCCGATTGGGTAGATTGAGGTAATAAATTTACCGAATTATCTCTCAACCACCTTCGTAGTGACAGAGAGTTCCTCATTGTCACGCATAAAGACGATTGTAATTTCGTCACCTGCCTGTAACGACTTTAAGATGTCGGAATAGGCTTCCAGGTCTTCGATTACCGTATCTCCGATACGCGCAATGATATCACCATCCAGAAGGCCTGCTTTACATGCCGGTGTATCAGGAGTAACACCGTCAAGGCGGACACCCTGGCCGGTGTAAGCAAAGTCCGGAACAGTACCCAAAACGACTTTCCTCTTCGTCCGTGACCGCTCTTTCTGTTGGGTTGTACTGTCTTTTGACGCAGTCAGTGTTGAGGTCAAGGGTTCCGGTCGTGCTGCGAGATATTCAACTGTTTCCTTCAAGATGGCAGCAGTCTTGACCAGGCCTGCCGTATCAATTCTATCAGTAGTGTCAGTTGGACGATGATAGTTATCGCGTGCACCACTGAAGAAGTGTACTGATGGTACACCTGCGTCGATAAAACTCTTCTCATCACCATTTCCCGTATCTAAGGTTGACTGTTTGATTGGAACACCGGTTACATAACCAGCACCACGAAAGATATGTACCCATTCGCGTGCAGAGTAGTTACCGAATATGGTAAGTGCATCTTTGCCTAATTGGCCAACTGTATCGATATTGATCATCGCCATTGTTTTAGAGATGGGATATTTCTCTGCCTGCCTGATGTAATGCAGTGATCCGAGTTTTCCTGCCTCCTCGGCGCTGAAGGCAACAAACACTACCGTACGTTCAGGCTGCCATTTTTTACCAACCAGTCGTGCAAATTCCAGTAAGACAGAGACTCCGCTGGCATTGTCATCGGCACCGGGATGAATCTTACCTTTGTTGCCTTTAAGAACGTCAGGCCAACCAAGGCCGTGAGAATCGTAGTGTGCGCCGATAATCACACTCTGCCCATCCCACTCCGGATTATTACCAGGAATGATACCTATTACGTTCTTAATAGTAACAACATCACGCCCAGGCATATCTACCTGTTCAGTCCAGGTTTGAAAGAAACCATCGGACCCATCCCCGTAAGGTTGTAGACCGGCATCAGAAAACTGCCTGGCTATATAGGCAGCCGCTTTATCTAATTCGGGAGTGCCGAGGCCTCTACCTTTCAGTTCTTCAGAAGCGAGATATTCAATATCCTTTAACATTCTCATCTCAGAGAAAACCGGAGGCAACTGTGCAAGTGCAGCACGTGACGCCATTTTGGCTGTCGCTAGCTCAACTTCCTTGCCATCACTTTGTAAAACGGCAATTGACATGGGTGAGTTGACAACCGGCCACTGGCCTTTAAAGACGTTGGTGGGTTCATCACCGGTAAAGCCAAGATAGCTGTACTTGTTATAGTGGGGAAGTTTTCTTCCCAGACCTGGCATTGCCGCCACATTATCCGTAGCAAGCCAGGCCAGAGCATGTGTGCTGTTAGACGGGTGCCTGGCCATTATAACAACGGCATGTTGATCGTGTTTTAACTCCATACTTTCGATATGTACTGTCTCTTTCTTGCCTGAGAAGTCATAGTCGGATAGTGCATTCTTCATCATTGGCCGGAAACTGTTTTCCCATCCAAACAGCCAGACTGCACGATCAGCCGGTAATCCATTCAGTTCACTATCAAGCTTGATCTCCATGTTCACAGCACGGCCTTTCTGCCAGCTTTCCGCTAGATCATGATAGCCACGGCGAATTGATTCAGACGCTGCCGCGGGTAATACAACCAGTACCTGCTCGGCTCCAAAGACCTGACTAAATGCAGGTGGGCTTTCATTGTGATCTAATGTGCGGAAAACGTCAAATTCGGGATCTACATCCAGGCGAACGGGTCGCATAGGGAAATTGAGTTCTAAATGATACTGTTTTGCATTGACATCAATGCTTGTCTGGTATGCCTTAGCAACACCTTCCATATGAATGACGACCGGAATCTCTAATCGGTAGGGTTTTCCCTCCTGAGTCTGTTCAATAATGGCTGACAATACATAACCATCACCCTGTGGTGTCGCAGCAGCCTGACGTACTCGCAGAGAAGGCGCGCCGGCCTTCTTTACCCATTGTTCAAACATGGATTCAAGGGGTTCGTCATTTACATTATCAAAAACTGTTTCAACATCGTCAAAAGAGGCAACCTTAAATTTGTATTTTCGATAAAATTTATGTAGTGCCTTGATAAAAGCCTGATCTCCCAGCTGCTGCCGGAGCATGTGAAACAGCATCATAGTCTTACCATAACCTACAGCTTCAGTAACTGCACTATGCCGGGAACGAAATTTGGTAAGAGGAAAGTCCTTATCTTTATTAGCGGTGACATAGTTTGTGTATTTCTGCAGAACAGAACGACGGTATTCAACAGCCGCCCCCCTCTGTTCCTTTATAAGATGGTCGGCAAGATACGTTGTCAGTCCTTCCGCCCAGTTGCCTTTTTCGTAGTCAGTATATACACCGTTACCCCACCAGTTGTGAAGGATTTCGTGAGGATAAGAGGAATGGAGGATAAAAGGAAAACGAATAACCCTGGGGCCAAGAAGTGTAAATGACGGCATACCATAACCGGTCTCCCAAAAATTCTCAACGAGTGCAAACTTGCTGTAAGGATAGGGGCCGAGAAGTCCTCGATACATCTCAAGGTACTGTGCAGTCGTATCCAGGTATTTCTGTGCAAGCTGTTCATCGGGCTGGCGCAGGAAGGCCATGGCATTTACGGCGCCTGCAGCCTGGCCGTACTCGGTAAATTCAGCTGATATGAGGTAGATCTCCTCCTGCGGTTTATCAGTTACCCATGTATCGTTCCAGGAATCGGTTCCGGTAGAATGTTTTGTACGTGCACCCTGGCTGACTGATGACCAGCCTGCCGGTAATTCAACGTCCATTCGGAAAGTTACCAGTTCATCGGCGAAATGAGGATACCAGAAGCTGGATCCGCTTAAGAACACTCCTTCCCGGGAGATAATACCGGGTGATGAACTGAAGCTGCGCGCGTACTCTTCTCCGTATTCCTCAACCTGATGGAAAATCTTACCCTGAAATTTGAGCGTAAACTGACTGGTTCCAGGTTGAAGCTTAATCTCAAATAACTCCAGATTTGAATTACCCTGGTAAACTGATGGATTCTCACGAAAAAATTTACCTGCTTCTGCTCCAAAGCATTTTCTCAGTTTTGTACCTTTTTCCAAGGTCTCTGGGCTAAGTCCCTTATGAAGTGTAAAATGGAATGACCCTGTATCTTGTGATACCGGGGGCAAGGTGATTTTATCAACTATTTCAAGCCTATGGCTATCAGGATGCAGAGTGATCTTAAGGTCATGGTTGATCTGTCCGAATGTTGTTGATGATACGATCAGGACAAAGAAGCTGATTTGTAAAAAGCGCCACAACAACTGGCATAATCGACAATTCATCTATGTTCTCCACTTGGTTATAGTAGCTCATATTATCTGCTTAACTTTTGTACTACAGGAGGGATAGTTTTCCCAGACTGGCATTAATTAAGTCCAGGCCTCACATCTTGCAGATACCCTGCTTTGACTCATCTACAAAGGTTGATATCTCAGCAGCCGGACCAGAGGGATAGGCTGATTTAATTTTCTCCACAGCATCACTTATATTCAGGCCTGATTGATAAAGCAGCTTAAACGCTTCTTTAATTTCCTGTCTATCTTTTGTCGTTAATGTTGATCTCCGTAATCCGACCGAGTTCAAACCCAAGATCGTATTTCCCTCTAACGGCTTTACCAGGCAGAATGGAGGTACATCTTTTGAGACACCACAACCGCCACCCAGCATGGCCAGTCGTCCTACTGTCACAAACTGATGTAAGACACAATTTCCACTAATGAAAACCTGATCACCTACTTCCACATAACCTGCTAACAATGCACCGTTCGCGACTATAACCTTGTGGCCAAGTTTAACATTGTGACCGAAATGCGAAAACGCCATCAGGAAACAGTCGTCACCAATCTCTGTTACGGAATCAGTCTGAGTACCACGATTAATCGTAACACCTTCGCGTACCTGACAGTTCGCCCCAATAGAGACAAATGATTTTCCCCCCTCGAAGTTTACATCCTGAGGAATACCACCCAGAACAGCTCCCGCATGAACATTGCAGTGTGATCCTATCGAAGTGTACGGTCTGATACTGACATTAGGACCGATTACAGATCCATCTCCAATAGTCACATCTGCTTCAATGACTGTAAATGGGCCTACTTCAACATCGTTTCCCAGCTCAGCACCTGGATCAATAATAGCAGTCTTGTGAATCATTTTGTCCCCTCACTTATGCTTATTATGCACGGAGTTTTATACCAAAGGCATTACTGAGGTTTTCAACGATTTCTTCCTGCAGCTTATCTACTTCTTCACTCTTCAAGGTTCTATCATCTGCCCTGAATATCAATCTGAAGGCTATGCTCTTCTTGCCCTTTTCTACCTGCTTACCCCTATACACATCAAAGAATTCGATGCCATCGACGTATTCTATATTAAGTGATTCGATACATTCTTTTATGCCTGCCCATGTAACCTCCTCATCACTTACAACTGCCAGATCTCTCGCCACCATGGGCAATGATGGAATCTTCCGATAGGAGCTTTCAAGACTTGTGTTATCTATCAGTATGTTGTAATCTAACTCTGCCACACACGGTTTGGTCCTGAAATCATAATCATTAATTACTTCTCTACTCAATTCACCAATATATCCCAGCAGCTTACCCCCCAGTTTGAGTTCTGCAGATTCTTCAGAATTGAATAGGCCAAAATCAGAACGCATGGTCTCAAGCTTTTGCACAATATTTAGTTGACTGAGTATGGCCTCTATAACACCTTTTAAGGATAGAAACCCCTCTTCACCAAGAATACACAGGCACTCCTTTTCCTCCGGCATCCCATCATCTTCCTGAGGTAAATATATCTTGGACAATTCATATATATTAGTCTTCTCTACGCCATAGTTTTGATTGTGTTTTTTTACACGCAGCAGATTATGCACAAGCGCTTTTCTCAGAAGATTTTCGTCCTGTCGTATCGGGTTAATAATTTTCAAACTGCTCATTTCAGACCAGATAGTACCATGCCTTTCATGCAGTTCGTCTACGATACTGTCAGTAATAACTTCATCAAAACCCAGTCCGGAAATAACAGATTTTGTTTTTTCAGTAACTTTGTCGAATATGTTGTCTTGCGTTAATTTTACACCTATATTACTTTCTGCCGGTATTTTATCGTATCCATGAATTCTGGCAACCTCCTCTATTAGGTCTACTTCCCTGTATACGTCCCCCCTGAAGCTGGGAACTTCTACAGTTAGATTGTCTTCTGTTTCGCCCTCAGGCTTTATCGTGAACTGTAAATTTTCCAGGATATCCCTTGCTGTTTCCTTATCTATATGAAGCCCCAAAAGGCTGTTCATCCGGGACATCCTCAAGGCAACACTCACATTCTTAGCTTCAATATTGTTTTGATCGATTACACCTTCTACAACCTGACCACCAGCTATTTCCATTATCATCTTTGCTGCCCTCCTTGATGCCCAGTCAACACATTCAGGATCCACACGACGTTCAAAGCGATATGAGGAATCCGAGATGAGACTCAGTTTTCTAGATGTTCTTCTGACGTTTCTCGGATCAAAGAAGGCACTTTCCAGGAGAATGTTTTCTGTAGTATCAGAGACTTCTGTATCCCTGCCTCCCATTATGCCCGCAATGGCTACCGGCCTTTGCGCGTCTGCAATCACTAGCATTTCATCAGTAAGTACACACTTGCTGCCATCTATTGCCTCCATGGCCTCACCCTTCTTTGCCCTTCTGACAATAATTCTCTTCTCACTTAATTTGTCAAAATCAAAGGCGTGTAAAGGCTGACCGCTTTCCATCAAGACATAATTTGTAATATCTACTATATTATTCACGGGACGCAGTCCGATACTACTAATTTTCTTTTGTAGCCATTCTGGTGATGCGGCTATTTTTACATCTTTTATAATTCGTGCCGTATACCTCGGGCATAATTCATTATCTTCTATTGTAACACCGGTTAAATCATTCACATTTTCAGTTGTTGTCTCATAATCCACACCCGGAATAATAAGCTCACTGCGTACAATAGTGGCTACCTCTCTTGCGATACCAATAAAACCCAGACAATCAGGCCTGTTTGAGGTAACCTCAACTTCCAGGCAGAAATCATCGTCCACAGGATTTATTGTATCTACTACCAGTCCTGCATTTGTCAATTTCTCGGACAAGTCCTCTGCGGAGAGATCGTGTTTACAGTAATCCTTAAGCCAGTTGTAACTGATTTTCATAGTTTTAAAATTGTGACAAGAATCTCAGGTCATTTTCAAAGAAAAGCCTTATGTTATCTATTCCATACTTTAGCATGGTAAGTCTCTCCACGCCCAGGCCAAATGCGAACCCGGTATACTTCTCCGCATCATAGCCAACAGTCTCAAACACATTAGGGTCTACCATTCCTGCACCCAACACCTCAACCCAGCCACTGTGAGAGCAGACACTACATCCTTTACCCTTACAGATAGAGCACGAAATATCTATCTCTGCGCTTGGTTCGGTAAAGGGAAAGAATGAAGGGCGAAATCTCATCTTAATATCCTGCCCGAAGTATGACTGGGCAAACAAGGTCAAAACATATTTTAAATCACCGAAGCTCACACCTTCATCCACCATCAAACCTTCAATCTGATGAAACATAGAGGCATGCCTGGCATCAACTGTGTCCGGCCTGAAAACCTTTCCTGGGGCAATCATCCTTATGGGAGGTTTCTTCTTCTCCATCACCCTTATCTGTACTGTTGAGGTCTGGCTTCTCAGGAGGCGTTTGTTGCCCAGATAAAATGTATCGAAGTCTTCTCTGGACGGATGGTCTGCAGGTATGTTCAGGGCATCAAAATTGTAATATTCGTGCTCTACTTCAGGACCGTATTCTATCTCAAAACACAGTTTCTTAAAAATCCCTTTAATTTCATCAATGGTTTGCACTATCGGGTGTCGGTGGCCATAATGCTTGCGTTTACCCGGTAGCGACAAATCAAATATCTCTTTTGATTCAGAAGTTCTCCCTTCATCAGCAAATTTTGTTTTTGCCTCTTCTATCCATGTACCGATTTCCTGCTTAAGTATATTAACCGATTTTCCGGTAGACGATCTCTGTTCGGGAGGTAAACCTGGGATCGCCTTCACTATTTCATTAATAACACCGGCTTTTCTTCCTAGATATTTAGTCTTTATTTTTTCAACTTCTTCCAGAGATTCAGCCTTCGCTAAATCTTCCTTTGCCTGATTTTGTATTTCACTTAATCTTTCTTGCATAAGAATCAAATCAAAAGAGGATTATCTGCTTGATGAAATTTTGCGGAAAGATTTACCTGAACCAGATCGGTTATTTATTTCTATCCAATCACAAAGCCTGGAGAAATTAACGTAAACCTTTCATTGGCAACTCCGGGCAGATGACGTTAAGTCCACTCTGACTTTGTCAACAACCCGGAATTCTTATTGTTTTGTTCCGGTTCAAGTAGAATCAAAAAATGAAATTGGAAGGATATTAAATATGCTGCTTTGACAACTCGACCAACTCATCAAAAGCTACAGGATCGTTCACTGCTGCTTCCGCTAGTATCTTCCTGTTAACTTCAACATTGGCTTTTGTCAATCCATTAATGAATCGACTATAATTTAACCCACGCATTTTAGCTGCTGCATTTATGCGTAATATCCAAAGTTTTCTGAAGTCTCTCTTTTTACGTTTTCTATCCCTGTAAGCAAAAGACAGTGCCCTCACATAAGTTTCACTGGCTTTACGAAAGAGATTACCTCTGCCTCCCCAATAACCTTTTGTGGCATTTAGGAGTCTTTTTCTTCCCTGTTTCCTTGCTGAACCTTTTCTTGCTCTTGGCATTCTTCAAACCTTTCTTGTGCTTATTATTAAATTTCGACTATGCTTTTCCTAAAGCACGTAACAGTGTTCTGGTAAAACCCTTTGACACAAGGGCTGTTCTCTTGAGTCTCCTTTTATGATCCCCGGTCTTCCCTGACATTAGATGGCCTGCAAACGCCTTCTTCCTCTTAATCTTACCATTAGGCGAAACTCTAACCCTTTTCGCGAGTCCTTTATTAGTTTTTAATTTTGACATTCAAATATCCCTTCTTTCTTTTAAACTTTACTTTGGTGTTAAGATAACACCCATACTTCTTCCTGTTGACTTTGCTTGTGTTTCTACCTTGGCAATATCTTCCAGAGACCTTATAACTTCGTCAAATATATCTTTAGCCATATCCTTGTGTGCTCTCTCTCGCCCCCTGAACATCATGTTAACCAGGACTCTATCTTTTCTCTCAAGAAATTTTCTTGCATTTTTTATCTTCGTCTGAAGATCATGTGCACCAATCTTTGGCCTTACCCTGATTTCCTTCAACTGAACGGTACGGCTTTTCTGATGTGATTTCTTGCTCAGTTTGTATTGATGTTTACCATAATCCAGAATGCGGCATACAGGTGGATCAGTATTTGGTGAAACCTCAACCAAATCCAAGCCCAATTCTATCGCCTTATTGAGTGCATCAATCTTTTTCATGATGCCCAATTGCTCGCCACCTTCACCAACAAGCCTTACTGTCTTTGCATATATTCGTTCATTAATTCTCTGGTATTTCGAGATATTTTCACCCCCATTTTAAAAAATTAGATTTTCCTTAACGCAAGTATACCATTTGCTCAGAAAATTGATAAGGAGAAACACTAAGCTTTATTCTTAGCCTCCCCTTCAATACGTACCAGGAATTCTGACAAAGGCAGAGACCCCTCGTCTCCATCCTTACGACTCCTTACTGATACAGTATCTTCCTTTTTCTCCCGGTCCCCTATGATAAGAAGATATGGAATTTTCTCCAGAGTACCTTCCCTGATCTTAAAACCAGTCTTCTCATTCCTTAAGTCACATTCAGCACGAATACCTATCCCGGCTAATTGACCCTTTATCTTATTACTGTAATCATCATGAGCGTCTGTTATTGGAAGTATCCTGACTTGTATCGGCGCCAACCATAAAGGGAAGTCGCCGGCATAGTGTTCCAACAAACACCCAATAAATCTCTCCATTGCACCAAGTACGGTACGGTGTACCATAACCACCTTATGTTTCTTGCCATCAGAGGCGATATAATTAACATCAAACCGTTCAGGCAAATTAAAATCCACCTGAATAGTTGGCCCCTGCCAGCCTCTGCCCAGTGCATCTTTAATCTTTATGTCAATTGCCGGCCCGTAGAACTTTGCCTCGCCTTCTTCTCTCGTATATTCCAGCTCCTTTTGTTCAAGGGCGTTCTTCAGCGCTTCTTCGGCAAGGTCCCAATTTTCATTTTCTCCTATATACTTTTCGGATTCGCCCTTACCTCTGACCGCAAGCTCTATCTCATATTCATTAAAACCAAAGCTCTGGAGCATATATTGCGCCAAGTCTATAATGCCAACTATTTCATCCTTTAATTGATCAGGCCTGCAGAATATGTGTGCATCATCCTGCGTAAAACCTCGAACCCTCAAAAGCCCATGCAAAACACCTGTCCTCTCGTATCGGTATACAGTACCAAGTTCACCCCACCTTAGAGGCAGATCACGATAGCTGCGAACATTTGTCTGATACATAAGAATTGCGAAGGGACAATTCATCGGCTTTAACAAATACTCCTGCCCTTCGACATCTATAGGGGAATACATGCTCTCTTTATAGAAATCAAGATGACCGCTGGTTTTCCAAAGACCAATTTTTGCAACGTGAGGACTATAGACTATTTCGTAACCACGTTTATAGTGCTCTTCTCTCCAAAACGTTTCAATAATGTTTCTTATCCTGGCCCCTTTTGGATGCCACAAAACAAGACCGGGACCACATTCTTCATGAAAACTGTAAAGGTCTAATGCCGTACCAACTTTTCGGTGATCACGTTTTTTAGCTTCCTCTAGAAACTTTAGATGTATCCTTAAATCTTTCTTATTCGTAAATACAGTACCATAAATCCTCTGAAGCATCGGGTTGGTTTCTTTTCCACGCCAGTATGCTCCAGCAACACTCAACAGCTTAAATGCCGTAATCTTTTTTGTACTGGTGATATGAGGGCCCTTGCACAGGTCAACAAAGCCACCCTGCCTGTAAAAAGAAATCGTCTGGTCTTCCAGTCCCTTGATCAGCTCGACTTTATATCTCTGGCCTGATTCTTCCATCCTTTTTACAGCTTCATCGTAAGTCTCTTCAAAGCGGTCGAAGGTCTCATCAGACTCTATAATCCTTTTCATCTCCCCCTCTATTTTTTCCAAGTCTTCTTCAGACAGAGCTGTTTCCAGATCAAAGTCATAATAGAATCCGTCCTTTATAGAAGGGCCAATACCAAGTTTAGCATTCGGATATAAATTAGTAACTGCCTGAGCCATCACATGAGCAGTACTATGCCTGAGTATCTCAAGTCCATCCTCAGAATCAGCCATCACGAAGTCCAGGGTTGTATCCGACTCAATCTGACAATCAAGATCCACAAGCGTACTGTTTACCTTGCCGGCAATTGCAGCTGGACCGTGATTTTGATCAGCAAGATCGCTGGCAACATCCTTAACAGTTACCTTATCCTCATATTTCCTTTCAATGCCACCAGGCAGCTTTATCTTTACCATTTTTACTAATTTTACTAACTATTGATATAATTTCAAATAATAAGGAAAACCATCATTTCTACCTGATTTCCCATATCTTTTCAACAAATATTTTCTATTGTTAAAAACAATTTGACATTAATATTTTCATGAACTATAATTCTGTCTCAAATTAAGCAAAACATTTAATAACAAGGGGTTAAAAATGCTAAAAAACATCGAAAAACAACTGAATCCGCTAAAAAACAGGCTCGTACATTTAAGGGACTCTCTTTGACCTGGCTTCCAAGGAAAAAGAACAGAAAGACATCGAAACGCAGTTAGAAAGCACAGATTTCTGGAATAATAAAGAAAAGGCACAGTCTACCATAAAAAAGCTTAAGACACTAAAGGAACTAACCTTACCTTTTCACGAATTACAAAAAGCGCTTAATGATATAGTTGATTTATCAGAACTTGCTGATGATGAGGACGAAAACGATAAAGAATTAGAATCAGAGATTACAAAAGATCTGCAATCATTTACCCAAAAGCTGGAAAAGCTGGAATTCCGCATGATGCTGAGTGGTAAGAATGATTGCTGTAACGCATTTCTTAATATACATGCTGGTGCAGGAGGGACAGAATCGTGTGATTGGGCTTCAATGTTATTAAGAATGTATAGTATGTGGGCAGAAAAGAATAACTATTCCATGGAAACGATTGATCTCTTGCCCGGTGATGAGGCTGGAGTCAAAAGGGTAACTACCCTTATAAAGGGCAGTTTCACTTATGGTTATTTAAAGTCGGAAATTGGTGTCCACCGCTTGGTTCGCATATCACCATTCGATTCCAACAGCAGACGTCACACCTCGTTTGCTGCAGTTGACGTAATCCCTGAAATCGATGTTGAGATAGACATAGAAATTAACGAAAAAGATTTAAAAGTTGATACTTACCGTGCTTCCGGTGCTGGAGGCCAACACGTTAACAAGACCTCTTCTGCTGTCAGGATAACGCATATACCAACCGGTATAATAGCGCAGTGCCAGAACGACAGGTCTCAACACAAGAATAAAGCTACGGCCATGAAAATGTTAAAATCAAAATTGTATCAACTAAAAGAGAAAGAGCTTGAGAAAGAGTTTGCAAATGCATATGATGAAAAGGGTGAGATTGCGTGGGGCCATCAAATAAGGTCTTATGTTCTTCAGCCTTACACAATGATAAAGGACCTGAGAACAGGAGAAGAGACCCCGAAAACACAAGCGTTCCTTGATGGTGAAATTGATGGTTTTCTTACTGCATACTTGAAATGGAAAATTGGCAAATAGAACTTATCGAATGACTTTATAGATTTTAAGATTATGGATACTTTAAAAAATACTGATCCTGAAATATTCGCTGCAATCAGCGATGAAATTAAAAGACAGCAAAGCCACATTGAGCTTATTGCTTCGGAGAATTATTGCAGTACTGCCGTAATGCAGGCGCAAGGTTCAATAATGACTAATAAATATGCTGAAGGTTATCCTGACAAGCGTTGGTATGCAGGGTGCGGGCAAGTAGACGTCGCTGAAAAACTTGCCATCGAACGGGCAATGGATATCTTCGGAGCAGAGCACGCTAATGTCCAACCGCACTCCGGCTCTCAAGCGAATATGGCAGTCTTGTTCTCATCACTTACACCCGGAAATAAGATATTGAGTATGGATCTTTCACATGGCGGGCATCTTACGCACGGTTTCAAAAAGAATTTCTCCGGCCAATTGTACGAAAAGATAACATATGGAGTAAGCAAAGAAACTGGATATATTGATTATGACGAATTAATGGCGATTGCAAAGAAGACTAATCCTGATCTGGTAATAGCAGGAGCCAGTGCTTATCCAAGAGAACTTGATTTTGCAAAATTTAAGGAAATTGCAGATGAGGTCGGTGCACTTTTCCTGGCAGACGTTGCTCATTTAGCAGGCCTGATCATAGCAGGAGTGCACCAGGACCCTATACCTTATGCTGACTTTGTAACTACCTCAACCCACAAAACACTAAGAGGGCCAAGAGGCGGATTAGTACTTTGTAAATCTAAATATGCTTCAAAAATAGATCGTTTTATTTTTCCTGGTATCCAGGGAGGGCCGCTAATGCACGTAATTGCAGCCAAGGCCGTAGCATTTAAAGAAGCTAAAACCGAGGAGTTCAGAGAAGCCCAGATTCAAACACTTAAGAATACAAAAAAGTTGTCAAATGAACTGAAAGGTAAAGACTACGAAATAGTTTCAGGAGGAACAGACAATCATCTTTTCCTTGTAGATCTTTCAAATAAGAATATTTCGGGGACTGAAGCACAGGAAGCTCTGGAAAAAGCAGGCATTATCCTCAACAGAAACATGATCCCCTTTGATAAAAGGTCCGCAAACGATCCGAGTGGAATAAGAATGGGAACTCCTGCAGTTACTACACGCGGCATGAAAGAACCTGAAATGTGCCAAATTGCCAACTGGATTGATCTCGCACTCAGTGGACACGGAGATGATAATAAACTAAGGACAATCAAAAGCGAGGTTGTAAAATTTTGTGCCACTTATCCGATTTACAATGAGAATACAGCTTTAGTAAGTTAAATATTCAGCTAAAGCTTTTCCTGCCTGAAACTGACAACTTATTATTCAACACCTTCAGTACAGATTAACCAAACTTTCTATGGGTAACAAAGAAAACATAAAGAAAATATCAGTCCTGGGTACAGGAGGGTGGGGCACTGCACTCTCGATTGTATTACACAACAAGGGACACAATGTTACCCTCTGGGGTGCAACACCCGACTATGTAGAGGACTTAAAGAAACACAGAGAAAACAAGAAATATCTCAAAGGAATAGAAATCCCATCTGGCTTAAACATAACTTCAGATATTGCAGAAACACAGACTGAAACCGATCTTATAGTTATCGCCATACCGACACCTTATGTCCGGAAAACCATCAAGCCATTTAAAAATCATTATCTCCCAGGAACACCAATTGTAAGCGTAATAAAAGGTATCGAAAATGAGACACTCATGCGCGGCAGTGAAATACTTAGAGACGTGTTGGGCGAACAGCCTATTGCACTGCTCCTGGGACCAAGCCATGCAGAGGAAGTAGCAAGGAAATTACCTACTACAGTTGTGATTGCATGTAATGATATTCAGGTGGCAAAAGAAATTCAGGACATTTTTATAACAGAACGGTTTCGGGTTTACACTAACACCGATGTGATAGGTGTTGAAATTGGAACATCAGTCAAGAATGTCATAGCAATTGCGGCGGGAATCTGTGATGGGCTCGGCTTTGGAGATAATTCAAAAGCAGCTCTGATAACCAGAGGGCTTGCAGAAATGATGCGTCTGGGAGTTGCAATGGGCGGCCAAAGGGACACATTCTCAGGGCTTGCCGGACTCGGAGATTTAATAACCACTTGCGTTAGTCCCTACGGCAGAAATCGTCTGGTAGGCGAACAAATTGCTAAAGGCAAAAAATTATCACAAATACTGGAAGAGATGGATCAGGTGGCAGAAGGAATATTGACTACAAAGTCGGTCTGCAAATTAGCGGATAAATACAACGTTGAAATGCCTATCACAAAAGAAATCTACAATGCACTTTTTGAAGATAAAGATCCAATTAAGGCTGTAAATGAACTGATGGTTCGTGAACCGAAATCAGAAATAGAAGATATATATCCGGAATAGAATTGCCCGGCCACATCCTGTATTCAAGAACTTCTTAAGCCAGTATCATTCTTTTTCAGATTCTAAGTCTTTTTCAGAAGGAGGAGTTCCCAATTCTTCCAAAAACTCCTGTATATCAAAGTCAGAGGTTTCTACAGTAGATTGTTTTTTCTCTTCTGCCCCTTCACCCTTATCAGACTCTAATGTCTTTTCTTCAATATCTCCTGGCGGAGCAATAGTACCAATCTCTTTTTCCTCGATTTCTTCATGTGCAGCCGCTTCCTCAGCTGGTAATTCTAAATCTTCTTCCTTCTCCTCCTCAAGCTTAAGCTCAAACTTCTCTTCTACTACTTCCCCGGATTCTTCAGTGGGTGATACGCCTACGGGGTCTTTCTCCAAAAACTTCTCTATATCAAAACCATCTGATTCTCCTACGTCCCCTTCTGATGGCTTTCCCTCTACTTCCCCTGCTGAAGCAATGGACTCTATCGGTTCTTTTTCATCAACCTTTACATCTTCTTTGACTTCAGACGGTACCTCTAAATCCCTTTCTTTCTTCTCCTCATATTCAACTTCTTTTACTAACTCCTTGAATTCTTCAGTGGTTGACATGCCAACAGGTTCTTTCTCCAAAAACTTCTCTATATCAAAATCATCCGATTCTCCTGCTGATATCTTTTCCTCAACCTCCTCTGTTGAAGTAATGGACTCTACCGGTTCCTTTTCTTCAGCTTTTACATCTTCTTTAACTTCAGATGGTACCTCTAAATCTATTTCTATCTCCTCCTTAAGCTCAACTCTTTCGCCTACTGACTCTTTGGGTTCTTCAGTGGACGACATACCAACAGGCGCTTCCTCCAAAAACTTTTCTATATCAAAATCACTCGATCCTCCTGCTGATATCTTTTCCTCAACTTCCCCTGTTGAAGTAATGGACTCTACCGGTTCTTTTTCATCGACTTTTACATCTTCCTTAACCTCAGACGGCACCTCTAAACCTTTTTCCTTTTTCTCTTCAGATACAGTTTTAGATTTTTCAGAAGGTAAAATATCAAAAGAGTCTTCATCCATTTGCAAAGAACCAGCTAACTTCTCCAGAATATCTCTATCTTCAACTGATGTTCCCAATCCTCCTTCTTTCTTCTTCTCAGATTCAACTTTTTCTTCTACTAACTCTTTGGGTTCTTCAGTGGACGGTTTACCAGCAGACAGAAACTTCTTGAAGAAGGCCTTAGCAGGGCCAACCGATTCTTCTGCAGCTCCAGCTGATCTCTTTTCCTTAAATTCAACTTTCTCTCCTACTGACCCTTTAGGTTCTTCAGTGGATGGTATACCAACAGACAGAAACTTTTGGAAGAAGAGCCTGGCAGGGCCAACCGATTCTTCTATAGCTCCAGTCGATTTCTTCTCCTCAATTTTCCCTGTTGAAGTAGTGGCATCTATCGATTCCTTCTTATCAACTTTTACATCTTTTTTAACTTCAGCTACAGCTTTAGCTTCATCAAAGGGTATAATTTCAAAAGCATCTAGCTGGTACCTTACAAATAAATGTAACTTCTCCATAAAATCTCTGTTTTTAACTAGTGCTTGCAAATCCCTCTCTTCCTTCTCCTCAGATTCAACTTTTTCTTCTACTAGCTCTTTGGGTACTTCAGTGGACGGCATACCAACAGGCTCTTCTGTCAAAACATTTTGCATATCAGAATCAACTGATCCCCCTATACCTCCTTCTGGCATTCCCTCCGGCACTTCTTCCTTATGTAAAGAATCCTCTCTTTCCTCTGCAACCGGATTGATTGAATCTATTTGGGTTCTAACCGCCTCACTGATTCCATCATTAATCTTATTTGATGCTTCTTGAATCTTTGCATCAATAACGTCTTCTATTTTATTTAAAACTTCCTTTTCCACCGCCGCTACCTTTAAAATCAACCCTTCAATCTTTGTAGTAACTTCGTCCCCTACGGATTTTAAATCTGCCTCGATCTTTGCAGTAATATCGCCCTCTACTGCTTTCAAATCTGTCTCAATCTTTGCAGTGACTTCGTCCCTTACGGATTTTAAATCTGCCTCAATTTTTTCGTAATTAACAACTGGCTGGCCCTCTATGACCATTTCTGACTCTACGGCACTTTCTCCACCCTTGCTTATTTCTTTTTCCTCAGACTCTTCTATGCCAAAAAAATCGCCTAAAGCACCGGAAGCGTCTAGTTCTTCACGGTTACTATCTCCAGCTGCCTGGTCCTCTATTTCTTCTTCTGGCTCAGCTGCACTTTCATCAACTTTACTTTTTGCTTTTTCCGCAGACTCTTCCTCACCAAAAAAATCGCCTACAACATCAGAAGCCTCTCGTTCTTCACGGCTACTACCATCAGATGAGTTCACTGGTTGCTTATCTTCTTGTTTTGCGCTCTTCAGAAACCCTAAAATCCTGTTATAGAAAAGCACAATGATAAGAATAATAAATATTGCAACAATAACAACCAAGCGCAAATTATTCATTACATTAAAACCGTCAGCACCTGCAATCTGATTCATAATTAGTATAATATTTTATGGACTTAAATTTAATAAGTAGTGGCCTTGCCATGCCTGTTCGAACGGCTGGCTACATAAACCCCATTCACAAAAAAAAGTTCTCTTTATATTTCGCAAAACGGTCTGGTTTTATATCTGCTGTTTCATTATCACTTATTTTACAATAAGTTACAATATTGTTTTTACTAGTGATTACCGTGAAGTGTCTGGCTAGCTACGTTGGAATTGGTTACAATCTGTTTACAAGCGTATGCTACTCTTACATGACAGTAGAGTCAATCAATTTATTTAAAGTATGCCTGATACCAACTTTCAAAAAATTCCTTGTTCATTTTACCCTGCCTAACCCTTGAGATAGATTTGTCAGAAATAAACTTATCCCTAATGCTATTCCCCCAACAGAAGATCAATGCAAATAAATCCTCTACATACCTTTTTCTTTCTGCTACATTTTCTTTAGAAGGCAAATCTGTTTTAGCCCAGCCATTCTCGGTATCAAGATATTTACGCAAATTATCATAATCTTTGTCAGCTCTTTGTTCTAAAAGACCTCTTGCCTCTTCAGGCATGCCGGAGCTATGATCATACTTCTGTTTATGCATTTGCATTCTTTCGTATTCGTACAGAAATGCATCAACGATTTCTATCGGTGTTGCGTTACTATCTGTATCGAATGTTTTACCAAGTAAATACTGGATTTTCTCAAACCCTTTCCTTAAAATTGCATTTTCTACCCCAAATTGATACTCTAATAAAAACTCATCAACTGATTTTTGTCTATTTGCAGGATTTGGGTCTAAAGCTTTTCTGACAGCTTTTATTTTATGATCAGACACCTTCTTCCTTTTTACCAACTGTTCTATAGCGCTATCAATATAGCCTTCATGCCCCAACCCTCCTAATTTCGCATTCTTTAATTCCGCAAAATTATTTTCCAGCCCTAAATCATCAAATGGTGTTTTGCCTGCAACTAAATAAAACCCAACGCAGCCCAGAGAATAAATATCACTGCTAACACTATAAATTTTCTTATATCCCAACGTTTCTGGTGCAGAATAGTTTGGCGTTCCATGAGCACCCCCGGAAGAAGTACCTTTTCCAAGATCAGCTTCTCCAATCCTCCCCTGAATATTTAATCCCGCACTTCCAAAATCTCCAAGCTTAGCAAGTCCGCCATAAAACAGATATATGTTCGAAGGTTTTATGTCTCTATGTAGATATCCCTGTCCCTCATTCAAGCCATGAACAGATGACAATCCTTTCGCCACTCTTTCAATTATAGAGTCCATTAAGGCCTCAGGAAAATCTTCCCTATACTTTCTTCTCCTTAGTAAAGTAAGATTATGATCTGCCATTTCTTCAATCAGAACAGGAATTCCTTCAGGTGTTGTAAGGCAGCCATAATATGTTATTATTTCAGAAACTTCCTGCTGCATAAGCATCTGTAAAATTTCTGATTCCCTTATAAACCTTGCTATTGAGGACTTACAAGGCTCCTTTGGTGATTTTAAGGCAACGGTATCCCCTTCCTTAAGACCAAAAAATGGCTTGCTTACTACAGCCGTTGCTATATCCGCCAACGTCCCACTGGTTTTTACTGAAATACTGCTGAATTTATCTGAAAAATAATCTTCTAATTCATCAGGTTCCATGTTAATTAACCTCCCTGGCTTTCAGTAAAATAAATGTTATATCATCTTTTCCTGCCAATATTTTCTGAGCAGCATTAATAGAAACTCCCTTATATTTTGAATAAAACAAAGGCACTAAAATAGGATGGTTTGCTCTATTAACTAACTTGTCAGGAATATCTTCAAATTCTTCTTCAGTGATAATCTCGGCTATTTCTATTCTGGAAACAGGATCTAAAATTCCATCTGTTGTCAGCAAGAACAGATCATCATCATGTACATTAACTCTATTAGAGTGAACTTTAATGTGTTCATTCCCGATATACTGTTCTAACCTTGCATTTATTGAGTGAATCTTAAATTCTTCCTTACTGCACCCATTATGCCCGTTTTTTATTCTGTCATCCTGGGTCAACTGGGACAAGGAATTTGTGCCATGTAGATGATTGTTTCCATACGAAAAGGCGTGAGAGTCTCCAACGTTGTGGAGGTAGGCAATACCATTATGACAAAATAAGGATACTAATGTTGTTCCAAAATTTTGTAAATCTTTTGAGAATTCTGCTATTGGATACATTATCTGTGAATTAGTATATTCAATAACACCTTTAATTCCTTCTTGAATCTTTTCCGGAGGGTAATCTTTCTCTTTAAGTCTTTCATACAATTTCGTTAATCTATATGCAACCGTTTGCACTGTGATCCTGCTTGCTTCGTTTCCATTTCCATGCCCTCCCAGCCCATCAGCAATAACGAATATATTTCTTTCATTATCTATATACTTATAATCTTCATTTACTTTCCTGTTCTTGTTTATTCCAGAAGTGCTTTCTGACAATGCATCAAATTTGATGCATCTCTTTGACCCCGTAGCATTTTTTTCCTGCATTTTCAAGATCAATTGTTAAAGATTTGTGTACAAAGTTAATGTCTTGGTGTGGGTTTTCGCCATGAATCAACCTTGCTACATATTGTAGTGAAGTTAGTTCCGGGTACAATATATACAATTTACTAATGAAAATCAATAGTTATTTCACCAAATTTATTGCAAAAAAGGTAAGCATTAGCGTAATAACACTTATTTGCATCTGAAAATTTCTAAGTTTTTACGCAAAGGGTAGTTGAGAGGAAAAGGTCCTTACTAAAATTCTTGAAGATTGGGAGTAGTTTGATATAATGTGCCAGCATATATCTGTATTTGTACATCTTGATATAATTTTCTTTCAAACTCATAAATATAAATCTTCGTTTTCGGGGCGTAGCGCAGCTTGGCTTAGCGCACTTGAATGGGGTTCAAGAGGTCGCTGGTTCGAATCCAGTCGCCCCGACCATTACTAATAAAAGGGTTAGGACAATTTTTGTGGCGCATCAAACTGTTCTTTTTCCTTAATTGTAGTCAAATTGTAGTCAATTTCTAATGCTTCGACTCCATCCCTCAAACTTTCCGGGGAATGATGGCTGTACCGTTGAGTCATTCGAATGTCTTCATGGCCGAGTAATTTGGATATTTTATAAAGGTCTATCCCTGCCTGTGCTAAGCGTGTGGCAAAACAGTGCCGGAGATCGTGGAATCTCAGATTTGTAAGCCCCGCACTCTCCACTGCATTGTTAAATGCTCTTCTTAGATTGTGCCGATCAATCTTTGTCCCATGACTGCCAATAAATACAAAATTATTTTTAAGCCTCCTCACCTTTTCCTCTGACTTCCGCACAATCACGTCCATTGCATTTCGATTCAATGGAACTGTCTTTGGCTTGCCATTCTTTGTTTTCTGAATAAGAATAGTTTTACGGAATAGATTCACCCTCGGCCATTCAAGAGAAAGTAACTCACCCTGTCGTAGTCCAGTATTTAATGCAAAAACAATAATTTCACGTAACCATTCAGGGCTATTTCCTAGAAGTCTCTCTTCTTCATCTTCTGTCAACCACATGTCACGTTCATTGTCCTCTTTCTCATATGGTATTTTGGGAAAGGGTTTACTTTTAATCCACTCCCATTCATCAATAGCCAGATTAAATGCCTTTGAAAACATTGCCAATTCACGATTAATAGTGGCGGGCTTTACTCCTTGACCCTTTCTTAATACCTTATACCTGGAGATTCTTTTTCGAGATATTGACAATAAGGTTGAATCTCCAAAGAAAGGAATAAGGTGCTTCAAAGATGAGGCATAACTTCTTTGCATACTAACTGACACCTTTGGAGCGTGCTCCTTCATAAATTTATCCATCAATTCACTAAAAGTTTTACTATACCCGGTTAGTTTTCCAAAATAAGTCCCTTCAACAATATCAGTCCTGACCTTCGCCTCTCTATCAAGAGCTGTTTTCTTATTAGAGGTCTCAAGGCTGATTTGAGTCTTGCTACCTTTATGCCTAATACACGTCCACCAGACACCGTTCCGTTTGAACATTTATACCTCCTTTCCCGGAACCTGCGATAATGCCTGTATGACGCTATCGGCAGCATTATAATCAATTGGCATGAAGGTCTCCAACGATTTTCTTAACAATTTTGTCCTCTTGGTTGTCATTACGCTTCAAACTTGCCATTACCCGGTCTATGTCGTAAAGATCAAAAAGAACTCTTCTACCCATCTTAATAGAGGGTATCTTCCCTTGTGCAGACCATTCATACAATGTCTTTACTGGCAATGAAGTGTAATCTGAGACTTCTTTAATATTTGCATAACGTTTATTCTTCTGCATTTTTCTCTACCTTATTCCTTGTTATACTTCTTCTTTTTATTATTAATCTTTGTTCTTAAATAATCATCAACATTTCCGTTAGTTAGTGCTTCAAGATACTTTTTCCCGATATCAAGAAAACTAATGATTGTCTCATTATTGATATCATCAAATCCCTCCTTTGCTGCAAAAGACGTTAAATAACCCATACCGTTCTTAAACAATGTCTCATCGCTGGGTACCCTTGATTTATCCACCTCTCTTACTATGCTGTTAAATTTACCCTCATTAATCCTTACACCTTGAATCTTCTTCCACATTGGATGTGTCTTCCATCGTGCTCTATTTACGGTATCGTCTTTTACTGCAAGCCGTAACCAATCACTTGCACAATAAGCCCAAAGCGCATTTACTTTTTCCATGAGATTTGAAAATGTGTTTACGGACATCTCTTTCAAACATGTTCTTTTTAGTTGAAATTCAAGTCTCCATACCTTTTGTAATTTATCCCAACCTTCTTTTTCCCATATTTCCTTGAGATAATCTTTATGGCTAACTTTAATCTCAACGGTCTTATCATATATTCTTGCTGAAATGATACCACCCAGACCAATTGAATATCCGGTAAGAGGACTACCATCCCAATATTTAGCAAGTTTCTTAGCCCTGGCTACCCATGATATATTTTCAATCATTTCCAGTTCCTCATCAGTAATGAAATCCACAAAAATGTCCGATCTGCTTATGGTTTCTTTTTCTATCCCCTCAAGCAGTTTGCTTACAACTTTCCTTAACTCTTTTATTGAGATATCGGGGCCATAACATGTAAGAAATTCGCTTTTTATCTGAACGTATATATTAGGATGTACTTTTCTTTTGCTTCCGGACACTTTTATGTTATACCAATTATCAACCAGGACAAATTGATAACCCATTCCTCCTTTATCCATTATCTCAAAATTATGCTCTTCAATGGTCATTCTTGCCATGGCCTGTTCACTCTCATCATCTGATTGTGCTAGTTTCTTTTTTTCTTCCAAGTATTCTTTTAATCCTTCTTTGAGTAAACCCCTATAAGATACATATAAACTATCAATTCCTTTAAATACTTCTTTAAATTCCATTTTTACACCTTTCTAAATAAATTTATGTAATTTAAGGGTGCTGTGTTACTAGGCTTCGCACCCAACTATGTGCTAAATTGTTTAATATTCAGTGTGGTGCGTGTGTGTGCTCAGGTGTACTCGCGCGGTGCGTTCCGTGCACTTCGCACACCCACACCACACTGATTTTCATAAATACCCTATGTTTATCCCTTTTTTTACTTCCAAGTCACAACTTTCTTCAAATTTCTACAAATCAGAAAATAGAAGAAGTTTGTGGTAGTATTGCCTGGATCAATTGTGAGTAATAACTGCTTACCCGGTTCACAAATAATCCTTAGAATAAAAAAAGGCCACAGTGTTTTCACACTGCAGCCTTAAATCTACTCAAAAGTTTTCACATTAACAGGACACTGAATGGGGTATTAATTGTCCAGTCCTAAGTGTTGTAATTACAATATGATGAGAGAAATATTCCTTTATTAATTTTTTTTAATATGTCTCTGCATAAACTTATTAAATGCATCTGGGTAATCAGGAGGGGTTAAACCGCATGATTTTAGGAAGTAGTACAACTCTTGATTGTTTAGTTTAGAAAGCTCAGTATACTTGAAAAAACTTAAGACCGCATATGACCTACCATGTTCTCCTACTCTTTCAAGCGGTCTTTTCTTTGTCGCTTTAGACAGCTTATTCAAGAAATCATTGTCACCAGTAGCCTGGGCTTGACCAATCCTGTTGCTTACAGCTTTACTACTTAGCAAAGATTTATCAATAGTTACTGCCTTAAACAGTGACTTATCATCACCCTTTTTCATACTCTCAAGCAGTTCAGGCATATCTTTCTGGTGTGATAGTTGAGACATGGTAGAATTAATACTGCCTAACACATTGCTTATGACGATGGATTTCAGGTGTACAATCTCCTCTTTCTCAGCACATTCTTCATTCATTTCATCAATTCTTTTTAAAAATGTTCTCATGAAAAGAGAAAACAATATTAAAACTAAATCTTCTTGAGATTGATCGAAATGTTTTGTCCGGAAATCATTAATAAATACATTAATTCTATTAGCATAGTATTCTTTGCTTTCTTCTTCTGATAGTTTTTCTGCAAGTTTTAATAAGGAATGCAACTGCGAGGTAATTTTCTCTCGTATAACAAAGTGTAAATATATCCGCTTGAAAAAACGAGTGATAGAGCCAGCGTTCTTAATACCATTAGAAATTTCTCTAAATTCATCTATAGCAGATGATATATTGAAAAGTACTTTGCCTTCTTGTTCAGTCACTATTCCGATTTTTTGGGTAAACTGAAGCATCTCAGCTTCAGATTCACTTTCATAATCTGCCGACAAATTATTATTATTTCTTATCAACTCAATTGATTCATCCTTAAATGTTACTTGTCCGTCATTCGGAAGATGATCAACTTCACACAGAAATTTTAAATAAGTCTTAACAGGCTTATCAAAAGCAGGGTCTATCTTATTCTTCCAACTATTTTCGTTGTAAAATCTCATATGTAAAAATTAAAGTTTCAGATAAAAAGATGATTGGAGATCAGATATAAATAAAAAAGTTATAATATTTCTGTGTGGTATGAAATATTGCAGATTGTAGAAATACTGCAGTTAATATTAATGATGCTATTTACTAAAATCAATAGAAAAGAGGGGGGGGAAATAATTACTCGACAAATGAGAAAATAATGGTCATAAAATCAACATTTATGAATTTTTCGAGGGACAGGGAAACTCATCAATATATAGCCAATTGGGCAAAAAAACACTGATAATGCCTTATTTATTTAGTATTTTATGCTAAAAATCTATAAGTAATGTAGCTAAGTTCAATTATTGAGTATCCCAATACAGTATAATCATTCCGTTGGTACATGTTTTGCACTTTTACTGTACTGGTAAGGTATAGAAATTTGCATTAGTAGGGATCAGAAGATAACATACGTGATGTGGTTTGAAGTGTGGTAGTTGAACTATTGCTTATTATGCGGATACTACGAGAACAGTATATTGTACTATCTGCTATTCAGCACTTGTTATAATTAGAATTCTATATTTATGACATGTAAGTTTCAAGGTTTTTGGTGTTTGACAAAACCTCAAGAAGTGGTAGAATCACAAATTGCAAGATTACAAAAAAGGGGGTTTTTAAATCTTTTAACTTATCTAAAATAAGTTAAAATATGAGTGAAATAGCTTTGTTATGTAGTACTTCAATAGTTTTTTTGGGTCATCTTAATCCAGCAATAATTCATCCTCAATGGTTTGAGCGATATAAAATCTTACCTATTCAAGAAACTCAGAAGGCTAGTGGTGAGAAACCAAGAGTTATTGAGGTCCCTGGGGAAAAGATTATTTTAGAAGAGTCACCATTAACCAGTGTTACGGCAAGTCGAGCATACATACCATTTCCTTCTTTAACAATTGATGTAACATTGGATAAATATGTATGTTCCGCAGTAAAAAGTGAATGCTTTCCACTTGTAAAAGATGTAACAGAAAAAACTTTTAATATTCTTGAGCATACTCCAATAACGTCAGTAGGTATAAATACTGAAGGACATTGGAAATGTAAAGAAAGTGCTCATAATATATTGAAACGCCTATTTGCAAATGACGACAATTCCTTTAGAAGTAGGTTTGGAGAAGAATATCGTATTGGTGGAATTATTACATTTAAAAAAGATAACAAACAAGTAAGCTTAAGAATTAATGGATCAACCACTCTTAATGATGGAGTTCATTTTAATTTCAATTTCCACTATGTGATAGAATCACAACAAGCAAAGAGTGGAGTTGACGTAATTAAAGATAATTATGATAAAGATATTGATGAAAGTATTAGTATTGCAAAAGAATTAATAGGAGCACCTGAAAACACATGGAAACTAAAGTCATAACACTCCCAGAAAAAACGACAGAATACCCTTTTGTTGGGAATCCTCATGTGCGATTGCCTAGATATCCCTATGATTCAGAAAGAACTGACAGGCAACTGCAAATAGGCTCATCAACAACAATGCTTAAAACAACACAACATCAACAGAAAAGATCGGAAAGCACTCGCACAGAAAAAATCCAAGAATGGTGGATGGGAAGGGTGTTGAATGTCAACAATGAAGAAGGTTATTTTGAGGCTAATTTGGTAGACTCGAACGGAAACGAATGTATAGCAGAATTTGACATTGATCCAGATTTAGAACAAGATGTTTTTCCAAAAGCCAGGTTTGTATTTTCTGTATTTACTAGACATGGGCAAGGCAGTCCAGAAACAGCAAATCGAATTGAATTTATTCCTCCGAAAATATGGACAAAGGGAGAAAAAGAGGAACTAGATAAGATACGTACAGAATTGTTTCCTGACAGTCCATCACTATCAGATTAATGCCACTATTTTCAAGCGATGTCTTAACACGCCCAGAAGACAATGAGTTAGAAGTCTCCATTTTTGGTTCTGGATATGGTGAATCTATTGTCCTGCATATTCCCCACGTTGGCTGGGGAATAATTGATTCATGTGTTCAAAAATTCGATGGTCAGCCTATTGTCCCTCCACTAGAGTATCTTTTGAAAATCCTTGACCATCCATATCCAAAACTTGCATTTCTTATATTAACCCATCCACATGAAGATCATTGTAACGGGATAGACAGGATAATAAAAGAATATCGAGGAGGTATAGAAAGAGTATGTCGATACGATGGTTTTGGGCTTAAGGAATTAAGGGCTCAGAATGCTAAAAAGGATACCGATGTGAGACGAATTGTACCAGGTCTTGTCTATGCTTTTAGGGCTATGGATGAGGCAAAGGATAAAGGATCTCAATTAAAAGACTTGAGTGAAATGACACTAGTACTCGAAAAAAGAGTGGAAACCGAAAAAGATAGCTTTATAAATATTCGCATGATGGCATTAAGTCCATCAGCAGAAAGCAAGGAACAATATAGAGATGAGTTATTTAAAGCAATCAATATTGAGGAAGGAACTTTTCTTGTAGAAAAAGATTCTAAAGATCATAATTTGATTTCAGTTGCCTTAGTTTTAACAGTGGGAAATCTTCAAGTTGTTTTTGGAGGTGATGTAGAAGCTGGTACAAATAATGAAACTGGTTGGTCAGGAATTGTTTCGAATATAAATGAACCTTCTCTTTTGGCTCATATAGTAAAAGTACCACACCATGGATCTGAGAATGCCCATAACGATTTGGCTTGGGAAAAATTTTGTAGTGGGGGAAACCCTATTGCGCTCATAGCCCCTTTCTTAAATGGAAGTGTAGCATTGCCCAGAGAGAGTGATATAGAGAGAATTAAAGCACTTTCTCAGAAAGTAGGAGTTGCAGGTTATACTAATTTGGAAGCAAGACTTAAAAAGTACTATGCAAGAGATATTGTCAGAAGTATCGAAAGTGCAGTGCGAACCTTGAAAATAATTGAAAGGCCAACGAAACCGGGTTTAATAAGGGTAAGGTATAATTTAGATGGGACAATGACTGAATGCATTGCAAAGCCTCCAGCAAAGTGGGCCTAACAGGAGTGTCGGTATGAAAATGTTTAAACATCCTAGCGGAGTGTATACGAGAAAGTGATAATTATTTCGTCAATAGTTTTTAGTGATTGTTACAAGATGGGGTACTTTCAGAATAATTCCCTATTTTTCTCCCCATAGCCGTCACAAGTCTATATTTTACGACATAAAATGCAGGTCTTGGAGAGACTGAGGCGTGATAGTGCACCATTGCTTTCAGAGAAAATTCGGTTCTCATAAGCCTTCGCCAAACAAAGACTTATTCTCAACGTCGTGTAATTGGTAGTTATGTTTCGTTCAGCAATTTTCTTAGTACTGCAAGCTCAAAAATTTGTTGATTGGAACGCAAATACTTTTTCCATCATTTTGAAATGAAGTCAAGGAGAGGGGAAATGGAAGATTTTTAGTATGTTAGTTAGAAGTGAAGCAACAAAATGAATGTCGCGTAAGATCGTAATGGCACTATTAACATCTAGTACGGTAATTTGTTAACCTCCTTCATATATCGTTTTCCAGTTCATTTTAAAAATCGAATTCGATTATACTATGAATAATATTCAAGCGAGCCATGTGCATCACCTCCTGTATAAGAAATACAACAGATTGAATTTTATATGTCATTTCGATCTGTATTCACCAGCAAACCCAAATTTATAGCGTATTTTGTTAATCCAACAGCGTCGTGTATATTAAGTTTTCTCATAATACTTGCTCGATGGTTATTCACAGTATTTATACTTATTGAAAGGTGTTTGGCAATTTCTTTGCTGCAATATCCCTCCGCCACCATATATAAAATGGTCTTCTCTCGTCCTGTTAGCACATCATAAATTTCTTTGTTTGTTGCTGGAACACTAATTTCATTTGTCTTGTTTGTTATCTTTTCTGCCATTACCTTTGAGACTGAAGGGCTAAAAAACATTTGTCCACTCATAGTTGCCTCTATGGCCGCAACCAAATCTGTATCAGTTGATTCTTTATTAAGATATGCAGAAACCCCTATATCGAGCATCCTCGTGATAATTTCTTTAGCTTCGTACATTGTAAGAACTATTATATTAATATCTGGATCGATTGAGAGTATTTGTTTGGCTGCTTCTATACCATTTATCTTGGGAATGGAGATATCCAAAATAACTACATCTGGTAATAGCTTTTTTGTTTGTTCTATTGCACTGGCTCCATCACCAGCATCACCCACAATATCATAATTGTCATGAAGTTTTAAAAGTTGCCTGATACCCTGCCTTACAATATGGTGGTCTTCCACAAGCAAGATTCGCACTTTTTCCATCCTATACACCTCCAGAAATTTTAACTTTATTTTTATTAAGAGGTAATTTAATAGTGAAACTTGTTCCCTTTGATATTTCTGAAATTATTTGTAAGTGTCCGTTCATAATATTTACCAACTCTTTAATCGTAGTCATCCCCATACTAAACTCACTCATATCATTACCAAATACACCTTTTACATTAAAGCCTCTTCCATTATCTGAGAAACACAAAATAAAATTATTCTTTTCTAAAACAAAGTCAATTCGTATTAAGTTTGCTTCTGCATGCTTTATAACATTTGTTGTTGCCTCACTAATAATGCGGAATAAATGCATTTTAATGCTTTCGGGAATTTGTTCCTCGCTCATATTGCTACTAGTTATAATTGTGACAGGCGACCTTTTTGAAACTTGTTCAAAAAAGTATTTTGTCGCCTCGATTATTCCCAATTTATCAAGAATATTATATTTGAGACTGAATGTCAGGCTTCTTAGACTTTTAAATGTCATATCCACAATTTCCCTGCAATCTTCCACACATGATTGAAATACAGTATTGTTATCTAACTCAGGTTTCGATTTATTATTATAATACTCCAGGAGTTTAAAATTGATTTTTAATGCTGTCATCGCCTGTCCAATCTCCTCATGGAGTACCTGAGATAAGCGTTTACGTTCATCCTCTTGAACAGTTAACATCCGGTGTGAGAGGTTTTTCAATTCTAGATTTTTTGTCTCCAGATTCACATTATATTCTTTAATCTTTTGCTGGTCACTATTAAGAGTACCAACCATTTCATTAAATGACATCGAAAGGGTTCCAATCTCATCAAAAGTATTGGTGTTTACCCTGACAGAGAGGTTTCCGCCTCTAATTCTTTTGGCAGCATCCATTAATTTTGCCAGTGGTTTTGTTATCGAAGATGCAATGTTTATGCTTAAAAAGATACTATAAATTACCGTAAACAGGAAAAAAAACAATAATGTCATAAATGCCGACTCAATTACTCCTTTGAGGGAATCTTGCAACTTATCCATATCCTTACTACTTTCGTGTTTAAAAGCACTTATAACGACACCTAAATTGTTAATTCCTGGCAATAGTATACTTTCATTAGGGTATGTATGTGATTGATATTCCGAAGACAACATATTACATTGCCTTTTAACTGAATTGCTCAGCCGAAACAAGAGGGGATTGTTAATGCAGATGCTTGTTAACTTTAATGCCTCATTCTTCATATTATTCAAAATATCCAAACAATCTTCAGCAACTTTCTGTTCATTCCCTTTTTTTGCTTGCATGCGTGTTGTAGTTATTAACTTTTCTTTACTTATTTCCAGATTACTTATGCGTTCAATTCGAATATAGTTATCCGTAAGACTTTTTTTCAGATAATTAACACTCCCTAGCTTAACCAGAGAAACTATTGTAATAATTCCCAGGAAAATAATAATTATAAAGTATCCACTGAACAAACGCATGCTAATAGAATTGTTTGAGATCATTATTGTATTCCTCTAAAATTTACACTTTTTTCAGGATTCATTCATAATGCAATTCTACCGGTTCATCCACTTGAAAGAAATCAATAATTGGTATAAGAATGGTATATCCAGCAGAAAACATAAGCCACACAAGCGTTCCAATAATCCAATAGCTAAAAAACCCTTCACTAAAAGTAAAGCCCGAAAGATACATCACTCCAGGGAAAAAGATTTCTATGGCTAAGGAAATAAAGATTGCGTACAAAATGATTTTCCGTCCATTTGTTTTAAAATACCGATTGATATTCTTAAAATAGTCATATTTTGGTGTAGGTTTAAGCCCTTTCATTTCATCAATTTCGTGTTTTGTCAGGAAAGAACTTATTTTTAGTTGAATTTTGGAAAAATCAAAATGGTTGCTATTTAACAAATAGCCATCAATCAAACAAACAACCCCACTGACTAAAATAGCTGTACAATTTGCATAAGCCATGGGTGCTATATTCGTTATAGACACAGTTAACAAGCTTTTGTCTTGAATACAAGCCACTGTTATCCATACAATAATCCCACTAAAAAGTCCCAGTAATGTTCCCCAAAAGGCACCAAAGGATGATAATCTTTTCCACATAATTCCTAAAATGATAGGAAATACTGCAGAACCCAGAAAAATTCCCATTGCAAGATATAGAAAATAAACCTGGACGCCTATTGAATATAGGGAAAAACTTAATATTCCCACAATAATTCCAAAAAGACCTGTAGTAAAACGAGAAACTCTAAGTATTTGTTTATCTGTCGCTTGTGGTTTGATATTTAGACGATATATGTCGTTCGCAATGATAGAGGCCACAGCAACAGATTCAGAATTTCCAGTCGAAATAATAGCCATGAAAAGCATTATTAAAAAGGCAACACCTCCTATATTGCCTGCAATATTGTAAGCCATTAACGGGGCTATTGTTGTAGAATCACTAACATCGACACCTAATAATAACCCACCTATCCCCAAAACGGTTGCTACACAGACAGGTATCGCAAACCAGGCAAGTCCTGCCGTTAAAAAGGAACTACCTGCAGACTTGTAATTAACAGCAATCGCCCTTTGCCAATACGTTTGATCTAAAAATACTGTACCAAAATTTCCGATCGTATTGATTATCCCAAACATGACTCCAGAGAAAGCAGTAATGGTAATCAATCTTTCTCTGTTGGGAATATTTTCCAGCATCTGGCACAAACCGAAGTCGCCATATTTATAATAGAAAGTTATAGATAATCCCATTATGACAACTAAAATGATTGCAATCTGAATATAATCTGTAACGAAAGAACCTCTTAAACCTGCAATAGAGCTATAAAAACAAAATGCCAAAGGAATCACAAGAACTGCAATCTTTATGTTGATGCCCGTTAAAACATTCAGGGCCAGGGCGCCTCCTAATATTACCATGGTGGTTACTATGGTACAAGCCAACAGTCCTATAATAATCATAATCCAATGGTTTTTTTTGTCATATCGGTACAAAATGAATTCTGGAAATGTATGCAATTGTGGGGCTAGCTTTTTCAAATGAACGGCTATTATGCTAAACAAAAGGATGGGTATCGTTGCCCCTGCAGCATACCAGTATGGACCGCTAATACCATAGATATAGCCCATTTTTGAGGATACCATGATTGTAGCAGCCCATGTCCAGGTACTGACAATAGAAGCCGTTACTATCCCGCCCTTCGTATTTCTACCTGCAGTTAAAAACCATTCGGCTGTATTGTGGTAGGATACCTTTTTGGTGTTTCTCCACCACAAAACACTAAATATCAAAAAGATAACCCCAAAAGCTGCTATAATATAATATGCAGATTGGAAAGGAAGTGCGTATTTAGCTTCTACAACTAATAGCATAAGTAAAATAACCTGCCAAATAATGAAATCTTTATTATTTATTTATCTTTGAAATTTGTTTCATTTGCAGACTTTCCGACAACTGCATTATGTGGGGAATGGGCAATCAATATGCGATCAATACGCAGAACAGCTTTGACGATTTCAGCTGCAGATTTCAAGGCATTAATCTTAATCCCTGCTGAGTCAACAACACCGGCTTCAAACATATTTTCTACCTTCCCTGTATTAATATCAATTCCATATTCTCCGGATCTATTTCTGATCTCAGCCATTTTTTCAAAACCATTGAAGCCCGCATTTGTAAGTATTTGACGCATAATACTGGAAAGGGCATGTGCGACTACTTCAATACCTATAGAATCTACTCCACTATTCAAGTTTTCCTCTTTCAATCTCTCACTGATGCATAGCTCCACCGCTCCTCCTCCTGCGACAATACCGTCATTCAACGCAGACTGTGCTGCTGAAATACCATCCTTTACGGCACGCCATCGCTCCTGTGATGTCACTTTTGTAACACCACTGATGATAATCGTCACCATTTTTCGTTGTGCATGGTTTTCTAAGAAGAATAATCCATTTTCTTCATCGTAATACACGCTCTTAAAAGTACCCACTGAAGTCTTTCCCATATCCTCTTTTCTTCTGACCGCTTGTACGTCTAAAGCATTTGCAATATTAAGAAGT
Source organism: uncultured Candidatus Scalindua sp. (assembly GCA_964584595.1). GTDB lineage: Bacteria > Planctomycetota > Brocadiia > Brocadiales > Scalinduaceae > Scalindua. The sequence goes on along the minus strand of CAZPAM010000007.1, from coordinate 27,961 downwards.
TCTTCGTTAGAGACATGTACCATCAAGATATTCTTTTCAAGAAGATTGGATAAGAGTTGTTCATCCGCATGGGCAGAGGTTATAAATACAATACCTGCACCAGTCTTACATATACTATCCGAAATCTCTTTTGTCATTTTTGTCTGGTTTTCTTTCATCCGCACGATTTCGTCATAGTTTTTCACCTCTTTGATCAATGATTCCTTAATCTCTTTCAAGTCTATCTTAAGAAGAAGCGCTTTGACATTACCCAAATTATCAGGTATTTGTTGATCAAAGAACTGCCTGTGAATAACTATTCCATCAAAAACCATGTCCTCCAGCACAGGATTATTAATTAAAAATATACTTTTTTTCAAATCAATCATTCCCTTTTTTCCCTTTGGATTCTTCAGAAAGTTAAGGGCTTCACTTACCAAAGAGACAACCTGGTCCCCATCCATTCTACTTCCGGCTGCCGTTGAAATCACTTGAGCAAGACTGGCGTCTTTCATGTTAATCTTTACAGCCATCTGTTTGAAAAGCTCAATAGAACGCTGAATTCCTAACTCTATACCTCTCACAATCAATGTAGGATGGATACCCATGTCAGCAATTAGTCTCTTACCCTCCTTTATCATTTCTGCCGCTAATACAACGGCAGTAGTCGTACCATCTCCAACCTTCTCTTCTTGCCTGTCTGCAATTTCAACAACCAATTTTGCTACAGGATGAACCGTTTTAACTGATAGCATTATGGTCGCCCCATCGTTTGTAATAAAACGATTGCCTAGTTCATCCACTAGTAATTTGTCTAATCCTTTTGGTCCTAGTGTAGTCCGTACAGTATCAGCTATAGACAAGACTGCAGTGCAATTATTTTCAAGAGCGGTATTTCCCACTCCTTGTGCTTGTATATTACCTGGGTTCTGTTCTGTCATTGATATTTTCCTATATAAAACTTAATTTACAGAATCGTTTATTATTTCCTTAAGTCAGGGGCAGGTTTTCCATGTAATTTCATTCGGATAATATTCCATATTTGTTTGCAAACAATATCAACATCATTTGATTTCTCACCCAATATGCGGATAATAATGCCGTCCGAATAAGGAAGTACCGTGGAAGCAAAGCATATATTATCAGCATTTTGTAAGGTACTTTCTATTTCGGTATTCAATATTTTACTTTCTACTTTCTTGGTTAGCAAATAAATGTTCGCTACAATCTCCCAATTACCCAGAATACCACACGACCTGGGATTGTTTGTCTTTGGCGAAAAAACCATATTATCTAAACATCTAAAATTTCCTGATAGATCAGTTACCTGAAAACGCGAATAAAAAATTTTATAGAGAAAGGACTCTCCATAAGTTACACGTCCTGGTAACAATATTTCACTATAAAGACAGGTTGCATCCTCATGAATTTTTAAATTAACCTCTTGATAAAAGCGAGAATCCCTATAAGGGATAATCATATCAGGTAAGAATTCTGCATATGACCCCTTATCAAGGGTAATATTCAAAATCTGAGTTGCATAATTTTTCTCCATACGATAAATCTTAGTCGCAGCCTGGGTCGTAATGTGAAAAGCAGTATTCTCATGCCCATGTATATCTATTCTCAATCTATCGCCTTGTAGTATTCCACCACTCGGGCTCATAATAAATACAAAAGGCATGTGGGGCATATTCTCATCAATATAAAGAGCCTTTTGAACTTGCAATGGGACTTTATGATAATTTTTTACAAGTGTCGTCTTCCCCTCTCTATTTTCTAAGACCAAAGTCAGCAATCCAACCTTGCCTGCATTGCCAATATTGAGTGTTGGAACTTCCAGGTTATATTGGCTAAATTCTGATGGAATATTTACAGGAGTATAGTAATCGTGCGAATCAACAACGCTATATTTTAGCATTTTATGTGGATATTAATCCTCAAAAAGTACCTCTTTTTTAATTAATTGGTATACAGCGTCTATACCTTCTTTGGTATGACAATTGGTAAAGATAAAAGGTTTGTCATTTCTCTTCACCTTCGTATCGCGCTCCATTATTTTTAAATCTGCATTTACAAGTGGGGCCAGATCAATCTTATTAATAATCAACAGGTCAGATTGTGTAATTGCAGGGCCATTTTTACGAGGGATTTTTTCTCCAGCAGCAACATCAATTACATAAATGTAATAATCTACTAATGCAGAATTAAACGTGAGTGTTAGATTATCCCCTCCTGTTTCAACAAAAAGTATGTGAGAATCCGGAAATTTTTTTTCCATTTCCTCTACGGCAATTAGATTCATACTCGGGTCCTCTCTCACTGCCGTATGAGGACACCCTCCTGTCTCAACACCTAAAACACGATCAGCAGGAATAACACCCTGTAGCGCTTTCTTTACATGTTCAGCATCTTCCTTTGTAACAATATCATTGGTCACGATAATTGGTTTGTATCCATTTTTCACTAATACAGGAACTACCGCTTCAATAAGCGCCGTTTTACCGGAACCGACAGGTCCTCCCACACCTATTCGTGGAATCTTGTTTTCCATCAACGCCCCTTTCTTCAGAATTGCGATTTTAATTTATCAGTCTAAAATCTCTTGATATAAAAACAGCTATTCACTTAGTATCTCAAAAAATATTGTTGATCAGCTCAAAAACATTCGGACAGTTGCTTGTTCATGTTTTATAGACATAATATCTACTAAAGGCGCACAGGAATACATTTCGTCAGGTAATTTGTGTATATTATCTTTTATAATATCCACCAATAAAGGTTGCAGGTCATTAATTATCTTTATTGATGTATAGTGATCAATTTGAACAAGTTTCATTGCCGCGCTAATAAGACTAACACAAAAGGAATACAACTCTATCATCATCACTTCAGAGCACGTTATCCCCATGAGACATCCACCTAAACCTAATGTAACCGCATAGTTCCCCGGACTGGCCCCAGCACAGACTTTTTCGTTAAAATCACGTATGACTAAGTTTTTGGGAGCCATTAAAAGGATATTAGACAGCAGACACTTTCCTGTCTTTACAGAACATTCCCTGTTTTCAATTGTTAATTTCATAGCATAAAGCATTTCGTCTACCAATAAAAGGGTATTTAAATCGAACTGTTCAGCCGCCCTGTAACTATTAGCCAATGCGACACAATCAGCAGGAGCAATTTGATGGGAAAGAATGTCACCAAGCAAGGTGACAACATCGTCTTTGTCCTTCACCATATCCTCCTGAACAAATGATTCCAAACCATGAGAGAAGTTAAACATACCAACAGGGAAAAAAGTATCAGATATCTGAAGTGCCTTTGCAAATGATTTTAAATGGGTTTCTTGTACATCATATCTTAATGATGTTTTTTTGCCGTCAATACTCACTATTAAGTATCCTTTCCTTAATGTTTGTGCTGGTGGTGATCGTGTGACGTGTTTTGTAATAGTCCGTACTCTCTATTTAGTATTTGCTCCCCCACTTCTTCTTCAAAACAATATTTAATACCTGGAATATTATGCGTTTTCATGACTGATTCCATTACTTTCTTGTCGATCATTATTGGAACATATATCTTTCCTCCAACAACCTTCATTTGCCAGTGTTGATTACCAATCGCATGACCCAATTTAACGGCCAACTCAAGCATCTTGTCATCATGGAATTTTTCTACAAAATGAAGTACCATCATCTCCTCTGCCTCAATCTTTACTACAAACATCTTTTCACCCTTTTTAAAATACAGAACATCTCCATCGTGCAATACCGTGCCCCTTTTGAGATTAATCCCTATCTCTTCGTCAAATCCTGGTAATTTTTTATATAACCGGGATCTTTCTGATTCTTTACGTGTAAACATTATAGTTAGCACATAATTTTCACGACGCATTACCTTATAAAGTTTTTTCCACTTCTCGTCAGTATTAATATTTCCCAAGATTTGATTAATAATCAGCATGTTTATTTTCACCCCTGTGGTTTCGAGAAATTTTAAGATAAATAACTTTTTTAAATATTCTTTTATCAGGAATAATTTTCGTTATCATTTTACCTTTTCCTTGAGTAAAAGGCAAATTGCTTTGTCCTTTAAACCTTATATATCAACTACAAAAGAAATTATTTTGTTACGATGTCTATTATTGAGCTTAATTTTGGAGGCGTTCCAATACCCTTAAGATTGTTTTAGAACGTGTATGAGAAAATGCTAAGCACAGATCTGTGATAAGAAGGTTGGCAAATAGAAAAGAATGGATGGAAGTTTAACGCTTACCAAATACTCTAAACACTATCAACATATTTTGTTATCAGCCTTTTTTATTTGGCACCTTTTCATCCATTCAATCCTTCGTGCATCAATGTCTACGAATCCAAGGTGTTCGTAACTTTCGTTTTTAACGTGCGCAAAAACAAATCCATCCTGCTTTATCCTTACAGCAGCATATCTAATAAACCTACTTGCAATAATACAATCCGTTACCCGATGGTCCTCAAAATCAAGGTTTAGATGAGTTCTGGGATCAATAAAACCAGACAAAGACCATATCTTTCCCGCTCTGACAACACCGTGCTTTACCTTGGAAGGGTCCAACACATAACCTTCATCATCAATGTTTGACGCCTCCACTACATGTCTAATATTCAAGACATTTCTCCTTTACACAATATAATAAAGCTGTGTCAGGGCTAATTCCTTTGCCGGCTCGCAAGTAGCTATATTTCCATCAATCTTCACCTGATATGTTTCAGGATCAATCTCTATTTTTGGAGCTACATCATTTCTTACCATATGAGATTTTGTTATTCCTCTACAATTCCCAACAGCCTCATATCCACCCTGCATACTAATTTTTTCAGGAATTCCCAAATCAACGGCCACTTTTGAAAGCAAAGTCAACTTTGTTTTATGCATTGCACTTCCGAAAGCCCCAAACATCGGACGATAAATGACCGGCTCCGGTGTGGGGATGGATGCATTTGGATCTCCCATTAAGGCCCAATTCACGAACCCACCCTTAATCACCATCTTAGGCTTTGCCCCAAAGAAGGCAATAGGCCAAAGAACAATATCAGCCATCTTTCCGGTTTCTATTGAACCTAAAATATGTGCAAAACCTTCCGAAATTGCATGATTCAAGTTACATTTGGCAATGTAACGAAGAACCCTGAAGTTGTCATTTCCTGATGCGTCCTCCTCTAACTTTCCCCTTTGCTTTTTCATCTTGTCGGCAGTTTGTACAGCCTTAATAAAATTTTCTCCAACTCTTCCCATTGCCTGAGAATCTGAACTATACATGCTCAATATCCCAAGATCATGAAGCACATCCTCTGCGGCTATTGTCTCTGCACGAATACGACTTTCCGCAAAGGACACATCCTCCGGAATTGAAGGGTTAAGATGATGGCAGACCATTAACATGTCGAGGTGTTCGTCCAGTGTGTTTACTGTGTAAGGTCTTGTAGGATTTGTTGATGATGGCAGTACATTCGTTTCGCCAGCCAGGCGCATAATATCCGGAGCATGTCCTCCGCCTGCACCCTCTGTATGATAGGTGTGAACTGTTCTACCATCGATGGCTTTAGTTGAATCCTCTACAAATCCTGCTTCATTCAATGTGTCAGTATGAATTGACACTTGAATATCATATTTATCGGCCACTGATAAACTCTGGTCTAATACCGCAGGTGTTGTACCCCAGTCTTCGTGATCTTTTAGTCCACAGGCGCCTGCTTCTAATTGTTCAATTAATGGTTCTGGCACAGCACTGTTTCCCTTTCCTTTAAAACCCCAGTTAATGGGTAACTCTTCGCAAGCCAGAATCATCTTTTGGATATTCCATGGGCCCGGTGTACACGTGGTGGCCCTTGTTCCATCGGCCGGCCCTGTTCCGCCGCCTATGAATGTAGTTATTCCATTTGACAGGGCATCATAAACCTGCTGTGGGCATATCATATGGATATGACTATCTATTCCGCCTGCAGTTGCGATGAGATGCTCACCTGCAATTACTTCTGTACCAGGTCCTATAATAAGGTCTGGGTGAACACCGTCCATAATATCCGGATTACCCGCCTTTCCTATACCTGTAATTTTACCATCTTTAATTCCAACATCTCCTATTACTACTCCCTGGACCGGATCAATAATAATCACATTAGTTATAACAAGGTCTAATGCTCCATTTTTATTGGTTTGAGTACTTTGCCCCATTCCTTCTCGTATAGTTTTTCCACCGCCAAAAACAACTTCTTCGCCTGGTACGCGATAATCTTTTTCTATTTCACATACTAGTTCAGTATCTGCCAACTTGAATTTATCACCTACCGAGGGTCCGTATAAATCCGTATATTGTTTTCTTGTTAGATTTGCCATTAGAAAAACCTCTTAATATTACTTTTAGATAACCATAGATTCAAGCGCCCTTGAAACCCAATTCTTTTGCTTTCTTTAATGCAACTTCCAATGCACCTTTTGCAGAAGTGCTTCCATTTACCAAGCCGTTTAATCCCATGACTACTCCTTTGCCTCCCAGTTGGACCAACTCAACCATTTTCTCGTCGCCAGGTTCAAAACGAATAGAGGTTCCTGAGGATATATTTAACCTCATCCCAAATGACTTTTTTCTGTCAAAATCAAGCGCCTTGTTAGTCTCAAAAAAATGAAAGTGAGAACCTACCTGAATTGGACGATCTCCTGTATTTCTTACCGGCATCTTAAGAGTAACCCGTCCTGCATTAATTTCTATTGGATCAGCCCTAAGAATATATCCAACTGTTCCACTCATATTTCCTCCACATCAAAATTTTATCTATATAATAGGATCATGGCAGGAGACTAATTTTGTTCCATCAGGAAAGGTACATTCCACTTGTACCAAATGAACCATCTCCGGTACACGAGGCATTACATCTTCTCTCTTTAGCACCTTTTTTCCTATTTGCATTAAGTCAGCAACACTGTTACCATCCCTTGCTCCCTCAAGAATAGCCTCCGTAATCACCGCTATTGCTTCTGAATAGTTCAGCTTCAAGCCACGTGACATTCGTTTTTTTGCTAAATCTGCTACAGAATAAATAAGCATCTTATCAATCTCACGCGGTGACAACATCATGACAAAACAATCTCCCTTCTTTATTGCTCTTTGTAATAATTAATCGATTATCTCGGCAGATACTGGAATATTAATAATCGGTTGTATTTTACTATTAGTATATACTTTTAATACACCTTCTATTTCCCCAAGCGGTGCATTTTCTTTTATCCTGGTTAGAATTCTAAGGGGTATGCTGTTTTTTTCAAGAATATTCTTTTGAGAAATATTTGTGGAAGCTTCCCAAAAGTTTGAATGCAGGGTTACGTATTCTTCTTCACCGATTGTCATTCGAGGGTCTGTTATGATTTCTGAGGTTAGAAAATCAGGTTGGACTTCAATTTTATCAACCCTGGTCTTTTCTTTTAACAAGGTAATAAATACCGATTTTACACATTTACTATCTTTCTTGATTACGCCAAAATATAAATGTGATGGGTATAGACGAACATCTCCGAGTACCTCTCCAGAAAATGGAATTATCAGCCGGTTCTGCCTCTCGCTATTTGTAAATATTTGAATATTACCCGTCAGAACCCCAACCGTAGCAGTATCTTTTAATGTTGCCTCAACAACATATTTATTATCCTGTTCATCTTTCTTGTACTTGATACTAATGTCAGGATTAGTTGATATCACATCTTTTATTTTTAATTTGAATCCAGGACGTGGTTTGACGCCTATTTCCACCTTCACTTTTTTACCCTTAGGAATAAACCCAAAACTTATCTGCCGCGTATTTATTGTAATATCTTCTACTATCTCTCCTAGCAGCTTAAGAGAGTAAACAGGGGTGTCCGGATCATTTGAATATATTCTTATGCTTTTGGATATCGCACCTGTATCAGGAATACCTCTAAGGGTCACGATAATACCCTCAGACGTTCCCGGCAGCACTTTAGGTGTAGTTGCTTCAGATATAATACAACCACACGAAGCTTTTATGTCTTCTATTATTAAATCTTTTGTTCCACGATTTTTAAGAATGAAGAAATGTTCCACATCTTCATTTTTATACACTTTACCAAAATTGTAGATTGGCTCTTCAAAGAAGATGTCAGGTTGGCTTTCTACTAATAATTTTGAATTCTTTACTTGGGTTATAATTTTTTCTTCGTATTTTACATCATAGCTACTTATACCTGATCCACTTTCTTTTAATAAATGGTAGGATTGAAAATCATCAGAAAAAACCCAATTAGAAATAAATGTACTAACCATCACTACGTACAAAACAGTATAGAACTTCATCAGATAGATTTGGATAATTTACGGTTAATCTATTTCGGAGGAGCCCTCCTCACCAGTTCTAATATTAATAATACCATTTGTATCACAAACAAATACCAGGCCATCACCAAAAGAACCGGTTTGAGCCGACTGGACAATTACATTCACAAACTTATCAATATCCGCTTTTTCGGCAAGAATCTCAATCTTCATCTTCGGCAGGAGGTCTACTTTGTACTTTTTTCCTCGCCATTGTTGTGTAACACCTTTTTCCATTCCATGACCGTCTATCTGAGCTATCGTAATGCCAGGACAACCTGCTTCTTCCAGAGCATTTTTTACAAAATGAAGTCTTTCCGGACGGATAACAGCTTCAATCTTTTGAATTGGGGCTCTACCTTTCGGGATAAGCTTTATAGGTAGAGATATTTTTTCTTGTGGAATGCCAGCCACACCGCCTACCAAGACTTTTGACGTAGAAACGAATGTATCACCTGCTCGCCTAATTACAAAATCGGGATATGCCACATTGTCGTGCTCTCCAATATCGAGACCTTCTAATTCAGTACTGACATCAACGCGCATTCCAATTGTATACTTCAGCGCCAACCAGAAAATGCCTGATAGCAGAAACGCAAACAATGCAACAGACCAGACACCTAAAAACTGCACACCCAATAAAGACGCGCCTCCTCCAAAAAACAATCCATTTCCAACGCTTTGAGGTAAATATTGCCCCTCTGCAAAGAGCCCGACACATAAGGTGCCAAAGATACCGTTAACCAGATGTACGGACAAAGCCCCGGCAGGATCGTCTATCCTCATTTTATCAAAGAACATGACAGATAATACCACTAACCATCCTGCAACAAATCCTATAATGACAGCGCTAGCAACACTCACAACTGCGCAAGATGCGGTTATAGCAACAAGTCCGCCTAAACAACCGTTAAGTGTCATCCCTAAACCCGGTTTCTTTAAAAGAATCCAGGAAGCAATTGTAGCCCCCAGAATACCTGTACATGCTCCCATATTTGTCGTAATAGCTATATGGGAAATCAATTCCGGATTAGCAGACATTGCACTTCCAATATTAAAACCAAACCAACCTACCCACAAAGCAAATACACCAATTAATGCTAAGGGCATGTTGTGTCCGGGGATTGTTGTAATGGAGCCGTCTGGGTTGTATTTCCCCATACGAGGTCCTAAAATCAGAACACCAGATAATGCCGCCCATCCTCCAACTGAATGAACAACTGTTGATCCGGCAAAGTCAAACATCCCTTTTGCCACCAGCCACCCGTTACCCCAAACCCAATGCCCAACGACCGGATACACGAAAGCGACCATTAAAAATGAAAATATTATAAAAACATTGTATTTAATGCGCTCCGCAACGGCACCGGAGATGATACTTGCAGCAACCATCGCAAACTTCATATGAAAGAAAAATTTTGCCTCTAAAGGAATGCCAATCCAGGCAAGCGCTGAATATACACCCTTGTAGCTGTCTCCAGTAGAAGGGCTATTATCCACTCCACCCATACACATAATTCCTTCTAATCCAAAAAGTGGATTGCCGTCACCAAACATAAGCCCAAAGCCGAAAAGCCAGAATGCCATTGTCGCCATTGCAATAACAATAAAGTTCTTCGAAAGAATATTTACACAATTCTTGGCACGAGTAAAACCGCTTTCAACACAAGCAAAACCCAGACCCATCAAGAAAATGAGTACTGCTGCAATGATGATCCATAAGGTATCTGCAACAATTTGTGCATCCATAATTTTATGTAATCTCCTTAAATCTTCAGATCCGTCAATAGCAAAAAATAAAAATTTGATTTATTCATTAAGTTATATCGTTACGTGTTTTTGTACGTTCTCTAAAGGAACGTCTTTAGTACGTCCTTTTTCGATGATAGAACCCTTGGCCATAATGTAATAGTCGTCAGAAACACGCCATGCAAATTCCAGGTACTGCTCCACCATCAAAATAGCTATATTTGACATTTTTTTTATGCGTTGAATAATATCTTCGATCTCCAGAATAATCGAGGGCTGAATCCCTTCTGTAGGTTCATCAAGTATCAAAAGTTTTGGATCCAATGTTAACGCCCTTCCTATCGCCAGTTGCTGCTGTTGCCCACCACTCAGGTCGCCTCCTTTTCTATCCCGAAAATCATCCAGCATAGGAAACAATTCAAAAACTATATCAGGTACCTTACAAACATTATCTCTCCTGGCCTCTAACGCTACCAGGAGATTTTCATATACAGAAAGAGTAGGAAATATGTCACGTCCCTGAGGAACAAACCCCATGCCAAGTTTCGCCCTTTGAGCGGGAGTCATTTTAGTAACATCTTTATTGTCTAAGCAGATTTTGCCTTTCCTGGCAGGAAGTAAACCCATAATCCCCTTTAGCGTTGTTGTTTTACCTACACCATTTCGTCCCAGCAAACATGCAGTCTCACCAGGCTTGATCCTTAAAACAACGTCGTGAAGAATATGACTCTCACCATAGTAAACATTAAGCCCCTCAATTGTTAACATGAACATGAATTATTCTTTCCCCCTCCCTAAATACTTCTCTATTACCCGTTCGTCTTTTTGAACTTCATCCATAGTTCCTTCACACAAAACTGTACCATCATGTAAGACCGTCACCTTTTGTGCTATGTTTTTAATAAAATCCATATCGTGATCTATCACAAGGACTGAGTGGTTTTTATTAATCGAAAGTATGAGTTCGGCAGTTCTTTCTGTTTCCTGAATGGACATTCCGGCAACAGGCTCATCCAGTAGCACCAACTCAGGGTCCTGAGCTACCACCATACCGATCTCAACCCATTGTTTTTCTCCATGGGAAAGCGCACCGGCCTTTCCATTAGCTTTTTCTGTTAACCCGACAGTTTCTAAAACTGAATAAATTTTCTCGCGATCTTTTGAAGTTGTTTTTGCAAACAACGTGGGAATTACCCCCCTTGTCTTGCGTAAAGATAATTCAAAATTTTCGTACACTGTGAGATTTGAAAATATAGAAGGATTCTGGAATTTTCTGCCGACTCCCGCTTTCACGATATCATGTTCCGGCATCTTAGTAATGTTTACGTCGTTCTTTCCAAAGATTACTCGCCCTTTAGTAGCTCTTGTCTTGCCACAAATCACATCCAGCATTGTCGATTTTCCAGCTCCATTTGGACCAATCATAGAACGAAGTTCACCATAATCCATATAGAAACTCATATTCTTCAACGCCAGAAAACCATCGAAACTGACTGTTACACCCTCCATATATACAATAGATTCTTTGCGCACAAATTATCCTTTTCAATCAAATATTCAGTCTAAATATAAAGCACCTAGTGTCATGTTACATTAGTTTCTTCAGTACTAATTTTGCCGGAGAGCTTACTGCTCTTTTCCACACCACCAACAGAACCAACATCTACCTCTGCCCTTTTCGACTTCTTCCGCCAGGCACGCTTAATCATATTGGGAATATCAATGACCCCCTTGGGAAAAACAACAACTACGCCAAGGAATAATGCACCCAAAAAGTACAGCCAAATAGTAGGAAACGATTCACTAAAGCCACTTTTAGCCGCATTTACTAAAAGCGCACCTATCACAGGCCCCACAAGCGTTCCTCTTCCACCTACAGCAACCCATAACGTCATCTCAATAGAAGGCACAATACCTACATTTGCCGGGGCTATGATTCCCACTTGCGGAACAAACAGCGCCCCGCCAAGACCCGCTAAGCCGGCTGCAACCATAAAAATAAATATTTTAAAATTTGCAACATCATACCCGGAAAATCGTACCCTGTTTTCATCATCACGGATGGCCACAAGCACCTTCCCCAGCTTAGAACGCGTTATCCAGCGACACAACATATAAGCCCCAAACAATATAATTATTGTAGCTATGTAAAGAACAAATTCAGTTCTGGGTAAATCAGGGCCTCTGAGAGGCAATCCAAAAATAGTTCTAAAATCGTTTAAACCGTTTGTTCCACCCGTATAAGGTTGATTGCCAACCAGCGTAATAGCAAGTACCAGAGACAGAGCCTGAGTTACTATGGCAAAATATACTCCCCGGACACGGCTTCTAAATAGCATATAGCCAAAGCCGCCTGCAAGCGCCATAGGAACAATTACTACACATGGTATCGCTATCCATGCATAATTCATGGGTTTCCAGAACCAGGGAAGTTCCGTAAGGCCATTCCACACCATAAAATCAGGTAATACGCTTCCGTAATGGCCTGAAGCACCCACCTTAAGTATCAGGTACATGGCCATACAATACCCACCAAGTCCAAAATACACACCCTGCCCAAGACTTAAAATGCCCGTATATCCCCAGGCAAGGTTCAACCCCAGGGCCAGAATAGCAAAACAGCAGAATTTCCCTAACAGGTTCAATCGGAAACTGCTAACTCGAAACCAGGAGTCTTCACCGGGCAATGTATTAAGCAATGGTATTATTATTAAAAATACAAAGAGAACCGAACCTGCTATAATCCACTCTTTTGTATTTCGTTCCTTTTTGTAACTTATGTTTGACATTTTTAGTTTACCTCAAGGGTTCACATATTTAACTATTCATGGACTTTTGGTAAAAAAGCCAGTGGACCAAGACTAATTTAATGGGTTTCCAGCCTCACATCCTCACGTCCTTTTTGTGCAGAAAAACCAGTGGGCCTAAACCGTAAAAATATAATAACCAGGATGAATGCCAGGGCCTTACCTATATTCGCCGTTGTAAAAAATTCAAGTATTGCATTGGTTTCACCCAAACCAAATGCTCCTGCTACAGTACCAACAATCTTACCAACACCACCTAATACTACCACCATGAAGCAATCTACAATATAATTTTGTCCGGTAGTAGGACCTACAGAACCCAATAAACTCATGCAACAACCAGCGAGCCCAGCCAGCCCTGAACCAAGCGCAAATGTATAAGAATTTACTCTCGGGACGGAAATACCTAAGCAATTACTCATCTCGCGGTTCACCATCACCGCCCGAACCTTTAACCCAAAACGAGTACGATAAAACAACCAGTATACAATTCCAATAACAAAGGCCGTGAAGGCAATAATAAACAACCTTTTATAAGGTAAATGCAATCCTGCAAACACAGTGATTCCACCCTGAAGCCATCCTGGACTTGGCACGTCAATATTATTAGCACCAAAAACATTTCTCACTACTTGTTGAATAATCAAGCTTACACCCCAGGTTGCCAGCAGGGTATCTAGTGCCCGACCATACAAAAAACGAATAACTGAACGTTCCAGCGCATATCCTAAAAGAGCGGTAAAAATAAAAGATATTGGTAATGCTAATACAAAATAGAGGCCAAAAATACTTTCACTAAAGAAACTTGCAAACAAACTCTGGACCATTAATGCAACATAACATCCCAGCATCATAAACTCCCCATGAGCCAGGTTTATTACACCCATTACCCCAAAAGTAATTGCCAGCCCAAGAGCAATCAGGAGGTATTGTGAGCTGACAGCAAAACCGTTAAATAGTTGCTTAAGTGTAAGCGCCATCTGCTCTTTCCGTTCCATTTTGATAGTTGCTTCTTTTAGAACAGCTATTACATTTACATCCTGTTCCTTTTCCATAGCCCTTGCTAAATACATAAGATTACCGGGATCCGCCAGTTCACCAAAGAATTTAGCAGCTTCTACACGGATATTTGGATCGCTGTCTGACATTTTAAACTTTTGAATAGCCACGGAAATAGCATTCCTGACTTTGCCCTCTTTTTCTGTGGTCAATACCTTCTCCAATAAGGCAATGACAATCATCATCTCCTGATCGCTTACCATGATTTGTTTAAATAGAGAATCCCCTTCAACGCCGCCCGTCGTCGCATCTGCAACTGTACGTGTACCTGCCTTTTCACCTAACCCTTTCGCACCATGTATTCTGACTTCCGGATCGACATCTGATAATTTGAGCTTATTAACAGCAAGCTCTATTGTAAAAACTACTTCTTCATCCATTTCCTCATTCCATAAATCATCCAACGCCTTAAGGGCTGCAGGGTTTCCAAGATTTCCAAGTTCCCTGACGGCACTTTCTCTAACGCCTTTATCCTCATCTGACAGCATTGAAATATACCTATCTACATAATCTTTAGATGCGGCTTCTGAATAAGTCACCTGAGCTAAAACTAATGCTGAAAGAATAAACATTAAAACTGCTATTTTCTTAGAGAACTTCATACATAAATGATATAAAAAATTGTTTTTACTTTTATAAATGTGAAATAATCTCATATGTATTACCTGGTTTCGCTTCTGAAGTTCAAAAATAAATTTAGTTTAGATTACAATTACATTTATACAACATTATTATTTTTTGGAAATAGTATATATAGACCAATTTTCAAAATATATAATGCTATGCTTGTTAATAAACATACAAACAAACCATTTTGGACTATGCAGCATAAGATAATATTAACTCTTTAATGATATTTTTTTGAAAGTACTTGTATCAGGATTGAACGGTAAAAAATCTTTATGCTAACCTTTTAGCTGAGAGCGGAAGACTCATTATTAACCTTTAAAGATATTAAGGATGTTTCAGGTTAAATGTGGAGGCATTTAACTCTGCCCTCTTGTTAATTAATCTTCAAAATGTTAATGAGTCTTCCCTCCCTCTGATTAACTTAAAAACAGTCTCATTTGTTAGAAATGTGCTGATGAGAAAATTTGTACTCGACAGAAAAATGCAGTATGACAACTATGAAGATTTCTTTTTACGCTAATCTTTTAACTGAGTGAGGAAAACCCATTTTAGCCTTTAAAGATATTAAGGATGTGCCGAGTTTAATGGGGAGGCATTTTAATTCGGCACTCTATATTGTTAATAATTAATCTTTAAAATGTTAATGAGTTTTCCTCCCCCAAAGAATTACAAATTTATTTATTAATAACTCTAACTAAAAAATGAATCTGACTAAATTTTACATGAGAGAAATTATTAGCCATTTATCTTGACTTAAAACTTTTCATCCATTTTTCCAGTCTTTCCACCCTGCTTTCTAATGAACCGCCTGGGGCACTCCCATAGGATATTCCACCACTAATTCTAGCCATATCACCCTTACTCATTATTTGATAGTCAGCACCTCTCTCACCCGCAGCTACAGTAATTGTTCCACCTTTAGATTGAACACAATCTTTGTCGGGATTAGTGAACCTGCTCCACGGCATAGGACGTACAGGACCAGGCGTACTCCATACAACCTTGAACTGACCATTCTTCAAATGCTTGCCAATCTGCACAACCTTCCAATAATGTTGATTTTCGGCATCAAGCCGTACAGGTCCCTCTGGTGCTAGATATTCCAGTCCTCTTGCAGCCTCACGTATGGCATTTACATTATCAGAGCCAGCCTTTTCTACTGCCATGGCCCATACCTTTACATTAATGTATTGTGCCTCAATGGGGTCATCAGTGACACGATCCTGTCCAAAACGATTCTTATAATTTTCCACAAAAACATTATTCTCCGGGGTATTTTGACTCATGAAATAATTCCACACGGCATAATGGCCTGCTACGTTATCACCACCAATTCCCCGAACTTCCTCTTCAGCAATACTAACCGACATAACGGGAATGTCTCTAGCCGAAATGCCGGCGGCTTTCAATTGTTTGAAAAATGCCACATTGCTGTCACCGTTAATTGTACTGAATATAACATCAGGTCTTGCCTTTTTAATCTTATTCACAACTGTAGAATATTCCATATGCCCAAGTGGAGTATATTCCTCCGCCACTAAAACACCACCCTCTGCCTCAAGTTGTCCCCTGATAATCATGTTCGTAGTCCTTGGGAATATATAATCCGAACCCAATAGATAAAACCTTTTTTTGCCCTGTTTTAAAAGCCACGTCACTGCAGGACTTGTCTGTTGATTTGGTGCAGCTCCTGAATAAATTACATTCGTGGAACACTCATTTCCTTCATACTGAACGGGATACCACAATAAATGGTTATATTTTTCAAATACCGGGAGTACCGCTTTTCTACTTGCGGAAGTCCAGCAACCAAAAACAGAACATACGTCATCACGAAGTATAAGTTTTTTGGCCTTTTCTGCAAAGGTAGGCCAGTCTGAGGCAGGATCTTCTATGACTGGAACAACCTTTCTTCCACCTAAAAGACCACCAGCGGCATTAATCTCTTCAATTGCCATTAATACCACATCTTTAATTGCAACTTCACTTATGGCCATAGTACCACTCAAGGAATGTAATACCCCAACCTTAATGGGTGGTTTTGAGGGATCAATTTGCCCTGCTTTGGCAGCCTGAAACCCAACAAACATAATCATGGCAACTGCAACGGTTATGACGGCACAACGCTTACTCCAACCAAAAATGTTTTTTTTACTTTTGTGATGCATTTGTTTCTCCTTTCTCTTTAGTTTGATAAAACTAAAATATGATAGCAAAAAACAACCTCCTTTCTTGTGAGTCGAAAATGCTACCCATTAAACACTACCCCATGTTGAAGAGTTCAGATACAACTTTAGCGTTGAAATTGCATCCCGAGTCTCACTGCATTTTGATCTTCATTCCAATCAGCTTCAGTGCCGGTACTACCAAGATGTGAATTGCTATATACCAGAGCAATTTTTGCGTTATGTCCCTGTATGATGTAATGCAAACCCAATTCCAGTTTGTTCTGAGTCCATTTAGAGGCCGTATCTGACTCGGTAGGATTATATTCGACATAACGAGTAACAAGTTGCGGAGCTCCCCAGCCGATTTTTTCAGGATACAGGTAACTAAACCCAACATTCCAGGCTTGACCAGCGCCACCAACACTCCCTGTGCCACCTGAGGTTCCATGGTTTGTATAATCAAAATAGGCAGCCTCTATGTCTATGGTGCCCCATCCAAAGTTTTTTTCAAGCAGGAAATCGATATTGTAAGCAGTATAATCGGTCGGTGTAGCAGCGGTGCCTGCACCATCTGACTGGTGAACCCCTACCAGACCTATAGCCAGTACATCTTTCTCACCGTAGAAAGTGCTGCTATTGTAATAACCAGGTTCAGGTTCCCAGAAATTATACGTCACACGACCTGTATACATCAAATGGTCTGGATCTTCATTATTAGTGCCAGTTTCAGCACCTTCTAGCGCTGATAACTGCCACTTGAATTTTCCACCGGCGTACTGCCCCCAATAACTAACTCCTTCAGCACGTCCGGTACTCTTGAAAGGATATGCGGATATTCCCGGGCCTGGAAAGTCAAAAGAGTTTTGATAGTATGGCCCGTCAAGATTATAACGGTCGCTGGCCGGCAGATGCCTTCCAAAACGTACGTGAGCATAGTCGTTCCACGTATATTCCACAAAAGCATCCAGCAAGCGAATGTCGTCGTCTACGCCAGTAGTGTTAGAAATTTCTGTATTGAATTCCATTCTTATATTGTCGGTAACCTTGGCGCCAAAGTAAAGTCGCATGTTATCAACATCAAAATTTTTGTCCCAACTTCTTCCGCCACTTACCCCATCGCCTTTAGAACCTGCCGCATCCTCTGTCGTTGTGAAAGATGTACGCATACCCATGCCAAGCGAAACTCTGTCTTGAAGCCCCTTCATTGCACTTATAGTGCTTTTGTGATCATCTTGGATCGCAGTCATTTCACTAAGCCTGTTTTCTAAATAGTCCATCCTTTGTTCCATTCCTTGTGTAAATCCAACTTTTACGTTACACAAGAATACTACACAAAACATAATAACCAACGTCAGTACCACTTTTTTTTTCATAGCATAATCTCCTTACTAAGGTGGTTATGAAAAATAAAATTAAATGTATATACTGTCTAACTATTACCTCCTTTCAAAAAATTTATTTAAAACCTCAACAGCAAAACTCGAAATAGAACGTATATTTTTTTCTAGAACTGAAGGAACTTTCCTAAAAATTTTGCTGTATTATTAATAATTAAACTCAGCCTAGACTTTATTCTTATTCTGTTAAGCTGGGCCACATCTTCTCTTCCGAAAACCATCCAGGACAAGTACTTTAGCTATGTTAATATACGTATAAGTTATTTTTAAGATATAGTCTGTGGATACTATTTTAGAAAATACATATGACTATGTACATTTATGCTGAAAGTTTGAATAGCAGAAATTGAATTGTCCGAGGGACACAATATTGGGCGAATTTGTAGGAGATTGTGGTATTTTAGACTTCGTATATATTTTGCGTAAAGAGTGTAAGCTAAACTGGATACGGAAAGTATGAGTACCGTAACGTACGAGAAAGGATCCAGGTGAAAACAAGGCTGTTAGATTAACCTCTCGTGACTATAAAGTTATTTTGTAAGGCTTGTACTTATGATTGTTATAGGCCTTTCATATTGGATGGAAGGGTGCAAATGTAGGAAGCTGGATAGCTCGAATGAGGTCTCATGAGTATACATTGAAGGCAACTGGAGGGAGGTAGAAATTTTTTTCCAATTGATTTTGGTATTTACTTGAGTATTATACCCTCTCAATATTTAATACAATTTACTAGATTTCATACCACACAGACATATACTCCACCAAACGATGGATGCTTTCATAAATTAAGTTTATTTTTACAGATATATATGAACTATCTTGCTTCTTCTCAATAAACTGGATACCATTACAATCGCGGTAGCAATTACTAAAGATTAAGGAATCTTGGTATGGTAAAAGTGGCACAAAGAACTGGGGCAGCCCAGCCTGCGGCTACAGTAAAATATAATTACTCAATCTAGGTAATAATAAAAATGTGGTATAAGAAAATAAGGCTTATTTCGTTATTTGTTGTTTTATCTGGAGCAATTAGTTGTACAAGCTCTAATCCTTTTGTCCTGAAGGACCAAGATCAAGACCCATTTGACAATATATTTAAGCAAGGTAAGACATATATAAGGCTTGAAGAATTAAAGAGCACAAAAGGAGCTTCAAAGGTATTATTTGATCATCCACAATATTTGAAAAAGGACATGCTGGCAAGTGTGCTCTCTTCCATTTATTTTAAAGAAAAGGGCATAAAAGGTTGGAGTAAAGAACAGTATGTATTTCATGAAAGTGAATTATTAAAATTAACGTCCCATATCGAAGATGCTTTCACAAGGGCATCTCCATCGAAATACATATTGGTAAATTCAAATTATACAAAGGGAAAAATGCCTTTTAAGTCAGACGTGTATACTATCTTTGGATTATTTATTTCCGGTGATAAATTAAATGTCGTTTTCTCAAGAATTCAATATGAAAGTATAACTAAAAAGGGTAGAGACAAGACATTTAAAGTAGATTCTGTAAGTACAGCATTTGTTGATCCATTTAGTATAACAAAAAACTCATTCTGGAAAATAAACATTCACTCCGGTCAACGGCTTAAGAAAGGGCATGATAATTGGTTAATAATTGATTTAGAAGAAGATGCTTTTGCCAAAAAAGAAGACCACGAAAAGAAAGTAGCACCCAGTGATAAGCAAGAAGGATCTAAAACCACCGGTACCGGAGAAATTATTTCAGGCAACCATTCTAAAGGTGTACATCCAAGAATGAATATTATTAAAGAACAACTCCTGGAACTGAAGGAATTAGAAACTACCGGACTTATTAACAATGAAGATTATGAAATCAGAAAAGCAGTGATTTTAGGTAGTAGTAAACAAGAAAAGAGTAAAATAAAAGGCAAATTTAATGAGCTTCGCAAACTAAAAGATGGTGGTCTTATTAATGATATAGATTACGAGCACAAGAAAAGAGATCTCCTAGAAAAAAATGATGAAAGGGAAATGGGAAAAAATATTAAAGAGATTCTGGCTGAGTATCTAGAATTGAGAAATGAAGGTTTCATAACTGACGAGGATTATGAATACAAAAAGAAGAAATTACTTAAAAAGTTTTAACCACATAGTACTCTTGAATACTTGCCACCAGCCAAAGAGACAGTCGAATCTATACAGGCAGTTTTCACTACGTTACAACTGTCTGTATTAACCTGAACTCTAACTTTAAAGGTGGCACAAACAACGGAGATAGGTCATGGTTGCAGATATAACCGGGCAAAATTGTTTTTGGATTATTTCCGAAAACAATTTTTAGATGAGTATAGGAGAATAACGAATTTCGAAGAATTAATGTCTAATGATGAAGGCCACAAGACTTAACCAGACACGAATTAAGAAGAGGAGTAAGAGGCTATATTGTGATTTTTTGTAATTTGTGAAAAATTTCAATAAATGAACTGAGGTGTTTTTATGGGAATGTTAGGTGCTGCACTGGTATATGTCGGTTTTGTAATGTTTATGAATGGTCTGAAGACTCTTGGAAAGCTTAAGGCCAGTCATGTTATCCCTATGAATTTTTTTACCAGTACACTCATTGTTGCCGAAGCAATAAGGACAGTACTGTTCCATGGAGAAGGGATCACACCTTATTTTTATGTAATGCCGTCTCTTCTGTTTGGATTCACCTATTTATGGGTAGGCATTAACTCTATATGGAGTCTGGAGGATGACGGATTAGGGTGGTATTGTTTGTTTGTTACTGTGGTGGCAGTGCCAACCGCATTCACTACCTTACCTGATAAAGGTATGGTAGTACTCTGGTTGATGTGGGCAAGTCTGTGGTTCATGTTTTTTCTCCTGTTAAGCCTGCGCACAAAAATAGCAAAGATTACGGGGTACTGGACAATTGTTAATGCTGTTGTGACAGGTGCGGCAGGGTATACTATCCTAATTAAAGTATGGCCATGGCTGTAGCTGACGGTAATGTTAATCACCATAATCTACCATAGTTGTCGATTCCGGATTATGATTCTCGTACATGGCCTTAGCCTTTTCAAAACTGGTGGTAGCATAACAGTATTGACAACCGGATAAGCTGTGTTGTACACGCCAATGTCACTGCTTACTACTCAGCCACATGCATTTCTTTGAGACGGATCTTTCAATGGGAACGACAATACCCTTTGTTATAAACAGTCCATAAATAATCAGGGCTATCATTAAGAAACCAAATATGCTTAACACGATAACCGCGTTGTGGTAGAAGTGTGCATTTATAACTTCAACCTCTACAATCACATCCTGTCGACTGTACTTATGTAATTCCTTCGCGTTATTGGTCGTATTATCCATCAATAAATCCATCTCCTCCATAAGTTGTACGCCCTCCACATTTCCTATGGG
The DNA here is from genome assembly GCA_964584595.1 of uncultured Candidatus Scalindua sp. Taxonomy (GTDB): domain Bacteria; phylum Planctomycetota; class Brocadiia; order Brocadiales; family Scalinduaceae; genus Scalindua. The sequence continues at coordinate 6,412 of CAZPAM010000007.1, read as the reverse complement.
GTCAGGGATGCTGAATATCTTATCGGAAAGGGTCTTTATTTGAAAATATTGGCTCTTTAGTTTGTTATAGATTTCTCGTCTTCCCATTATAGTATGTATGAGAAAGGGTCTTCCCTCTAATAATGAAAAGTATTTATACACATTTGCATCAAGTTCTTTAAATGTAGACTTCTCGTCTTCACCGCCGTGTATCAGGTAGTCATTGGCGGGCATGATACTCTTGTTAAGGGATAATTCCAGTTGGGATAAGATCTCCAGTTCATTTGTATAGCCCAGAATGTTATTAGTGGATTTAGAGGTAAGCGTGTACAGGTAGAACGACATGCCCGATACGGTAATACCAATAAGAGCAATGAAAATATATATACTCCATAGAAATTTCGTTTTTATCTTCATACTAATTTCGTGATGTTGGCAAGTAGCATCAAAACAACCCTTAAATAGTTAGAATACACTATGGTTTTAAAGTTATTTTATTGTTATTATAATTATATGCAGAGTACTAATTGGTGGAAATATTTACTTGTTGTCCTGGTTGCAGGGGCAGCGGGTGTTTTGTTTATGGGTATCAGGACATACAAAGACGCACCTCCAAAGCCTGATTATGTTTCATCTTCAGGGGAGGAAGTCTTTACGCGGGAGACCATTGAGCGCGGACAACTGGTTTTCCAGAAATATGCTCTGATGGAATACGGAAGTATGTTCGGTGACGGCGCTGCCCGTGGACCGGATTTTACTGCCGAAGCACTCCACCAGATTGCGGTCCAGATGAACGATTATTATGGAAGGCAGTTTACAAATGGAAGGTCTGCGGAGTTGACTCAAATTGAAAAAGACGGTATCTCCGCTCGTGTTAAACGTGAACTCAAGGCAAATTACCACGACAGGGAGAAGGGTACTGTTGTTCTAACAGAAGGACAGGCATACGCTGCAGAACGGCTGGTCGAATATTATCGTTTAAAATTTAAGGGAGACCATAGTGAGTCTTTCAAGCCGGCAGGCTATATTACAGACGATTCTGAACTCGAAGACCTTGCGGCTTTTTTCTTCTGGGGTGCCTGGGTTTGTGCGGCAGAAAGACCTGGTGGTGAATCCAGTTATACCCATAACTGGCCATACGATGAATACGCAGGCAATACTCCAACACCTTCAGTAACCTTGTGGAGTGTTATCGGGCTGCTGTTCCTGATTTTCGGTTTAGGTGCTGTTCTCTGCATTTATGGTTATTACGCCAAGTCTGCCGGACTGCAGTTGCCGGCTAAAGAAAATCCGGTTAACAGTGAAAATGTTTCATCATCTGTTCCTACTGCCGGACAACGTGCAACATACAAGTTCTTTGCGGTTGCGGTTGCAATGTTTTTCCTGCAGATAGTGGCCGGTGTCCTGACGATTCACGATTTTGTCGGATTTACAACTTTTTTCGGTTATAACATTTCTGAATACCTGCAAATAACGATTACCCGGAGCTGGCATGTTCAATTATCGATTCTGTGGATATCAATCTGCTGGATTGCCGGTTCCATCTTCATTCTTCCGAGTATCCACCGGCAGGAGTCTAAACATCAAGTCACACTTATCAACGTACTCTTCTGGTTACTGGTTACAGTAGTTGTTGGTATGCTTGCAGGATGTTTTATGGGGCCAAAGAACATGCTTGGTGATTATTGGCGTCTCCTTGGTAATCAGGGTTGGGAATTCGTTGAACTTGGCAAATTGTGGCAGGTTTTTCTTTTTGCGGCGCTCATTATGTGGGCTGTGATTATTTACCGTGGGGTAAAACCGGCTTTGAAGGGGCAGTCGGCGTTTTCCCTGCCATATTGGATTCTTTACTCGGTTGTGGCTATTGCAGCCTTATTTACGTCAGGCTTTGTGGCCGGACCAAACACCAATTTTGTCATTGCCGATTTCTGGCGCTGGTGTGTCATTCACATGTGGGCAGAGTGTTTCTTTGAGGTCTTTACAACAATCATTGTTGCCTGTTATCTGATATTCATGGGTTTAATTACACGGCAGGCTGCGACCAGGGTGATTTACCTTGCTACATTGCTGTTTCTCGGTTCTGGCCTGTTGGGTATCTCCCATAACTTTTACTGGAATGCAAAACCAGCGGCACTCATGGCCATGGGCAGTGTTTTCTCAACTCTTCAGGTTATTCCACTGATACTGCTTACAATTGAAGTATGGAAATTTGCACGTGTACCGGATTATTCATTAGGGAAACGTTCCGAGAATGCAGCCGTAAAAGGTACCTCATTCGGGTTCTCGGAGGCATTTCTTTTCCTCATTGCCGTAAATTTCTGGAATTTTTTCGGTGCCGGTGTATTTGGTTTGATTATAAATCTCCCAATTATAAATTATTTTGAGCATGGTACTTACCTGACGGTCAATCACGGTCATGCTGCATTGATGGGCGTTTACGGAAACGTTTCGATTGCTGCAGTTCTGTTCTGTAGCCGTCACCTTATAGTCTCAAGGCGCTGGAATATGCGCCTTCTGCGCTCTTCCTTCTGGGCGATAAACGTGGGGCTCCTGCTGATGGTGACGATGGATACATTTCCTGCCGGAGTGTTACAATTTAAGTCAGTTGTTGAGAACGGCTACTGGGTTGCCCGCTCACAGGAATTCATTCTTGGCGGTCCCTTTCAGGTACTGACATGGATGCGTGCGGTTGGAGGTGTGGTTTTCTTCTTTGGTGGTGTGATACCTCTGTTTTACTTCATGATGACGCGCCTGAACTCGCTCAAGACTGCTGCGTCTGGGCATGTATCAGAGGATCAGGTTCGAATAGAAGAATCATTACAAGGGTTCAATGTACAGACTGCATAGGTATTTTAAAGAGGGGATATAGGTTTATTTTATAAATCTGTCCCCCTTTTTTAATTGAAGGAACGACCCTTACTTTTTTCTGTAGTCAAATTGTAGTCAAAACGTAGTCAACTCCAGCGTAATCAGCAGGAAGCCACAGGAATCAGCAGGGAAAGAATTAATTCATAAGCCATTGCCAATTAATGTGATAGCGACATAACAGACACTAAATCAGGCACTTATAAAATTTGTTAAAAATACCCTTTTCCCGAATGGGGTTCAAGAGGTCGCTGGTTCGAATCCAGTCGCCCCGACCATTTTTAATAATAACCTAACCCGAACGAGTCGGAATAGGATTTTAGATTATAAGAATTACGATTTAAATCGTAATTCTTATTTTTTACCAAAATTGCTCAAAATATTTTTATAAAGGTAATTCCTTTCTGCCCTTGAAACCCTCCGAAATTCTTTAACAAAGAATGTTTGCTATCCTTAGGCATCAACGACACATCAACAACTTTTATTGCTTTGACTTCATAATAATATTATCATATAATTTGAGTTTATGTCTTTATATGACATATTTTTACAGACTATATTATGTACACTTATTCCAATAGCTATTAAATGAAAAGATCAGACAAAAAATCACCTGGAAAACCATCCAAGAACTCGAAAACAAAGAAGACCGGTTTCTCAATAGGATATCTTCTTCTTTTTCTTGTGGTTTTATATATTATTCAGATGTTTATGTCTCCTAAGGCTGGAGAAATCCCTTATAGCCAATTCAGGACATACTTAAGTGAGGGGAAGATAATAGATTGTTCTGTAGGAGAAAAGATAATCAGAGGACATTACGACAGCACATCATCTGGAAAAGACAAGCCTATTGCCTTCATAACTGTTCCGGTACAGGACCCAGAGTTGGTTAATGAATTAGAATCAAAAAACGTTAAGTTCAAGGGTGAAGTAGAGAATAACTTTCTCAGGAATATGTTAATGTGGTGGATTTTTCCATTCGCGATCATCGGCATAGCCTGGTTTTTCATATCTAAGCGAATTGGCGGAATGGGAAGCCCTTTTATGTCATTCGGAAAGGCAAAGATTAAACTATATGCAGAGGAAGATGCAAAGAAAACTACTTTTGCCGATGTTGCAGGATGCGAAGAGGCCAAGGTGGAATTACAAGAAATAATAGAATTTTTAAAATACCCACAAAAATTCCAGAAACTTGGAGGCAAGATTCCAAAAGGCGTCTTGCTTGTAGGACCGCCGGGAACCGGAAAAACACTTCTGGCAAAAGCGGTTGCCGGTGAATCAGGAGTACCTTTTTTCTCAATAAGCGGGTCTGACTTTGTTGAAATGTTTGTAGGAATGGGAGCTGCAAGAGTACGTGATATGTTTGACCAGGCTAAGCAGAAAGCCCCTTGCATAGTCTTTATCGACGAACTTGATAGTGTAGGGAGGCAACGTGGCGCAGGTTTAGGCGGTGGCCATGATGAACGAGAACAAACACTTAACCAGCTATTGGCCGAGATGGATGGTTTCACTTCAAATAGCGGCGTAATTATCATCGCAGCAACTAACAGGCCTGACGTCCTGGATTACGCATTGCTTCGTCCGGGGAGATTTGACAGACAAGTAACTGTAGACAGACCTGATCTAATAGGAAGAGAAGCTATCTTAAAGGTACATGCAAAAGGCGTTAAGGTAGAGCCGAATGGCAACCTCAACACAATAGCAAAACGGACTCCCGGTTTCTCAGGTGCTGACCTGGCAAATGTTATTAATGAGGCGGCATTACTTGCTGCTCGACGTGATAAGAAATTTGTAGAAATGGAAGAACTTGAAGAATCAATAGAAAGGGTTATTGCTGGTCCTGAAAGAAAAAGCAGGGTAATAAGTGATGAGGAAAAGAGTATAGTGGCGTATCACGAATCAGGCCATACATTGGTAGCTGCAATATTACCTAATACCGATCCGGTACACAAAGTATCGATTATAGCAAGGGGTGCTGCAGCACTTGGCTATACATTACAACTTCCTACCGAGGACAAATATTTAACCAAGGAATCTGAAATATTAGCTACTTTATGCGTCCTTCTTGCCGGCCGTGCTGCTGAAGAAATAGCCTTTAATGAGTTCTCTACCGGTGCGCAAAACGATCTTGAAAGAGTAACAAAATTAGCTCGAAATTATGTATGTAAGTTTGGAATGAGTAAAACGCTTGGCCCGCAAACATTCGGGAGACAACAGGGAAATGTCTTTCTTGGGCATGACCTGGTCCAGGAAAAAGAGTTCAGCGAAAAAACGTCAATAGAAATTGATTCAGAAGTATCAAAAATAATCAAAGACTCTTATGCTAAAACTAAGTCTCTGATTGAAGAAAACAAAGATAAACTGGAACTCCTTGCTAAGAAGCTTGAAGAAGAGGAAGTGCTGGAGGCCGATAAAATCCTTGAGTTACTGAATATTAAAGAAGAAAAGAAAGGGGAATCCAAAAAAGATGATTCAGCTACAGAGGAAGAGACTCGCCAATCTGAATAAGTTTCAGCTTCTGGAAACTTATAATTTTGTCAATAAGTCTTTCGGAAGTGTAAAATTAGCATAAACACTTTGAACATCATCCTGATTCTCCAATTTTTCCATTAGAGAAACAACACTTTTGCCCTTTGCCTCATCCAATTCAATAAAAGTGCTGGGGATCCAACTAATTTCAGCTAACTCTATATTAACTCCTTCACCCTGTAACACCTTTCTAACATTATTAAAATCCTTTGTATCACAGTCAATCTGATACATTTCATCTATTGTTTGCAAATCTTCACATCCTGCATCAAGAACAAGTGTCATCAACTTATCTTCGTCTATCTCGTTAATATTGATACTTATCAATCCTTTCTTCTGAAACATCCATGAAACACAACCTGACTCTCCCAGATTCCCTCCAGATCTTTCAAATATCTTCCTTATTTCTGCTGCAGTCCTGTTTTTATTGTCAGTTAATATCTCTATCAGAATTGCAATACCACCAGGGCCGTAGCCTTCATAAAGACATTCATAAAGCACGGCATCTCCACTAGATGCTCCCGTGCCCTTAAGTATTGCACGTTCAATATTGTCCTTGGGCATATTCTCAGATTTCGCTTTATCAATAGCATACTGCAATTTTAAATTCATTTCAGGGTCACCACCACCCTGCCTCGCGGCAGAAGTTATTGCTTTTGCAAGTTTGGAAAATATCTTCCCCCTCTTTGCATCCGCAGCACCCTTCTTATGTTTTATAGTTGACCACTTGGAGTGTCCTGACATTATTCTCTACCTTCCATTCTTTATACTAACTTCTCTTGTCAGTTAGTAAGATTACGAACAACCCTTTCACCTGATTTCAGTCTCTCCATTGAACTTTCCACCATCATCAGATGTTGAAGCTTTTCAAGTTTGCTCTGAATCACTTCTCTGGCTTTTATCTCACGGGCAGTTTTATGCTTTAAGAGTGGTGATACCTCTGCTGTAGATTCTTCCCATAACTTTAAGGCTACCTCCCATTGGCCCTGTGCTCTCTCCCAATAACCGAGAGAATAATACACATCTCCTATATGTCCCA
>CAZPAM010000006.1:0-65150 GCA_964584595.1 uncultured Candidatus Scalindua sp. | reverse complement strand
AAATGTCAAAGCTCAAATGCCAAATCAATGCTTTAAGTCCAAATGACTGAAATCAAGAGGAAAAATGATAAACAATCCCGACTGGCTTACCACCCAATTACGCTTGATATGTGAGATTTTAACTGACAATTAAAATACAAAGGAGTAAATTATATGTTAGATGCACTATTACATGGCAAGCTTTCACAAGAACAAGAAAATATGGAGGACATTCTAACATCATTTGTTTTTGGAATGATTAAATATCTTCCTGCTAAAGATGCTTTATTTCCTTTCCTAGCAAAAGCAGAGTCACGAACAGGCGACAGGCCTTTGGAAATTTTACTTCAAGATACTGAGAATAAAGTTGTTTACGAATTTTGGCCTCGACTTGAAGAGAAAAATTGTAAGCCTTGTGAGCCGGATGTTCTTATTACGATTACTCGGCGGAAACCAAAAGACTCTAAAATATTTATACTGATAGAAGCAAAGTATCGCAGTGGGAAATCTTCACATAGAGATGAATCTGAAGAACCAAATGATCAACTAGCTAAAGAATGGTCTAATCTTAAACGAAGATCCGAAGTTCAGAATGCAACTCCATATCTTGTCTATTTGACTGCAGATTTTGGCTTTCCTATAGAACAAATCAAGGAATCACAAGACGAATTAAGAAAAAAAGATATGAGTAAGGGAGAAATATATTGGCTATCTTGGAGACATTTCCCCTTATTACCTGAAGAAAGTGAGATAGTAAAAGATATCTCAAAAGCTCTTCGTGATAAGCTAGGGCTTAAGTTCTATGAAGGAATATCTACTCCTTCTGTAGTCCCGATTACTTGGAAGTTCACAAAGACACTCATCTCAAGGTCGTTTAAGTGGTCACTAAATCCCGTAAAAGAAGTAAAGTGGAGATTTAACAGCAAATTAATTGTTGAAGGAGATAATAATGAATGAAGAAGGTAAGAATATTTTGACTTTAATGACTCAGATTCGCACTTTATGCAAGGGAATATCGGCACTTCTTCAGACTGCTGACAGTCTCGTTGAGAAAGATGGCTGGTCTACCATTACAAAAAATACGGCAACGTCGGGCAATTCGTATCATATAGACTTCCCTGAATACTGGGTACCTGAATTATATTATCGATATTATCAACATGAAAATTATACTAATATACTATTATATGTTGCCGTAATTCTCGATAATCGTAATAATGAGTCAGTTTACACTCCAGAAGGTAAAGGTAAATTCGAAGAACCAATCCTGACAGCAGGGTATTTCAATCATGGTAATGAAACAGAAGCAAAATCATTCTGGAAAAATGTATCATTCTTGGATAATAAAGGGAATTATTGTAAAGGACATTTTTTCTCTGATGACTCAAGTTATGATGGTAAAATTTGGGATTTAACACTAGAGAATATGGAATGTTTTGTAAAAAAAACGGAATCAAGGGACGAGGGTCTTGTTAAATGTAAATTGAAATCCTTAGCATTACCACTAATCGATATTAAAGATACGCCAAAGATAGAAGAAAGTGTCATTAAACCATTGTTTACTAACATGAAAAATCCCTGATTACACTTGATATGTAGAAGTTCAATATCAGGATACACAGGGATATTACTGGTAAGATGTGGTTTGCACGAAAAATAGGGTTCCGCCAGTCAGTTCGGGAAATCGTGAGAAAAGCATCGTGATAGATCGCTATTTAGGAGATTTGGCAATGTTGCCATTTCTCCTAAATACTCAGGTATTTGTGGATTTTGGCAAGGGTTGTATAAATGATTAGAAACATACTAGATGTTTGCATAGATAATGTATACGGTGTGTACAACAAAACCAGATTTGCATGTTTGGTTGTAGGTTCTGTTTTTGTGTTATTTGGAATTGCGGATTTACTAGGCTTGTCAACAACATATGAGGGAAGTGAAATTGTTACCAACGCTGATGCAAGAAAGCACGGACTTAAAATGATTTCATTTGGGCTAATAAACTTGTTAGTTCGGTTTACCTTAATGAAGAAAAAAAAGATATATAGCTAGTAAGCTAGTATAGGTATGCAGCATTACTCAAAAAAAAATGGGGTCAGGCCCGCCAAATAACACGTCGGGTAAACCTGCCCAATTGACATAATTAGTTCGGGAAATCGTAAATCTTCATGCCTTTCGTCTTTAACATCAGTGCAAATCCGTGTCTATCCGTGGCTAAATCTCTATTCCTTCCCTTTAAGATGGATTTTTATAGAGAAGGAGGGTAGAGAGAAACAAAACGGATAGGATCACCTATTTTAACCTTTAAGGCTGCTGCAATTTCCCTTTCTATTTGTACTGAACCAGCAGAATCAATCTTAAGATGCCCTAAACATGCACGATAATTCTTTAAACTATTAGAAATAATAAAAAGTTCGGAATCAATTACTTCGTCTTTTATTTCAGCAATCTTTTTTTTTATGCTTTCTTTCACAGAACGGATATCTTTTATGTTGCAACACAACACCGGGCCTGCCGTTAAAATACCTATCATGTCATTATGTTTGAATCCTTCCTCTTGTAACATTTTTAAGGCAGGTTTCGTGTTCTTATGGACCTTTCCGATTACTTTCTGAGCATCTTTAGTAATAAGGGGTATATAAATCGGATGTTTTGGCATAAGCTCTGCAATAAATTGCTTGTTAATCGTACTGATATAATCTGCCTTTGGAAAATTAATGTCAATAAAGTGCTTTCCTACAGCATCCCAAAAAGCAGACCTACCGTTCTTATCGATAACACCTCGCATTTTTGCTATCACGGACGGATCGAAAAGGTATTTATATTCTGCCATAAATAAAAAACGGGATAATGAAAGAAGACGACCAAGTCCTGACTTCCTCTTTTTTGGAGAAAGAAAGAGGCTTCCAATTTCACAAGGGCCATTACGCACTGCCATAGGAGTGAGGCTCTGGATTTCATTACGCGTTTTTATCTTTTTTGACTCATGTATAGTAGTTTCAATTTTATAGGTATAAAATGGTTCAAGTTTGCCCACTTTAGAATTTATCCCGCTGACACCAATCATTTTTCCGGTATCGAGGCTTTCTAATGCAAAAAGATACCTTTCACCCCTTGGTTGCTTTCCCTTTTTCGCAAACCCAGCCTGTGATTCCAATATCCTTTTATACAAAATATCCTTATCTTTTGGTAAGGAAGTTATACCATAAGACATTTTTCTTGTTAGTTTTATCAGGTCATGTAAATCATCGGAATGTATAGGTCTGACCACGTACAATGGTTTCCTCCATTTTTGCTCAAATATGGTTAGGTATTCGGGGATTTTGGCAATCTTGCCATATTCCACAAATAGTCACAAATAATGTCTCTGGTTACTCTTAGCGCTATTTATCCATTATGCCAATCCCCGCCTAACAGTCTGGCGGGCAGGCTGGCATTTTCGGCAAATAGCATGACATTCAGCGGATTTGCCAATGTTGGCATTTCCGCTAAATGGTTATAAACCGCCTATTTTCTTGCAATTCCTGCATTCTTAAGATGCTCTGCGTTTTTCTATTTCCTCCATCTCTGGAGGATTCCAGTTCTGTTTTTTCGTCTTTAACATCAGTGTTTTATCCCCGCCTAACAAACTGGCGGGCAGGCGTGCTTTATCCGTGGCTAACCAGGTTACTCTCAATCAGTTTACTATCGAAAACAATAAACTGCCTGGTTAACTCGGCCATCTCTCCATAAAAGGCAGTTCGTGTCTCTTCCTTCACTTTATCACAAAAGATAGGTACCCATTGGCTGAGATGATCATCGATAAATTTCTTCTCAAATTCCAGGCAACGAATGGCTGTTTCTTTGTCGCCCCTTGTCCATGCATCTTTTTCGTGACGGGTAAGCCATTGCATAAATTCGAGCTCAACTCCTATGTGGTCAGGCAGGCCTGACCAGTTACAAGAATATCTTAACCCTGACGATTCTATGAAATTTTTGACTCTTGCCGTCGTGTCACTCCAGAGGGCATCATCATTGTCTCTGTATACAGACTCATAGGGAGCAATATGCTTGCCGGGCCCGATAAACAAACGGGTGTATTCCAGTACTAAATCATTAAGATTTTTATCGCTGACATCATTATTGATTTGTTTATCAAGACGTAAATCTGATTTATTCAAGGCGTCTAAAAGTTTTGATTCTCTAAGTGATTTAATAAATTTCCTGGTTGGTTCATGCAGATAGACAGTAGACAGAAATCCATAGTAACAGCCTCTGTTCTCAGCGATTGCTTTCATTTTAATTTTCATTGTATGATTCTAGCCACAAAGGCACTAAGTCACAAAGAACTTCAAGAGTAGGGCGGATTAGTTTTATTAATTTCAGAAAATATTATTTTACTTTTTTTTCGTGTCTTGGAGCCTTAGTGGCTAAACTTTTGTAACCGTAACCAGTTCATCATTCATTAACCATTGACCGGCAATGCGGTCAGGCCTGTTGCGGATAAGCCAGTTGGGATTAACTCCATGTTCGGACCACCATTTTAAATCTAAATCGCTATCATTATAAGTTCCGAATGGTGATCCATTGCCTGAGGCAAACCAGCCGTACTGCCAGTGTCCGAGATGAAAGGAAATAGCAATTAAATCGGGTACAACACCTTCGGAAACTCTGGCCTTTATCATGACCCTGCCGACAGCTGATTTAACCATTATCATGTCACCGGTCTCAATGCCCTTTTTTTCTGCAGTTTTGGGATTTATAAGTGCTGAATTATCATGAGAGAGTTCAGATAACCACTTACAATTAGACGTACGTGAGTGCGTATGTAAATTTACCTTAAAAGATGAAAGTATCAATTCGTCATCTTTCCTGTTCTCAAAGTCCGGTACCGGGAACCAGGTGGGCATGGGGTCAAACCCTTTTTTCTTCATTAACTCAGAATAAATCTCAAACTTACCGGATTTGTTTACCTTGTCAGGCTTAAATCCCGCGTAGACCTTATTGCCTATCTTCTGTCCAATATATCCCTTGTATGCATTCTTTGTGTCTGTATATCCTTTTGCTGCAGCTTCGTCTATGGTCTTTGCCTTTGACTTCCTCCAGTTCCAGTAAACACCTGTTTTGCTGTCAAAGAGTACGTCATCACCGGAAAAATCATCTGTATCAATATTTAACGCTTTGGTGTATGGCTGGTAATGGGGCTTTTCATTCGGGTCATGCCAGACGCCATGTTTTTGCAGGTGTTCATAACTTACATGGCTTTTCTCACACGACTTTTTGATAAAATCTTCAGTAGAATCAAAAGGAAGATTAAGACCCAACCTTTTGGACAGGTCAACAGCAACATCCTGGAACTGCCGGGCTTCGCCGAGAGGCTTTATTACAGGTTGACGAAGGTAATACTCGGGAATCATATCGTAGCTGACCATATCGTCCCAGGACCATCTTTCGAGGTATGTCACGTCGGGAAGTATCAAGTCTGCCAGAGACTCTGTTTCACCATAAAAAGGAGATACGGCAACAAGGAACGGAACCATTGTCTCATCCTTCAGTATCTGGATATTCTCTTCACACTCTCCATTTACGTAAACAGGCTGATAGCAATAAACCATATAAATATCCGGTCTTCCAAAACTGCCGTCTTTGATCATTTTCAGAACCTGATGACTTACGTGGTGGTTGGGGAAGGCGGCATCACCGGGAAAGCCGTCTATTATGTTTAATTTTTTAGGTTTCCTATCCGGTTTAGCTTTGGGGTATTTCCATTTTGCACCAACACCGTGACAGGTTCCGCCTTTAACGTCAATATATCCGCATATGGCATCAAGCATCTTAAATGCGCGTTCTGCTTCGACTCCATTGTAGTGAGCTGCTGGCCCTCTGTAGGAAATGCACGTTCCCGGCTTCGCATTAGCGAAATCAATTGCGAGTGACTTTATCATGGGAGCAGGGACACCACTTAACTGCTCTGCCCACTCGGGCGTATACTGTTTAAGGTGTGCTTTCAGTTGTTTAACTGTAACTGTCGTCCAGTTTTCAATAAAATCACGATCATATAATCCATTGCTCATTATTACATTACACATGGCCAGGGCTACGGCTAAGTCAGTCCCCGGTTTTATGGGAATCCATTTAGTTGATTTAGCGGCGGTGTTGGAGAGCCTTACATCAAAGGTATATAATTTAACTCCACGTTCTGTCATTGCCTTGATTGCTCGCTGTGCGATCTGTACATGTGAGGTATGTGCTTCAAGAAAATTGCAGCCAAAATTAAGAATCATATTTGTATTTTCTACATCATTTACATCGTAATGTTTACCCCAGATAAGTTCCTGAGCTACCCATTTGGCACCTTCACATATATTTGTATGATTCCCTATAGTCTTTGTTCCAAATGCTGCAAGAAAATTGGATTTGATTATTTTGCTGTCAGAGCCTTTCATCCTTCCATAATGGAACATGAATTTCTCCGGCTGGTCTTCGTCCAGTAAGTTTTTGAGTCCCTTAACGCTGTGTCCGGCAATTTCTCCACCGTGAACCAGAAGATCCAGTGCTTCATCCCAGGAAATTCTCTTCCACTTCTCTTCACCTCGTTTACCAACTCTCAGCATCGGATGGAGAATCCTGTCCGGGTCGTAAGCCTGGTTAATCCCTGCCTGGCCTTTGGCACATATCTTTCCGCGATTACGAATCGAAGCCGGATTTCCTTCAATCTTTACCAGCCTGCCGTCTTCTACATAGTTGAGGGTCGTGCATCTGGCCACACATTGCCAGCAGGCGGAAGGGAGCGCTTGCCGCTCTTTCCCGGTATCCGGAGAGAAATCCCTGCCGCCGTCTTCCAGTTTTAATGTACCGGTTAATGCATGGGCTTTAGAAAATTCACCCATACCGGCAAGTACTGTCCCGCATGAAGCGGCTAATTTGATAAAGTTTCTTTTGGTTAATTTAAACATAATCAGTCATTTGTCATTAAGACTAGAAGCAAGAAGCTAGAGTAGAGTAAGCACCAAATAACAAGATCCAAATAACAAACAAATTCCAATAAAGAAATCCAAAATATCAAACAAACTGATTCTGGTCATTTGGGCATTGTGTTTTGTAATTTATTTGTAATTTGCTATTTGAGATTTGTAGTTTTTATCCTTTGCGTCTTTGCGTTGAAATTTTATTCTTGATTCTCTGTATTGTTCATCCGTTCAAACTCTTCCTCAATTACTACTCCATCCGGTGCAATATAAAACACGTTTGGTTCAGTGCCTAATTCGGGTTTTAATACCTGTACTTTATTAGTAGCTACCAGATTACTTACTTCACTGTCCGGATCATTAATGTCACCGAATATCAGGGCATTTGACGGGCAGGTGTTTGCACAGGATGGTACTACTCCTTTCTCAACCCTGTGGATGCAGAAATCACATTTGTTTACTACATTTTTTGAAGGATGTGAGAATCTGACACCATAGGGACAGGCTGGCAGACAAAGATCGCAGTCAATGCACAATTCATCATGCATGTTGACAAGGCCTTTTTCCTCATCCCTGTGTGCGGCTTTAGTTGGGCACACACTGACACAGGGCGGTTTTGCACAGTTGTTACATAAACGAGGGAGGAAATATCTCTTAACATCAGGGAATGTGCCTTTCTCTGTGGTCTCTACCTGGGTTCTACGCACACCAAGAGGGTCATTATACTCTGATTTGCAGGCAATCGAGCATGAATGGCACCCGTAACATTTCCTCAGATCAACTACCATCGCCAGTTGTTTCTTTGGCTTAGATTTGTTATTGGCATAAGAATTATATGCAGTTAAAGAGCCAACCAGAGCCGCAGCAGATGCAGCAGCAGTTCCGCTTTTCTTAAAGAACTCTCTCCGAGGTAACTTTTCATTAGTTCCTTCCGGCACCTGGTCACTGCATTCGTGCTTGGTAGTCATGGTTTTTTCTCCTTACCTGCTTTATTACTTGATTACTTGGGAATCAGGAAAGATGGTTAGTTGTTGTTGATAATTTTAATTCGTACCTGATGGGATAATGTCTCAAATCTTGATTATAAACTACTCTTTATCGGCAGTAAATTAATTTTTGCTGTAGCCATGATATAGATAATGGCGTAGCTAATTATTTACCACTTGAGCGAAAAAATTTCTTGAAATATTTTCGTTTTTACCTTCATTTTGCTTAAGTTAATACGAAAAGGTTGTATTAGTGGTTAGATTATATTGAGTATGCGTTAAGTTTGAAGTGCTTGAGCTATAAGGGCTTATGTAATTATGAAATTTTTGTTAGATTTTAAGAAACTTTTAATGCCGTTTAATGGTTGTTATATCTTAGTTGGTATATATTTTGCTATATTTCCAGTAGTTACATAAGCAAGTGCTAAGATGTGCTGCTGCTTACTCAAGAGTGGAAATGTAGATTTAATTTTTAAAAGGATATATTAAAATGGATAAAAAACTCATAAATCAATTAAGGAACCAGCTTAAGGAAAGAAGGCACCATTTACTGAAGGAAGTTAAACTGAGATTAAGGGAGTTTAGGGACTCTGGAGGGTGCAGGCTCACTGATACGGCAGACATTGCGTCTAACCTTGTAGATGATGAAATAGTAATGTCTATTGCACAGGGTGAAGCAAGAGAAATAGAGGAAATTGATAATGCCTTAAACCAAATAAAGAAGGGGAAGTATGGTGTATGCGAAGGTTGTGGCAGGAAGATAAATAAACAGCGCCTGATGGCTATTCCTTTCGTTAGCCTTTGTATCAAATGTAAGGAGGCTGAAGAACGTGATGAGGGAGTCCATGGTGACACCGGTGGTTATTACAGGGTAGGTGCAGTTGATTATGGCGAACTCGAAAAAGATGATAAAAAGAGTGAAAGCATAAAGTATATTGAAAAGAGTGATATTAATCCGTTTGCTAACTAAGAGTAATGCAAAAAGTCTCTGTTAAGAAAAAAATAGTTTTCGTAAATTAGTCAATTCCAAATTACGCAATTCTGCAATAGTCCGCTTTGTCGGACAGCTTAAAATAGCTCGATTACAATTTAACCTCCGGTTTTGTTGAGATTAAGTTTTTTGTTGAGCATAACACATCAGGTGGTTCTTAAACTAAATCAATTCCGACCGTTTCATCTCAAATTGTACATTCCTGCATATTCTGTAACTCAATTACAATTCATTTTTACCATTATTACACCCTAAATCGTGTTATATTACAGGATAGAATTGTGCTGCATATACTCTTGATATATTGACAATAATATGTTAAATACTCAATAAGTTAAGGAATTATTTAGTTGCTGCTGGGTAATATTATTTTGGAAGTATCAATATGTCGATATGACTATTAGTAACTTAACAAAAATAATAAGTGTAGATTATAATGAATGTTCAAATAGATTCTGTTAAATCAAACAATACTCAAGCCGAGATTAAACATTTTAAATTAACTATCGAGGCGTTACGTAGTGAGCTTGAAAATAGCCAGGCTGACAAACAACAGAGTATTCAACATGCGGTTGCGAATGCTAATGACGAAATTGCACAACTCAAAGAGACAGTAACTACGCTTAGAGAAGATCTTGAAAATGCCAGGTTTGACAAGCAAGAGAGTGTACAGCATGCCGTTGCGGCTGCAGATGAAGAAATATCCCAGCTCAAAATGTCTGTAACCACGCTTAGAGAGGATCTTGAAAGCGCCAGGTTTGACAAGCAAGAGAGTGTACAGCATGCCGTTGCGGCTGCAGATGCAGAAATATCTCAACTCAAAAAGTCTGTGATTACTCTTAGAGAAGATCTTGAAAACGCCAAGTATGACAAGCAAGAGAGTGTACAGCATGCCGTCTTGGCTGCAGATGAAGAAATATCCCAACTCAAGAAGTCTGTCACTACGCTTCGAGATGATCTGGAAAACGCCAGGTTTGACAAGCAAGAGAGTGTGCAGCATGCTGTTGTTACTGCAAATGATGAAATAAATCAACTAAAAGGGACAATAGCTTCACTTCGTAAACAGATGGAACAAAGTTAGCTAACTAATTCTCGATAGGATAAAAAATGGCTAAAAATAAAACTTCCAAATCTCCAGCTAAGACGTTGCAGAGGAATGGCGGTACAGATAATCGTAAAGAACTCCAGGAGATGGAATTGTTGCTGAATGTTTCAAGGCAGATGGCGGAATTGGATACATTGGATGAGGTCCTCAAAACTATCATGGATATTACTGCATTGGAGACTAATTCAGAACGCAGTACTCTTTTCTTGAATGACCCTCAGACCGGCGAGCTATACTCACGCATAGCCCTTGGGAACAATCTACGCGAAATCAGGATCCTGAATTCATCTGGAATTGCAGGTCATGTTTATACATCCGGTGAGGGTGTCATTATTCATGATGTTTATAAGGATCAGCGGTTCAATAAATTAATAGATGAGCAAACTGGATTTATTACAAAAAGCATACTTTGTGCACCTGTCAGGACTGTTAAAGGAAATATCATAGGCGTTATCCAGTCACTCAACAAGAAAAAAGGGAAATTTAATAAAAGGGACCTGGACCTCATGGAGGCAATGACTACTCAGACAGCGACTACCTTACAGAATGTTCAATATGTAGAATCTATGCAAAGGTCCAGAGCACAGGAGATGGAATTTCTCAACATAGTCTCTGATGTGACATCTGAGATTGATCTTGGTACGATGCTGCAGAAGGTGATGAATGAAGCAACTAAAATGCTTAATGCAGAGAGATCAACACTTTTTTTAAATGACGAAAAGAAAGAAGAACTCTTTTCAAGGATTGCTCAAGGTGATTCCATTGGGGAAATTCGCCTTCCCAATCACGTGGGAATTGCGGGGGCCGTATTTGCATCCGGAGAAACAATTAATATTCCATATGCATACGCCGATTTAAGATTCAACCCTGTCTTCGATAAGAAAACCGGTTACTTTACCCGTTCGATTCTTTGTGTACCGATTATAAACAAGGATGGCAAAACTATCGGTGTGACACAGGTCTTGAATAAACACAGCGGCACGTTCACAAGTGAAGACGAATCGCGATTGAAGGCCTTTACTGCACAGGTTTCTATTGCGCTTGAAAATGCAAAGCTCTTTGATGACGTTCAGAATATAAAAAATTACAATGAAGGCATGCTGGAGAGTATGTCTAACGGAGTGGTTACACTGGACGACGAAGGAAAGATTGTCACGTGTAATGCTTCTGCTTTACGAATTATGCAGGTTTCACATATTGATGTCATAGAGAAAAAAGCAGTAGAGTATTTTGTCGATAGCAATGCCTGGATTTTAGAGAAGATTGAACGTGTCGAAAAGACGCAGGAGTCTGATATTTCTATGGACGCAGAGATGGAATTCGGAGGAGAAAAGCTTTCGGTGAATCTGACTATCCTGCCACTAAAAAATAGTGAAGGTGAAAAGCTTGGATCCATGATCATGATTGAGGATATTAGCAGTGAAAAACGCATGAAATCAACGATGTCACGATATATGGATCCCGGGATTGCTGATCAGCTTTTAGAAGGTGGTGAGGATATTCTTGGAGGTAAAAGCGTTACGGCCACAGTACTATTCTCTGATGTAAGAAGCTTTACTACAATTACGGAGGAACTGGGCGCACAAGGTACAGTTAGTCTTTTGAACGAATACTTTACCGTCATGGTAGACTGTATTCAACGTGAAGGCGGTATGTTGGACAAATTTATTGGTGATGCCATAATGGCTGCTTTTGGAATGCCTTTGCCTCACGATGACGATGAGGATCGTGCTGTTCGTGCTGCTATTTCTATGATTTCTGAGCTGAATATCTGGAACCAGAAGCGTCTTGCCGAGGGGAAAAAGCCTGTGGATATGGGGATTGGCCTTAACACCGATATGGTTGTATCAGGTAATATTGGTTCACCAAAACGAATGGATTATACTATGATCGGCGACGGTGTTAATCTGGCTGCCAGACTTGAAAGTGCATGTAAACAGTATAGTGCACGTATTCTGATTAGTGAGAACACATTTAAGAAATTGCGTGGTACTTATCGTATTCGTGAAATTGATTTGGTAGTCGTTAAGGGAAAGACCAAACCTGTCGGGATATGTGAAGTCCTGGATTATTATACGGACGAGGCATTCCCGAACGTGATGGAAGTTGTAAGCTGTTTTAAGAGTGGCATAAAGTATTATCGCGAAGCCAAGTGGGATAAAGCTATTGATGCTTTCAAGGAGGCACTTGCTCTTAATCCGAACGATAAACTTTCTACAACATATATTGAACGCTGCAATCACATGAAAGAGAATCCTCCTGATGGGGAATGGAATGGCGTTTGGGTAATGACATCAAAGTGAGAGTGTTACCTGGATATAGGCATCGTAAAGCAAAACCGTGAACCTTTTCCTCTGGCGATGGGGCTTTCTACCCATACCTTCCCTCTGTGAACCTCAATAATTTTTTTGACTATTACCAACCCAACTCCGGTTCCCTCTACTTCTACATCCTTAAGCCTGCAGAATATCTTGAACACATTATCCTGGCATTCTTTTCGTATTCCAATACCAGTATCCTCTACGAAGAATTTATGACAATCTCCTTCTTTGTTACATCCAATCGTGATCTGTCTCTGTTTGTCGTCACCCATAAATTTAATTGCGTTAGTAACTAAATTGAAAAATACATCTCTCATTCTTTTGTCGTCACACGAAACGTTTGGCAGGTCGTGATTAATTAAGACATTAATATTGTTTGACTCTATTTTATCTTCCAGCGTTTTTATTGTATTCTTAACAATATCTTCACTGGCATTATCTGTAAAGTTGTAAGCCACCAACCCAATCTTTGAAACTTCTAAAATCTCATGAATTCTGTCTGACATCAGCTTTATGTTTGCTTTTATTCTGTCTGAGTAACGCTTGTCCTTTCCATCGTATGCATCCTTGTTGTTCTCATATAACCTGGTGAAATAGCCATCAATTGAAAACAGAGGCTCCTTTAAATCATGTGATACCGTGTAAACAAAGTCCTTTAATCCCTTATGCGCGTTCTCTACTTCCGTTGCCTTTTCAACCAATTGTTCTTCTGATCTCTTACGGACTATCGCATTGGCAATGATATTTGCCACGGAATGGAGGAAATTGATATCGTCTTTAGTAAACGTTACATGTCTGGTTGTATGTGTACCCAACACTCCCCAGGGACCATCAGGGCCTTGAATGGTAATGCTCATTCCACTGACTACATTATGTTCGTGTAAAAGCGGAGGGCCTGAAAATCGCGTATCAGCCTTCAAGTCCTCCACGATTACAGGTTTATTAGAATTCAAAGCGTAACTGTCCTGTGAATCTGATCCAGTATGGACAGTGGCGTTTCCCACCAGGCCTTCCTTCCAGCCCACACCGGCTCGCAGCAGCATTTCTTTACCATCAGGCAGTAGTTCAAGTACCTTGCAGTATTCATTGTTCAATGTTTCTGAAACTTTTCTTACCACTTCATTCATCAGGTCAGTCAGGTCATGGTTTATCAGGGCCTTATGCCCAAGGAAGGTAATAGCTCTCTGTTGACGAACGTGTGTTTCTAATTCTTCCTCGATACGATTCCGTTCAACTATCTCATTCTTTAACTCTGTAACAAGCATTCGTCTGTCCTTATCCAATCTATGCCTGTAGAGTGCGAGTTCAATAACTTTTTGCAATTCATCTATTTTGAATAGTTCCGTTAAGTATCCATAAGGATTTGTTGATTTTGCTTTTTCAAAAAACGATTTTTCTTCATTAGAGGCAAGGTATATTACAGGAACTTCAAATCTGGAATTTATTGTTCTGGCTGTTTCAATTCCATCTACTTTACCTTGTAGCGAAATATCTATCAGAACTAAATCAGGAGGGCCTTCATCTTTTATCTTCTGGATAGCTTGTTCTCCGGAAGAAATTGTTGCTGTTACGACATACCCCAATCTCTCCAAATTCATCTGCAAGTCCCTTGCGACAGAAATATCATCTTCAACAATCAATATATGTTTATTTGACATTTTCTACACTATGCTTACAGAAATTGAACTTGTAAAAGTCTTTCTTTTAAAAGTAACATTACTTTGTTATTTAATTATTTATGATGAATTAAGGCTGGCTTTCCATCTTTATTGCTTTAATCCGAAGCGGAGAGCAATTAATCCAAAGATATCTTTGATAAGCGCCTTAATTGTTACTGGAATTAATATAACTTGAAAAACTGGATTAAGTGCCTGCATTAATATTGTTTTATAAGGGGCGTCTCCCGTGACCATGTTCCACAGAAGTTTGTTAAGGTGATTTGCTATCCAGGAGCCTTTTCTACTTTTAACGTATGATAGACGTGCCTTTACCAGCCAGTTCTGTTTTGTGACAAAATCGCTGAGCATCAAGATCACTGCGCCAAGCAAATTGTCCATGGCAAGTAATTTATTTGCAGGTTTATAGTAATACTTATCAAAATCGTCACTTGAGATACCATTCTCAAATGCTGCCTGTGCGGCAAGCTGTGATGTTATATAGGCTGATTCGAGTCCGTTCTTGAATATCCTTGTTATACTTGCATCACCTACAATAACAAATCTGTCAGTAAACGGCTTCTTTGCATGCGAAAGAGTAATCTTGGGTATACACATACAGTATTTATCAGGCATTTTCCAGTCATGGGGTAGTTTCCTGCGGACGACCGGATGGTTTACAAAATTGAGCAGATCTTTCTTTGTCAAATCTCTGGTACCTACCAGGCTTACGGTGACATAGTTATCTTTTGGCACCATCGATGCAAATCTGAAGGGTTTTATTCCGAGTGCGAAGACCTGTATGTTGTCATTAAAGGATTTCTTTATGAAGGCTGCACTTAATGGTATCTCCATTTGACATGTCTTAATGGTTTTAGGAGGTATGTAACCAAAATTTAATTCTTTAATTTTATTAACTATTGTTGAATTAATACCAAATGCACCTACCACAAGATCTGCTTTCATCTCCTTGTAAGAGTTGTTTCTTCCATAAATTATAGTTGCAGGGGTGTCAGTATCAGAAGATAGTTTTAACTCCTGTACAGGTTCGTAAATTGCCTTTACACCTTGATCGATGACGTGCCTTAACAGATAGTCATCAAAGCTGTGGCTTTCCGTGTGGGTGCTGTAAAGCGGGCCGTTGCCTCGGTATACTGCAAGTATGCTACTTTTATCACTCTGTTCCGGTTTGTATAACTCGATACCGTATTCCTCAGTTTGGAAATAATATCCCTTTATCTCCTGGCGTATAATACGCTCCGGTAATATTATGCCGTCCTTTATGAGTTTTGCGTGTAATGTGCTTGCAATTACGGCAGCACTCATATTGCATCCACGCGGGCCTCTCTGGCTGAAGTCTTTACTGTTAAAGATTGTTATCTGGATGTTTATTCCAAGTTTCTTTGCATTTTGAATGGCATCTTTTGCAAAAAAACTACCTGCAGGGCCGCCGCCGATTATGGCAATATGTGAATTATTTCTTAAACGTAAACGGTTTTCAGTCATATTAATGATTGTTAGAAAAAGATAAGGTATATCATGCTTTATAAAATGGTCTATTGTCCTGTAGGTACAGAACTGGAGAAACAGGTTACGGATGATACACTTCTTCCGGCTTTGAGTCACAAATATAGCAAAACCCTTACTGAGATACCACTTATAAATCAATTACTTAAAGGCCTATTAAAATACTATTGGCGGTTTCAGCCTTTATTCTGATACGCATTTGCATTTTAAGGGCTTGCATGATAGAATTTTTTTTTTAACGTGTAAACGTGTTGGGGCGTGTCGCAATACGCTCCTAGTTAAATGGAGAAAAGATATGGCAGAAAAGATAATAATCATTGGTTCCGGCCCGGCCGGATGGACTGCAGCCATTTATGCAGCGAGAGCCAGCTTGGATCCAATTGTTTATGAGGGAGAACCCTCAAACATTATGGTACCGGGAGGCCAGCTTATGTATACTACCGAGGTAGAGAATTATCCTGGATTTCCTTTGGGTATACAAGGGACAGAGATGATGGAGCTGTTTAAACAACAGTCAAAGAGATTTGATACTCAAATATTTACAGAAGATATTACATCTGTTGATTTCAGTTCACATCCATTTCAGTTAAAGACTTCTGAAAATAAAGATGTAGAGGCGTTAAGCGTTATTATTGCTACAGGTGCAAGAGCAAATTGGCTGAATTTGCCAAACGAACAAAGACTTGCACACTCCGGAGGAGGAGTAAGTGCATGTGCAATATGTGATGGTGCGCTTCCCGCTTACAGGGATAAGGTCCTTGTTGTTATTGGGGGTGGTGATTCTGCAATTGAAGAAGGTTTATATCTTACAAAGTTTGCAAGCAAAGTCATTTTAGTACATCGTCGTGATAAACTCAGGGCAAGTCCCATAATGCAGGAGCGTGCTATAGCTAATCCAAAGTTAGAGTTCAAGTGGAATTCCATTCTCGTAGATGTCCTGGGAGACAAAATAATCTCAGGTGTGCGTTTGCAAAGTACTATTAACAAAGAGGAATCAGACCTGGATTGTGGAGGGTTGTTTATGGCAATTGGTCATACCCCAAATACTTCTTTCCTTAACGGCAGTGTGGAATTAGATAAGAAGGGTTTTATCAGTACCCCTCAGCCATGGAGGACGGCAACAAGTGTGGAGGGTGTCTTTGCTGCCGGTGATGTTATGGATCCATACTACAAACAGGCGATCACTGCCGCCGGTACAGGTTGTATGGCGGCACTCGAAGCAGAAAGATGGCTTACTCATAAGGGATTGGTGTGAGATTGCAATTGAGGGATTACTCAATCACCTGAAAGCAATTTTCGTTTCAAATAAAGCTCATATATCCGGTAGAACGTCTCCATAGATTCGATATCTATCCATTCGTCTGTAGAATGCAATTCGTCAACAATAGGCCTGGAAACGATCACGGGGATGTTAAGGTGTCCTACAAAACGGGCATCGCTTCCACCATCTTCCTTTTCCTGGCTGGTAGGTTTTCCGGTTACTTCTTCGGTGACTGAAAGGTAGAGTGGATCTGGTGAGAGTAGTGTCGGTTCTGCGCTGATTAGTGTATGCGAGTTGATTTCTTCACCTAACAAATTGCGAACATGATTTAACATTTCCCTTACTGTGTATGGAGCTGGAAATCGTATGTCAAGAGTAGCTTCAGCTTCAGATGGTACACGGTTTACGGTTTGATTTGCTGTTTTAACGATTGTTAGAGCGCAGGTAGGATGCCAATGGTCTTCATCTGTCTTTAAAGAATTGAAGTTTTCCCGTAGGCGGACAGTTGCGTCTATAAGATGTTCCAGTGGATTGTTTCCCAGCCATGGACGTGCAGCATGTGAAGAGTGTCCATTGCACTGGATATTTAGATGAAGTATCCCTTTTTCTTCCACAGTTACCTCATTCAAAGAGCCTCCGTCCGGAATCATGGCAACATCGCACCTGATCCCCACTTCATCAAATAGAAAGCGCATACCTGAGTTGCCGCCACGTTCTTCGTCAGACGTGATAGCCAGTCCAAGCGGGAGGTCATCATGCTGCATATGTAAATTCATGAAAATCTCCAGAAGAATTGCCAGAGGGCCTTTCATATCTGCTGATCCCGGACCAACTATTTTGCCATCAGCTATTTGTGAACGGTAGCTATGAACGTCCGGATGCGTAATGACATCAATATGGCCGCAAAGGAGAATTTTAGGGTGCTTTACACCTTTAGGAATGGCAACTAATGATGGAATATCATTATGGTAATATTTGTTTACCACTATGTTGTCAAGCGACTCTACGTGATTGATAACAAACTCAAAAGCCCGTTCGATATCGTCCGGACGGGATGCATCGCTTGGTATCAGTATCAAATCCCTTGTCAGCGCTACGAGCCTTTTCTGTAAATCTGTCGAAGATTGAGTCATCGTTTCACCTGATATTTAATCCCTGTCATAATACCATTTTAATGGAAGTATTGATTCTATTTGTTCCAGCATGCTCTGGCAATCATCCATTACTTTTCCAAGACATAGAAACTGTCCTTTTTGAACGCTGCCATCCTCGTTGAGGTTGAAGTTTATGGGTAAAACGCCTTCCTGCATGTCAGGATGATAAAGGTAACCGGCCTGGTCGAGCATCTTTAGCAGGCTTGTATCCTTCAGCGGCCTGGCAAACCGTACGTTTCTCATTAACCAGGCATCATGTGGAAGGAAATTCCTCGCAATAACAGATGGATAGGTAGCTCCGGTAATTCGTGCATTTATTTCACACACTCTGACTTCTATATTACCACGTTGTTCAACAATAAGGAAGTCAACACTTGCCGTACCTCTGTATCCCTGATCATGAAGCCATGAGCCGGCAGTGGAAGCCTGACGAAACAACTCTTCGTAAACCGGATCTTCCCTGCAGAAATAAGATGGAGGGGAAAGGTTGCCCTCATGGACGCTGTCCGCATTTAGAATTTGCTCGGTAATATCATAGAGAGATACTGTATTGTCATTCAGAAACATTTGAATACTGGGTGATCCCAGCTGACGTACATTTGTTACTGTTTCATCAAGCCATCCCTGTACCATACAGGGACCTTCAAAGAAAAAGTGTTCCGGGATTGAGTTTACATTGCTGGCGGTAGTTGAAAAACTGGTCATACCTATGCCTGACGCTCCGATTTGTGCTTTCACCACTGCCTTTTTGTATCCCTGTTTGTGCAGCGTGGAAATACAGGCGTGGACATCGTCTGGTGATGCAGCCGGTATAGTATCGAAGACAGGAAGTCCCTGCTCAGAAAGATGATTATGGAGCAGGAATTTGTTGTTCCCTCTCCTACTGCCTTCCAGACTGCTAACGGTTGGTTTGCTCAGGGCCCTTGCTATATTCATGAGTACGTCATCGCTGACAAACCCATCTATCCAGGCTGCATCATGCTGATGGATCGTGGTTACTGTTGGGCTTATTTCATCATGGAGCATTTCGTTAACATGAGTAATAAGGCTATCGTAAACTTTATGTGATAAAATTACGATGTCTGGCAGGCTCAAGCCAAGGTCATCCTGGAAATAACGTATCAAGGTTTGATCAGGAGGCTTTTCCAGTACAAGCAGATTATTATCTCCCTTGAATATGAGATTAATAATCGGGACGAGCCTTCCTCCATAGGTCTCCACACCCATTATATGTTGCCTGAGCCTTTCCAGCTCATCATGGTTATCGTAAAAAATAGATAACATATTGGCGAAAAAGATAACGTCTCTATCCCAGAATGTCGGCAGCTGTCCAGGCTTTGTCTTCACTTCAGCAGTCATAGTTATTTTGTAATTTAGTTAAAAATAATATATCTGTTTAGTTTGTTTGTTTGATTACGTGCGAATTAAATCAATCACTTCATTATAAATTATAAAGATAGGGGTAATCAATGAGAAAGTCAGGATCAAGTCTGACCCATATCTGTATTCTGTGAAGGGAATAATGGCATATTGGCAGAATTCTATAACGTGGAGATTAATGGTATCATTCAAAACTGTTTGATAAAGATTACTTATTGATGTATGATGGATTATTACAACAACAGATTTGAGTAGGTAAATTAATGTTAATTTTGTGTCTCAATAATAGTCATTTAATATAAATTATGAATACATCTTACGAAAAATTACCTTTGGTTGATCTTGATGCGCCGAGGGCGGAAAGCCACGGAAGCAGAGCACGCAAGGCCCCTACTGAGGAGTCTATTGAACAGGACCGTAACGATGCTAAAGGGGTAATGAGTTTGTCCGGCCTGGATAAGAGTGTGAGCCTGGATGATAAAATCGAAGCCAACGAAAAGTATATGATTGAAACAATGCCCGATAAACCTAAATCTCATTCGTCCAAATCTCCGGGTATGGGAATGAAGGTGAATATGCGCAAACCGCACTATACATTTCTTTTTGCCTTCGATAACAGGAGGGTCTTTCAAGCTGCCTGCTGTTTGCCTTTAAAGGTTATTGCCGCCAGTCTGGATGGTGATTCTGTGTCAGGGAGAGTTTTGCACTGTACCCACTCAGAAGACGAAGGTGGGAAATTAGTCTATGAGTTTCAGGGAGACGGTTCGGAATTAATTATAGACGTAAGACGTGGTGAAAGCACAAAGGCGCAACGCCTGACTTTTAAGATTTAAAAACAGAGTTTTAGCCACGGATAGACACGGATCAAACTCAGATTAAAAGAAATACATCTTAGGAAGGCATGAACGGCAGGTCTCCTGGGGCGACCCTGTTAACCAGCTCTAGATACGACTCAGTCGGGAAGTTAGTAATAAAACCCAAAGAGTGGTCTTTTAGCTTTTTTTCTGAGATTCCTGTTTTCCTCAGCGGAAGATCTCTTTCTCCTTTTTCTTTGCCTTTAGCATCAGTGTCTATCTGTGTAAATCTATGGCTAAAAGATAAAAGATGCCTTTAACTTTAGTCACTTTGATCTTTAGCTCACTTTAGCTCACTTTTTCCCTCTTCTTTTACAAAGTACAGAAGTACAATTCCGATAATAAAGAAACCGACCAGTGACAATATGGCGAGACGGGACGTTCCTGTAACCTGGCGAATAATGCCAAATACAAAAGGTCCCCATATGGCAGAAAACTTTTCAAAAACAGAATAAAAGCCAAAAAACTCAGCCGACTCTTCTACTGGTATCATTGAACCGTATAAAGACCTGCTTATGGCTTGAGAACCGCCAAGAACCAGTCCTACTGCCATCCCTAAAATCCAGAAATCAAGTGCACTGGTCATAAGATATGCATAGCACAATATGCCCAGCCAGAGAAACAGTACAAAAATCAAAATTCTTTTTGAGCCGAAGGTTTTGGCAATACGGCTAAATAACAGTGCACCACCTATCCCTATAAATTGTACCAGTAAAAGTGTACCCATGAGGGTTTGATTCTTAAGTCCCAGTTCATCCTTTCCATAAATGGCAGCCATTCTGATAACGGTATGAATACCGTCATTATAGAACATAAAGGCAATCAGGAAGATAAAAAGGTTCCGGTGTTTCCTGGCATTCAAAATAGTGCGCCATGTTCGAGATATACCGAATCTTATATAGTTCCATGAATTGTTCTTACCTGGATGTTGTTGAGGGGAGATTTTGTTATCCTTGGGTTCATGCAGCCAGACAAGCGTGATTATTGAAAAGCCTGCCCACCAGACTCCTGAGAACAACAGGCTTATTCTTACTGCCATTGTTTTTTCAATGCCGATCTTATTGTGTGTAAGGATTAAGATTATACAGATTAAG
This sequence comes from uncultured Candidatus Scalindua sp., assembly GCA_964584595.1. GTDB lineage: Bacteria > Planctomycetota > Brocadiia > Brocadiales > Scalinduaceae > Scalindua. The sequence goes on along the minus strand of CAZPAM010000006.1, from coordinate 43,899 downwards.
AACTGCAGGCCTCCTCCCAGGTATCCATAGGCATAGCCTCTGCCTGAAACCTGGTCAATATTTTTCCTTGAGGCAATGTGAGGTAGAAAAGAGTCATAAAAGATATTTGCACTGATAAAACAGGTATTCGCAAGAAAGAAGAAAATCATCGTCATCCACACATCTCCGCTACGGCTGAAAAACAAGAGAGTGGTAAAAAGGCTGCCTCCAAAACAGAAGGTCATCAGAAATTTCTTTTTTGATTCTGCAATATCTGCTATTGCACCAAGGATAGGGGCAGTCAAGAATACAAAAAGAGCTGTAGTTCCGGATAGAAAGCCCCATAGTGTGGTCGCATTGGTTGGAATTTCGATACCACCGAATCTGAAAGTCCACCCGCCCTGGGGGACAATAACTGTGGCAAAGTATATAGGCAAGAGGGCTGCTATAATGGTAGTTGCAAATGCAGAATTAGCCCAATCGTACATACACCACGCAAAGATACTTTTTTCTTTTTGGCTCTTCATGGAAACCATTACTCAAAAAGGGTTTTTATAGCAAAAATCTGAGAATACATAATCTCTTTACAATCTTGTTAGAAAATAGTAGATTTCACAAAGTATTATCTGTAAATGTCAGTAAGAATTATAGTCAATTTCACACAGTTATCATCTGAAAAATTAGAGTTGCAGATATGAATAGAGAGAAGTATGAGAGTAAAAACGTTGTTTCAAGCTATATCAAGATGACATTGCAGAATCCTGAAGTGATGATTCTTGTAAAACACAGGGAAAGCATTGTAGACAAACACATACTCGACATCGGATGCGGCAGTGGCAGAACAACAGCAATCTTAAAGAATTTGAGCAGTGGTTATATCGGCATTGATTACTCAATGACAATGATAGAATCGTGCAGAGAAAGATTTAAAGACGTCAATTTTGCCCGTGGAGATGTAAGGGAAATGAATGAATTTAAAGACAGTGAATTTGATTTTATAATGTTCTCATTTAACGGCCTTGATTCAATCAATCACAAGGACAGGCTGCAGGGGTTGCGTGAGATACACAGAGTACTCAAACAGGACGGGTTGTTTGTCTTTTCCTCACATAATAGGAATCACCGACATGCAATTTCACGTCCGAAAATGAAATTTTCAACGATGCCGTGTAAGCAAGCCGTGAATTTTATAGAATTTTTCAAGTCCATACGTAACCGCTTAAGGAATAAAAACCATCAGGTGTTTAATGAGCAGTATGCAATCATAAACGATGTAGCACATAATTATGCCATGCTGACATATTATATTGATAAAGTGAATCAGGCAAAACAACTTGAAGATATGGGTTTTGAGACTATCGAAATGTATGACACTCCCGGCAATATGCTGAATCTTGATAGTGACGATAGGGACAGTGCGTGGATTTATTATGTAGCGAGAAAGAAAGGGCTATTGACAAATTACGAGTAATCTCTTGTCTATTACCTTATTCACTCAGTTTGAGTTTGGCTGCCTTTGCATATGCCTTAACGGCTTTATCGTGGTTCCCCAAAGCATCAAGAGAGATCCCTATTCTGTGCCATGTATTATGATCAGTAGGGTCTATCATAATTGCCTGATCTAATGAAGAAATAGCCTCCTCGTGGCGATTAAGCTTACCAAGAACAACACCCTTTTGATACCAGGCCTCTTGACCATCAGGTTTGATACTGATGGCATGGTCAAGTACCTCAATAGCGTCCTCAAGACGATCAAGGCGTCCCAGGAAATCTCCTTTACTGAACCACGCCACATAATCACCTGGTGCAATTTCGATAGATTGGTCAAAGGCCTCAACCCCTTCCTCAAGACGGTTCATGCTGCCCAGAACAAGACCCTTATTATACCATGCTTCGTGATTGCCCGGCCTGGTCTTGATGGCCTGATCAAAAGCCTTGATAGCATCCTCAAGACGCTTCATACCGCCAAGCGTAATACCCTTGTTGTTCCATGCGTCTGAATGATCTGGCTTAATTCGCGTAACATTGTCATATGCCTCAAGTGCACCTGCTAAATTGTCCATACTGTCCAGTGCAACACCCTTGCCATACCATGATTCATAATCATCATCTTTGAGAGTGATAGCCCGATCATATGCATCGATTGCGTCCTCCATACGATCCAGACAGTCAAGAGAAAATCCTTTTTTATACCATGGTCTATGAGCATCAGATTTGATTTTTATGGCCTGATCAAACGCCTCTACCGCTTCATCATGACGACCGAGACAACTCAGGACAACCCCTTTATCGTAACATACCTCGTAAGTGTCAGATACCTTTACTGAAACACTGATCAGTGCATTCAAAGATCTTTCATAATCACCGGCATAATAAGCAATTGCCGCTTTACCCATAAGGCAGTCAAATACAATTTCGTTTTCACTCCTTTTATCTACGGCATTTGCATTGGAAAGTGAACTGCCACCAAGATTAATTGACAGCCTGTCAAGTTCCCCTTCCATACCGCGAAACAGATTATAGATATAAGGACCATTGAGAAATTCGTTGCTGTGACCACAGTCTTCATGCAGTACAGGAATGATGGTGAATTCGGAATGAGATATATCACAGACAATATTATAGAGATCATTAAGTTTTGTATCCAGAAAACCCTTATTCCCACCGGATGGATCTACTAGAGCTTTCTTACTGATACAGATTACAAGAATCTGACTCCTGCTGATGGCCTTCTTAACCTGAGCTTCCCATTTATTCGGATTAATATCGACTCTGTCGAAAGTTACATCCAGATCCCTTTCATCCATACCCTCATACAACCTTTGGGTTGTATCAGTATCCCCTGCGGCACAGCTCAGAAAAATTGTGTATTTGCCCATATGATAGATAGATTAAAATTTTATTCCTGATATCAATGTAATTGGAATAATTTATATCAGAGTTCTAAACCTAAGTCAATATACTAGGTATGAAGGCATAAAGAAACAGAAGTAGATAGAATGCTGCATCCCGGAACGGCAGGGGGTAAACTCTTTGTTCCCAACTGGAACTATCAGGTCTCCGAGATTGGAAGATGAGAAACTGAAGAATTCGGGAATTTCATTTGCTTTAGTAATTTAGTGTTGATAATATTCACTCATTAACGATCCACGTTGTTTATGTGAATTGATATGTATTGGAAGTATATGTGTTGTTTGACACCTATTATTATTTGTGGGGCCGTATTATAATGAGTATAACTTATAAAAAGGGAGAAGTAATAATTCAACAAGGCTCACATGAAACCTGCGCCTATATCATTGAGTCCGGCAGGGTTGAAGTATCGTGCATGGTCAATGAGAAGAAAACTGTGCTTGCGACCCTTGGGCAGAAACAGCTTGTTGGTGAAATGTCTTTGATGGAAGACAAAGCCAGATCTGCAACGGTTACGGCTATTGAAGACACACAGGTATCTGTGATTGACCGTAAGCAATTTAATAAACTATTAACAGAGAATCCCAGGAAACTATTCCCCATCATAAAGGCACTCTTTGAAAGGTTGAGAACCGCTAACAAGAATATTGTCCTTATGGAACGCTCCGACCCTCAAAAGAAGAAAGCCAAACAAGGTGGTATAGTGGGAAAAGGACATATTGTTTTTACAGCCGTAAACGAATCAAGCATAAAAGCTTTGGGCAGTATCTCGGTAGGGATAGGCGATTTTCCCTGCAAAGTAGGCCGCTCGAGCACAATAGGAGAGGATGATGTATTTGCGGACAATGACATATCCCTTGAAGATAACACCGGAAAACCTCCTTATAATATCTCCTCAAACCATTTTCTGATAGACCGGGTAGACGAAGATTATATCGTTATAGATAGAGGGAGTAGTCTTGGGACGTTCGTTAATGGTACACAGGTAGAGGGGTCATGCATTCTGGACAAAAAAAAGGCGAACGAACTGATAGTTGGAGCACAAGGCTCTCCATATGTATTTACACTTGAGATTAAATGAAGATTCAGAAGTGCGCGCAATAAATATAGCAACATCAGAATATCAAGCCTGCTAACAGCTTTACTGGGAACAATATTCTTTATTGTTTTCGCCTTGCAGAGATTATGCGTTCTTTTCCTTGCAGATCTTTGGTTATTTCAATATCTTCGTAATGCCTCTCACTTTCCATAAGCATTATAATCGCATCTGCCTGTGTTTCTCCAATCTCGACAATCAGATACCCGTCAGGTAATAACCAATCTGAGGCGTCCCTGATTATACGTCTGTAGAAACATAATCCATCCTTTCCGGCAACTAATGCTTCCAGTGGTTCATGATCTTTTAGTTCAGGTTCCAGATTCTCCCACTCCGATTCGCTTACGTAAGGAGGATTTGAAACAATAAAGTCTACGCTTCCTTGATCAATATGACTAATGAATGCACCGGAGAGATCTCCATGCAGGAGATGTACTTTGTCTACAACTTGATGTCTCTGGACATTCTCCTTTGCTACTTCTAGGGCTTCCTGTGATATATCGCTTGCATAGATTTCTACATTACTGAGGTTTTTGGCCAGAGACACGGCAATATTGCCTGAACCGGTTCCTATGTCCATAATGGTTATCTTCCTATTTGAATACTGTTTGTCGTGTGCGTTCTCAAGGACTGTTTCTACAAGTATTTCTGTTTCCGGCCTGGGAATCAGGACACGTTCATTTACGAAGAAGTCAAGTGACATAAACTCTACTCGGTGTGTAATATATTGAAGGGGAACATGTCTAATCCTTTCATTGATTAGTTCCTTGTACCAGCTGATGTCGGCATCACTAATAATTTCATCCGGATTTGTGTAGAGCTTTGTTCTATCGCGTGATAGCACAAAGGACAGTAGGGTATCGGCATTTATAACTGGGGAATCTATATTGGCCTCTTTTAAAGTGGCTATTGCCCATTTCAGTATATTGCGAATCGTATTGCTTTCTTGAGTATATACCATACCTTTAATATTGAGGTGGAAATTTATGGGATGCTGAATATTAGTTTTGAGGATTATTTAATGTGGGAAAACAATTACAGGGTGGCAGCTAATTCCTTCATCTTTTCCTGCTTTCCGTAATTTGTCATTGCCTCAATCAATTCGTCTATTTCACCAAGCATGATCTTTTCCAGATTGTATAGATTGAGATTTATTCGGTGGTCGGTTACCCTGTTTTGTGGAAAGTTATATGTACGGATCTTTTCGCTTCTATCGCCGGATCCTATCTGGGTGCGCCGTGTCTTGTCGCGCTCATCCTTTTTTTGATCCTGCAAAAAAGTGTAGAGACGGCTTCGCAGAATACGCATTGCCTTTGCACGGTTTCTGTGTTGTGATTTTTCGTCCATGCACTTAACAACCAGTCCGGTAGGTGAATGTGTTATTCTAATGGCAGAACTGGTTTTGTTGACCTTCTGTCCTCCCGGTCCGGAAGATCGAAATGTATCGACTGAAATATCTTTGGGGTCTATTTTGATTTCAACATCTTCAACCTCCGGCAAGACAGCAACTGTTGCTGCTGAGGTGTGTATTCTTCCGCTTGTTTCTGTGGTAGGAACCCTTTGTACACGGTGGGTTCCACTTTCGAAACATAATTTGCTATAAACTGATTGTCCTGAAATGGAGAAGGTTATCTCTTTGAAACCTCCAATTTCTGTATAGCTGGAATCTAATATTTCGGTTTTCCATTTCTGTTTTTCGGCATATTTTGTGTACATCTTGAAGAGATCGGCGGCAAACAGCGCTGCCTCGTCTCCACCGGTTCCAGCCCGAATCTCCATTATCGCATTCTTGTCAGAATCATCACCTTCTGTAAAGAAACATCCTTTAACCTCTTCAAACAACTCTAGTTCTTTTTCTTCAAGATTGTCGAGTTCGTCTCTGGCCATGTTGTTTAGATCTTTATCACCATCGTTTTCGGCAAGAATGGCCCTGGCGTCTTCCTTTTGTTTTAGTGTCTTGTCCAGTTGGAGATATTTGGTTACGAATTTTGAAAGCCTGCCGTGCTCTTTAACGTAGGATGTATATCTGGTATTGTCGGAGATAACCTCCGGGTCAGACAAATGCTTTTCCAGCTCATTATGACGTTCAAACATCTCCTTCAGTTTCTTTAGAAGTTTGTCATTTATCTGCACTACTATTCTCCGGTTTTTCTTCTACAGCAACCGCACTCTGGTCGTCCGCCACACTATCACCGGTATCCTTTGCCGAATCGCCTTGAGCAGAATCTTTAGTCCATTTGAATTTCTGCTTAAAGCGTTCAACCCTTCCGGCGCTGTCAACAAATTTCTGCTTTCCGGTATAAAATGGATGGCACTTGGAGCAAACCTCTACTGCAATTTTACTTTGTGTTGATCGTGTTTTAAATGTTTCTCCACATCCGCAGGTAACAGTTGTCTCTACATATTCTGGATGAATTCCTTCTTTCATTGATAATCGTCTCCATTCAATAAAACATATTTTAAAAAATTAATAGTCTAAATTTCATATATAACTGCTCGACAGCAATTATTTAACGTGAGTTAATGTAATTACTTATGATATCAGAGAACATAAACTACTGCAACAAAAAACATAGTGACTCTGATGTTAGCTGTTGTTTTATTAGTTAATTACAATATTTTAAAACAAATTTCCATTCATACAAGGCAGCTTGATGATTTGTCTGCCATTTATTGCTTTCATTATTTAGGTAATATTACCCACAAAATCCACAAAATTGATCATTCTAAAAGTATAGGGATGAGGCTAGTTTGTATTTGACACTATAGCCTTAAACTGATATCCTCACAGCACTTATTAAGAAAAAGGTAGTATTTCATGTTAATGTTTTGTAACATCTTTTCTCAATATTTAAGAAAGGCACGGTTTTTGATAAATATATGTATATTACAAAAGATAATGTAAATAAGTATAGAGAGCGCACTCTTGAGCTAGGTTATTCTTTCTTTAAATCAAAGGTATTGTTAACGGCAGTCAGGCTTGATGTTTTTAGCATTATCGGCGAAACAAGACAATCTGCTGGTGATATTTCGGCAAAGATAAATTCAAATGTATATGCAACAGAGACATTACTGGATGCTGCGGTTAGCTTAGATTTGTTACAGAAAGATAATGATAAATATTTTAATACAGAAGAGGGAAAAGAGATTTTTATAAATGGCAGGGATAGGTATATAGGCGACATTGTCATTCTTCAAGATGTTATGTGGGATGCATGGAGCAGGCTGAGTGATTCCGTGATTTCCGGGGAACCTGCACGTACGCCAGACATGTTTCAGGCTGAAAGAAACGAAACCAGAAACTTTATCACTGCTATGCACAATACGGCCATGTCTGTTGCTCCTATAATATCAAGGGAAATAGACCTGAGTGACTGTAAAACCATGATTGATCTTGGTGGAGGAGCCGGTACTTATTCAGTATTTTTTTGTACGAAAAACAGTAACCTGAAGGCAACAATCTTAGATTTGCCTGGAACTTTGAAGATTACTAAAGAACTGATTTCAAATTCCAGTGTCGCTAACAGGATAGAGCTGATAGAAGGTGATTTTAATAAAGAAATAGAAGGGCAATACGATGTTGCTTTTCTCTCGAACATTATTCATGGTGAAGGAGAGCAGGAAAATATTGCATTAATAAAAAGAGTATATAATGCGCTAAACAGTGGTGGGAAGATAATAATTCAGGATTTTATCCTTGAAAATGATAAAGCTTCTCCATGTTTCCCAGCCCTTTTTTCCCTTAATATGCTATTATTTACGGAAAATGGACGTACATATTCATTTAATGAGATTGAAGGATGGCTTAGGGAAGCCGGGTTCTGTGACTTAACCAGGATGGACTTAAAGCTTCCCAGGTCAATTTCTGTTTTGACAGGAAGGAAATAATATGTCTGAAAATCTTGTATATATTCTATCAAATATCGGTAAGCCAAATATCATGTTGGTAGGTGATTTTATGCTGGATAAATATGTCTGGGGTGAAGTCAACCGTATATCACAGGAAGCTCCGATTCCTGTATTGAATGTAACATCTGAGGAAATAAGGCCGGGTGGGGCTGGAAGTGTTGCGAATAACCTTGCACACCTTGGGGCTAATGTTTTTTGCTATGGGGTTATCGGTAATGACAATGAGGGCAAACTGCTGTTAGACAACTTAAATAATTTAGGAGTCGATACAGAAGGAATTGTTCAAGATTCGGACAGGCCAACAACCGTAAAAGTTAGAATGATGGGGCATCTTCAATCTGCAGGAAAAGGTATTCAACAGCTTTTGAGGATTGATTATGAAAAGACTGATGATATTGGAGAGGAAAAACAGGAAGAGATAATAAATAAGATTGATGGCAGAATTCAGCAAGTTGATATAGTACTGATTTCTGACATGAACAAAGGATTATTATCAAGGCGAATCCTGGAATCTGTAATCAAATCAGCCAAAGCCCACAATGTGCCGGTTATAGTAGATCCGGGGCTTACGAAGGACTATGGAATTTATAAAGGTGCAACCGCAATAACACCTAACCGGTTTGAAACAAAACTGTCAACCGGGATTAAGATAACGGATGTTAACAGTATGAAATCTGCCGGAAAGAAATTGCTGGAAGAGAATTTGTTGGAGTACGTTATTATAACAGCAGATAAGGACGGAATGTTTTTATACAGTAGAGATGGGGAATGCAAATTAATCCCTACCGTACCCAAAGATGTCTATGATGTTAGCGGTGCAGGGGATATGGTTCTGAGTGTTTTCGGATTTGTTGTTGGAAGTAAAAACAGTTTTGAGGATGCCGCGATGATTGCAAACGTTGCATCCGGAGTTGAGGTTGGAAAGATTGGTGCCGTACCTGTCAGTAAGAGTGAGATACTGAGTGAACTTATGGGAGGGTCAAATCCTCTTTACGCAAAGATTAAGGTATTGGACGAGCTTGAAGAAATACTCAATGGCCACAGGAAAGAAAACAAGAAGATTGTATTTACAAATGGATGCTTTGACATACTTCATATCGGTCACATAGAATATCTTAAATTTTCCAGGAGACAGGGTGATGTGCTGGTAATTGGGCTTAATACTGACAGATCGGTAAGAGAACAAAAGGGGGACAAAAGGCCATTTGTTTCAGAAGATGAAAGGGCGAGACTGATATCTGCACTGGAAGATGTGGGTTATGTAATCCTTTTTGATGAATTAACACCTGAAAAGCTTATCAGAAGGATAAAGCCTGACGTTCTTGTAAAAGGGGAAGACTGGAAAGAAAAGGGAGTGGTAGGACGTGAATTTGTCGAATCCTATGGTGGTAAAGTGATCTTAGCACCCTTAGTGAAAGATGTTTCAACAACTGATATTGTTTCAAGGATTTTGGAAAGAAGTGGGCAAGACCGGTTATAAAAATGAAAAACGAAATTGAAGAATCACTGGCAGAAAGTATAAAGCTGAGAACAGAACTGCTCTCTGATAGTGTTGAGACTATTATTCAGGTTGCAAACATATCTGTAGATGCGTTTAAATCCGGCCATTCATTATACCTCATGGGTAATGGTGGGAGTGCGGCAGATGCACAACATATTGCCGGGGAACTTGTAGGCAGGTTTAAAAAAGATAGAAAACCGCTGCCAGCGCTTGCGTTAACTACCGATACGTCAGTGTTGACGGCAATTGCAAATGATTATGGATATGATCAGTGTTTTGAGAAGCAGGTAGAGGCATTTGTTAAAGATGGTGATGTTGTTTTTGGATTAAGTACAAGTGGTAATTCCACGAGTATCATCAACGCCATAGTATCAGCGGGGAAAAAGGGAGCAAAGACCGTAGCTTTTACCGGGGAAGATGGAGGCAGGCTTAAAGAATTTGTGGATGTCTGCCTGATGATTCCATCCTCAGATACCGCTCGTATACAGGAATGCCATATAACTATTGGCCATATTCTGTGTTCAATAATAGAAAAAGAGTTATTTGGATAATATACCTGAATACTTTAAATATACTTAATTGGTGGAAGGGGATTGAAGGTGGCAGGGACAAATAAAATGCATATTCGCTTCTGGGGTGTAAGAGGCAGCATACCAACACCCGGGAAAGAAACAGTCAGGTATGGTGGTGATACAGCGTGTATTGAAATCAGATGTGGTAAGGAAATACTCATCCTGGATGCCGGTAGTGGTATCAGGAAATTAGGGAATAAAATAATAAAGGAAAAGCCGCAACACATAAGCATTTTATTTTCCCATTTCCATTGGGATCATATACAGGGATTTCCATTCTTTGCTCCGGTATTTAATAAAGAATATTCAATAACCCTTGTTGGTGAAAGAAAAAAGGATTTTACGTTGGAGCAATTATTTACTGCACAATTGACACTTCCATATTTCCCCGTATCATTGGCAGAATTGGATGCAAAGATAAGTTTTCGTGAGGTATCAAAAGATGATAGTATTGTAATAAATAACGTAACAATTAAAATGGCACGTCTTAACCATCCCGGTGGATGTATAGGGTATAGAATTGAATATGATGGCAAGTCCTTTGTTTATGCTACAGACACAGAACATACCAGTAGTATAGATAAATCATTGTTTGAGTTATCTTTAAATGCAGACGTTCTGGTCTATGATAGTAACTATACTGAAGATGAATATTCCGGCAAGATTGGCTCTTCTAAATCAGGTTGGGGACATTCTACATGGAATCAAGGGATAAAGATTGCAAAAGCAGCTAAGGTAAAGAAATTCATTTTATTTCACCATGACCCTACACATGACGACAAATTTGTGGACAATCTGGAAAAGCAGGCGCAAAAGGAATTTAAGGAGTCGTACGCTGCTTACGAAGGAATGGAAATAATTCTTTAATCAAAGATCAATATGTCAGAGAATTTAGTTGTATATTATGCACCGGAAATTGAACTCAGCTCCTTTAAATTATTGTTAAAGGAGAAAAGTATATATTTGAGGGAAATAACTCCTTCTAATCTGGAGTATATTAAGACAGGTGAAGATCTAAATATTTTCCTTATTAATAATGAATTTGCTGATGGTATGAATAAGGAAATATCTGAGTTAATAGCTTGTCCGGATTACTCCAACGTGATTATCTTTCTTAATGGAGACCAGAAGCAAAAGAGTAATAAAATATACGATGAGGAGAAAGTATTTCTCTATCTGAAAGAACCAATTGAAGAATATGAATTATTAAAAGCAATAAAGAGTGGATTTAACTATCTTAACTCAACCTATGAGTGCAAATGGTTATATTCAAAAGTGGATTATCAAACAAGAGAATTAAGCAGTCTTAATGAAATTGGTATGGCCCTTTCCTCGGAACAGGATTATGATAAACTGTTGGATTTAATTCTTTCAAAGAGCAGGGAAGTAACTAATTGTGATGCGGGAAGCTTGTATCTGCTGGAAAAGACTGATGATGTAGGAGACAGGTTAATATTTAAGCTGGTACAAAATGATACCCTTTCCCATCTGGAGTTTGAGGAGTACTCACTGCCTATTACGAGGACAAGCCTGGCAGGATATGTTACTCTCACCGGTGAATTTCTCGCCATGGAGGATGCCTACAAAATACCCAAAGATGTAGACTATACTTTTAATAAGGCTTTTGATCTGAAATTTAACTATCGTACGAAGTCAATGCTGGTGGTACCAATGAAAGATCACAAGAATAAGATTATTGGTGTACTACAGTTAATAAACAGGAAGAAATCTAAGGGCGTTATACTGGCATCTGATTTGGTAGTTGAAAACGAGGTTATATCTTTTGATGAAAAAACCTTCGGACTGGTAAATTCACTTGCCAGCCAGGCTGCCGTATCTATCGAAAACAATTTATTATACCAAGACATCCAGAACCTGTTTGAGGGATTCGTCAAGGCATCCGTACTTACTATTGAGCAACGAGATCCTACAACCTGTGGTCACTCTGAAAGGGTTTCATTGTTGACCGTAGGCCTGGCAGAGGTGGCTAATAGGACAACAAGCGGGAAGTACAGGGATTTAAATCTTACCAGTGACCAGCTGAGAGAATTAAGATATGCGGGTTTGCTGCATGATTTTGGTAAGGTAGGCGTGCGAGAAGGAGTACTGGTAAAGGCAGACAAGCTTTATCCTGGAGAGCTGGAATATATAAGGAGCCGTTTCGATTTTATTAGAAAATCAATGGAATGCGAATATCTTGAGAGGAAAATAAGTGTAATACACGACAAAAAGGTTGATGATTACCAGAAGTATTTTGACGAGATTGACAAAGAATTAAAAGAAGAATTAATAAAGCTGGACACTTATATAAAAGAGATCGAAAAGGCCAATATACCAACTGTTCTGGACAAAGAATCGGCTGATGAACTTGCAAATATTGCTGGCAAGATGTATCAGGATTATAATGGGGACGAACATCATTATCTTACACTGCAGGAACTGAATTTATTAAGTATAAGAAAAGGTACTCTGAATGATAAAGAGAGACAGGAAATTGAATCTCACGTAATTCATTCATACGAATTCTTAAAGAATATACCGTGGACAAAAGAATTTGAGAATATCCCTGACATTGCACATGCACATCATGAGAAGCTGAATGGAAGTGGCTATCCTTTGAGAATAGATGAAGAAAAGATTCCTGTGCAGTCGAAAATGATGGCAATTACAGATATATATGATGCATTAACTGCTAAAGACAGGCCTTATAAAAGGGCGGTTCCACATGAAAAGGCATTAGACATCCTTGGATACGAAGTTAAAGGTAATCTTGTAGATTCTGATTTGTTTGACATGTTTGTTGGAGGAAAGGTGTACGGATTAGTGCATGAAGAAGGATGATTTATTTAGTTTCTTTATTGAGCCAGGATAGATATTTATCGGAGCCTTCTATTATGGGCATAGCTATAATTTCCGGAACCTCATAGCTGTGCAGTTTTTCAACTCTTGCTACAATTTGTTTAAAAAGTTTTTTCTTTGTTTTCAGTACCATCAATGCTTCTTTGTCATCACATATCTTTCCCTGCCAGCTATAGATTGAACGAATGGGAGATATTATATTAGAGCATGCCGCCAGTTTTTCTTCAACCAGTGCACGTCCTATCTTCTTTGCTTCATTTGCTGAGCTTGTGGTAATATAAATTACAATATGGTTTGACATTTCTGGATGATATAAATTGGATTTCTGCTTTTATCTATGGTCTTTGAGATATTTACTTCCTGTCAAAAGTATAACAAATGAATTAAGATAGGCAATACGATTTTAATGTTAATTATTCAATATAAACAGAGATATGAAACACATATCAGACGAACTTAAAAAAATTAAGAGAGCCGGCCTTTATAGAGAACTTAATATTGTAGAAGGGTCTCAGGGTACGCATATAGAAATAAAGGGCAAAACATATTTATCTTTTTGTTCAAACAATTACCTCGGCCTTGCAAATAATCCATTAGTTATAAAAGCTGTTAAGGATGCAGTAGAAAAGTATGGATGGGGGACAGGGGCGTCCAGATTAGTCTCCGGGAACATGAGAATGCATAAGGCGCTCGAGGGTGAAATCTCAAGATTCAAAGAAAAGGAGGCTTCTATTGTCTTCCCAACCGGATACATGGCCAATATAGGTACAATCTCTTCTTTGGTATCGAAAGGGGATTTAGTCATTTGCGACAAACTGAACCATGCAAGTATTATTGATGGGTGCCGGTTATCAGGGGCTGACTTCAGGGTTTATCCTCATTGTGATATGGAAAAACTCGAAAACATACTAAAGAAATCTACAAAATACCCTCACAAATTAATTGTTACGGATACAGTTTTCAGTATGGACGGCGATATCGCACCGCTTCCGGATATTGTCAGGATTGCTCATAAATATAAAGCAATGGTCATGGTTGATGAGGCTCACGGTACCGGAGTCTTCGGGAAAAAGGGCAGGGGGGTAGTTGAACATTTCAATCTGAGTAAGAAGGTAAGCATTGTCATGGGGACATTAAGTAAGGCGGTTGGAAGTCTGGGTGGTTATGTTTCTGGTGATGCAGATCTAATCAATTTTCTTAGAAATAAAGCAAGGCCTTTCATGTACACAACAGCGCTCCCGCCTGCCGTCTGTGCCGCATCAATTACAGGCATAAAGTTAATCCGAAAAAATCCTTCACTCAGAAAATCACTCTGGAACAATGTGCGTTATTTAAAGGAGAAACTGGACTTGCTCAACCTTAACGTAATTCCTTCGGAAAGTCCGATTATTCCAATCTTGATAGGAGATGCGAAGAAGGCCGTTGATGTGTCGAAGATTCTTTATAAAAATGGTATCTTGATTCCGGCAATTCGCCCGCCTACCGTTCCAGCCAGATCCAGCCGTCTCAGGATGACGGTCATGTCAACACATACAAAAAAGGACCTGGAAAAACTACTTGATGTTTTAAGTAATGTTTAGAATTTTTGATAAGCAACCTTATTTCATTTTAATGCTATTTGGTCTGGAAGGCGCAAAGCTAAGAGACATTATAAAGCTTTATCTATTTGCTTTGTAACATTCTCTTTTACATCTTTTAAATTCTTTGTGTCTTGGGGTCTTAGTGGCAGAATAACATTGTTTTTTTAATCCCTTGAATATTGAACCTGAGCTGATATAATTGCAAAAAATATAACTCCTTTGACCTTTTAATCTTATGAAATATTGCATTAATGGACAAGAGTAACGACAAATATGTAAAAGCCCCGCTGGGCATGAAAGATATCTTCCCTGACGAAAGGTTGTTATGGGCTGAGATGGAAGCCGCGGCAAGGGAAGAGTTTGAGACAGCCGGATATCATGAGATAAGGACGCCGGTTTTTGAAGATACACGTCTCTTTGTAAGGAGTATCGGAGAAACTACAGACATAGTAGAAAAAGAGATGTACACTTTTGGCGATACCGCCGGTTCAACCATTACGCTTCGTCCTGAAAATACGGCACCGGTTATGAGGGCATATCTCGAATATGAACTATTCAAGACAAAGAAATTTCGAAAATTCTATTACATCGGGCCAATGTTCAGAAAGGAACGTCCACAGGCAGGGAGATTAAGGCAGTTCCATCAAATGGGCGTAGAGGCGATAGGATCATACGATCCACTGCTTGATGTTGAAACGATAAAGGTTGCCACGAGAGTATACGATCGTCTGGGGCTGGCTGGATACGTGGTCAAGGTAAACACTATCGGATGTGAGAAATGCAGGCCGGGATACAGGGCAATACTGAAAGAGGAACTATTACAATATAAAGATGAACTATGCGAACTCTGCAAGGCAAGGATTGAAAGGAATGTGTTCAGGGTACTTGACTGCAAACAGAAAAAGTGTAAAGAAATTCGCCAGAATGTATCAAACACAGAGGACCATACGTGTAGTGAGTGCCGGGATCATTTTAAAACAGTTAAGGGCGCATTCGAAGATATAAATCTTGAATATACAATAGACCCTCACCTTGTAAGGGGTTTGGACTATTATACAAAGACAGTTTATGAAATAACGCATTCGGCAATGGGTGCGAGAGATACGATATGCGCGGGCGGACGCTATGATAACCTGATATCCGACATTGGCGGGCCGCCAACAGGCGCAGTCGGATTTGCTGCCGGTATGGAGGCATCAATGATAGCCTTATTAAATACAAGAGATAAGAAACAGAAGTTGCAGTCTAATACGTCGCCATTGGCGCCGGATGTATACATAGTATCAATAAGCGCTGAGACCAGAAACCACTGTTTCAAACTTCTCAATGAACTGAGGCAGAATGGTATATCAGTTGATATGGACTATGAAAGCAGAACTCCAAAGGCGCAGATGAAGGTTGCTAACAAGGTCAATTCAAGATTTACTATCATTATGGGGCCCGACGAAATAGAAAAAGGGGTGATCAAATTGAAGGACATGCAGACCGGGGAGGAAACCTTCTCGGATGATACTGATAAGATAATACAGATAGTGAAAGGAAATAAATAAATGTCTGATTTGCAAAGAACACATACATGCGGACAGCTTCGCAAGGCTGATGCAGGGAGTGAGGTTACGCTCTCCGGCTGGGTAGATACCAGAAGAGATCACGGCGGAGTTATTTTTATTGATTTGAGAGACAGATACGGTAAGACACAAGTGGTATTCAACCCGGAACATAATGCAGAAACTCATAAAGAGGCATCAGACCTCAGGTCAGAATATGTTATAGCAGTGAAAGGTAAGGTTGAAGAGAGGCCTGAGGGAATGGCTAACCCTGATTTAGATACGGGTGAGATAGATGTGATGGTTGACAAACTTGAAATATTAAATACAAGTGAGACACCGCCATTTGAGATTATGGCCGATACCGAGGTTTCAACTGAATTAAGGCTCAAGTACAGATACCTGGATCTGAGACGTCCGGTTATGCAGAAGTACTTAACTTCCAGGCACAAGGTTTGCCAGGCTGCAAGGAAGTACTTTGACAGTAATGATTTTATTGAGGTTGAAACGCCGTTCCTGACCAAGAGCACACCGGAGGGCGCCAGAGACTATCTTGTTCCGAGCAGAATAAACAGGGGACAATTCTATGCACTGCCGCAATCACCCCAGCTCTTTAAACAGATATTGATGATCTCCGGCTTCGACAGATATTTTCAGATAGTCAAGTGTTTCAGGGATGAGGACCTTCGTGCACAGCGTCAGCCTGAATTCACACAGCTCGATCTGGAGATGTCATTCGTCAGGGAAGATGATGTTATAAATATTATAGAAGGATTGGTAGTAGAGGTATTTAAAACAGTACTTGGTAAAGAGATTTCTGCTCCATTCAAACGGCTTTCGTATCGTGATGCCATGAGTCTATACGGGTGCGATGCCCCGGACTTGAGGTTTGAGATGACAATAAAGGAGATAACAGACATAGCTATAAAATCTGACTTCAAGGTGTTTAAAAGTGTTGCTGAATCCGGGGGCCAGATTAGAGGTATCAATGCAACGGGCTGTGCAAAGCTTTCGAGAAAAGAGATAGACGAACTTACAACCTTTGTCAACCAATTCGGGGCAAAGGGCCTTGCGTGGTTTAAGGTTGACGAAAACGGACTCACTTCTCAGATTGCAAAGTTCTTTACCGAAGAACTGCAGAAAGAAATAATAGAACGATTCAGTGCTGTACCCGGCGATCTACTACTGTTTGTTGCTGACAAGGAAAGTGTGGTATCACAGGCGCTGTCACAACTGCGACTCAGTATTGCCAAAACCAACGGTCTCATTAATGAAGATGAATTTAATTTGTCCTGGGTTGTTGATTTTCCTTTATTCGAATATAACGAGGAGATGGATAGATACGATTCTCTTCATCACCCTTTCACGTCACCACACCCTGACGATCTGGAGTTTCTTGAAGAACGTCCGCTGGATGTCAGGGCAAGGGCTTACGACATTGTGTTGAATGGGGTTGAATTGGGCGGTGGCAGCATAAGAATACACCGGCAGGATGTGCAAAAAAAGATATTCAACTTGCTCAATATTGATGAGGCCACGGCGCAGGAGAGATTTGGATTCCTGCTCGAAGCTCTCAAATACGGAGCTCCTCCGCACGGCGGCATAGCCTTGGGACTTGATAGAATGGTAACCATACTATTAGGGCTTGATGATATAAGAGAAGTTATAGCATTCCCGAAAACACAGAAGGCGACGTGCCTTATGGTTGATGCCCCTTCGAATGTCGACGAAAAACAGCTAAAAGATCTCGGCCTGTCACTTCAGAAGCCGGACTAGGCTTTCAGAGGTAAATATCATTGTCCTCATCAGATCTAGACAAATCTATTCAATACATCAAGGGAGTCGGACCTAAAAGAGCTCAAACGCTTGGAAGGTTGGGCATTCATACCGTACGAGACATTCTATATTACTTTCCCCGTACACATCAGGACAGATCCAGAGTAGAAAAAATTTCCAATCTTGCAGATGGTGACACCGCAATGGTGAAGGGTATTGTCTTCAATATTAAGTCATACAAAACCAGAGGGTGGAAGAATGTCTTTGAGATATCAATTGGGGACGGTGAAGGTATTCTACAGGTTAAGTGGTTTAACCGGCCCTATCAGAGTGATATGTTTCAGGTCGATGATCATGTATTCCTATATGGTAAGGTCTCTTTATATAAGCAGTCACTTCAGATGGTGAATCCTGAATTTGAGATAGTTACAGAAGAAGATGGTTCAGCTAAGAGTGTGGGAATAATACCCGTTTATCCACTTACAGAGGACGTCAGGCAAACCAGCTTCCGCAAACTTGTGAAAACGGTTGTTGGCGATCATTTTCAAAAGGTTGAAGAGATATTTACGGAAGACATTCTCAAGAAACATAAGTTTGTGCCAATTACCTTTGCAATAAAGAATGTTCACTTTCCCGATTCCTTAGACAGCCTTGAAGAATCCAGGAGAAGGCTGAAGTATGAAGAATTCTTTGTTTTTGAAACGGCAATGGCACTTCGTAAACGCAGTATAAAAGAGGTCAATGGAAACAAATTTAAAATAGGGCCAAATGTTGAAAAGCATATATACAAACTCTTTCCGTTCAAACTTACGAATAGCCAGAACGGAGTCATCAGGGAAATACACGAAGACATGTGCAGTGAGAGGCCTATGAATCGCCTTCTGCAGGGGGACGTTGGTTCCGGTAAGACTGCCGTGGCTGTTTATGCACTTTTTGCTGCCATTGCAAATGGTTTTCAGACTGCCTTTATGGCGCCTACAGAAATCCTTGCCGAACAGCACTTTCGTACACTGGGAGAAATGCTCTCGCAAGCCGAGGTAAAAATATTGCTCCTCACAGGGGGCGGTAAGGCAAAGATACGGAAGGAAAATATTGAGCGTATTAAGCAGGGTGAAATTGACCTTGTCATTGGCACACATGCCCTGATCCAGGAGGACGTGGAATTTAAAAAGCTGGGGTTGATAGTGATTGACGAACAGCACAAGTTTGGCGTAATGCAGCGTACAAGACTTAGGCAAAAGGCACACAAGCCGCAGCCGGACGTACTCGTCATGACGGCAACCCCTATACCCAGGAGCCTTTCTCTGACGGTCTTTGGAGATCTTGATATTTCTACTATTGATGAACTTCCTCCCGGCCGTACACCGGTGGAGACATATCGTGTAACCGCAAAGAAAGAAAATGATGCTTACGGATTCATTCGTAAAGAAATAGAGAAGGGGAGGCAGGCATTTGTTGTATTCCCGCTTGTGGATGAATCGGACAAACTCGACCTCAAGTCTGCAACTGTGGAGGCGGAGAGGCTCAGGGATGAAGTATTCACCGGGCTAAATGTTGGGCTCTTGCACGGTCAGATGAAATCAGAAGTGAAGGATTTGGTCATGACTGATTTTATTAATCATAAATATGATATTCTTGTGTCAACAATTGTAATTGAGGTGGGAATTGATGTGCCGAATGCCACTGTTATGGCGATAGAGCATGCAGATCGTTTTGGACTTGCTCAGCTTCACCAACTCCGCGGTAGGATAGGGCGCAGTTCACACCAATCATACTGCCTGCTCTTTGGTACACCCAAAAGCGTCGAATCCCGACAGAGGATTGCGACCATGCTGGCTACAAACGATGGATTTAAGATCGCGGAAGAAGACCTGAGACTCAGGGGGCCGGGTGAGTTCTTTGGCACACGACAGCACGGTCTGCCGGAATTCAGGATAGGAGACATAATCAATGATTTTGATATATTAAAATTAGCAAGAGATGATGCATTTAAACTTGTGAAAGAAGGTCATAAATCAAAGTCCTCAAAGAAACAAATACTTCTCAAAAGGATTACAGAATGCTTTAAGGACAAGCTCGATTTGATAAATACGGGTTAAATTTAACGTAGAGGGCGGAGTTAGCTGTCCCTTGCAGCTGCTTGTTTGATCATTCTTGAAGAATAATTGATCTGATTTACAAGAGAATCTTTAAATGGACTGGATGGTAGAAGTTGAGCTTTTTGTATAGCATTATCGATAAATTCATTAGCTTTGTGGTGGTTGCTTACACTCGACTCTGACTGCGCCCAATACATTAATGTATGGGCATCGGTAGAATTTACAAAATGTTGACTCTCTGGTGGGAATATACTCCACACATTTAGCGCTAAATCATAATACTTACGACCTAAATCTGCTTTACCAATAGTAAATAGATACCCAGCGAAGGCTCTTGATGCAACATTGTAGTCATTAGAGTTTTCTGCTTTTGTAATTGCATTTTCATAGAAAAATGGTAGGTCTTTTGTAATGTTCGAATTTGCAAGTGCCATAGTAACTGCAAAATATTCAGTGGATGAAAAAGAATCGGGAAATCTTTTGATCATCTCGACAGTTTGAGTGATCAGGAGAAGATTTTCCTGATTCACCATTGCCGATAAGGATTGACCTAAAGCATCGCCTTCATATTTCTTTAACAATTCAAAATTCTCAAGAGGTAGCTTAGATATACGCTGAAGTAGTTCCCTGGCCTCGCTCCTATTTTCTCTTATTTCTTGTCTATGGCTATTGTAATAGGAGACTAAAGTAGTACCGAAGGAGAATATGAATGCGAATAAGGCTATTAAAACCGGAGCGCTTTTATACCAGGGTGCCTTCTCCTTTGCCAACTGAATCTGGAGCGAGTCAACTTCCTGCTTTAATATTTTTAAATCTACATCATCTTTCATAATCTATGATTTAAATGGATACTTAGATTTAAGTACAGCTTTTTTTGGTAAGAAAGTTCATGTATTTACATCCATGCAATAATAAACTTAATATTAGATGACTAAACTACGCACTCTATGTGATATTGGTTTTGTGATTCTAGAATTACAAGAGATGGAATAGTAAACTTACATATCATCAGAGTCAAGAGGAGTTCTTTGAACTGTATACTAAATTAAAATATTCTATAATCTCGGAATAATAATTTGGGAGACATTTTTGTTATATTTAAAATAAAATATTTGTTTATCTTGGCCTATAAGTCTAGTTGGAATCAACGATTCCAATTTCTTTTCCCTGTTTCACAGTGATTTGAGATTCATTCTCAAGACGACTTAAAGCAACGCGATTGGTATATTTGCCATAAGAACGTCCTGCAAATTTGTCTTTATTAACTCCTTCGACCAAAAATACCTCTTTAGCTGATCCACTCCAAAAGATCATAAGATTTCCTTCACTGACTAGCCATTGATTAAAGGGCTGGTAGTTGAAGGCCTCTGATTTAATGCGGTGGCCAAAAGTTCCATCTGAACGCAAGTGTATGATTACAGGTTCAACTTCAGAGGACTGATAACTAAAACTTTTGTTCCACCAATAGGTGTCTTGGAAAATACTGGCAAGATTTTTGTCATTTTTTCTGTTTTGTTGGTTCTCTTTTTTATTTTTCTCATTCAAATATGCGTCATCTAGATTTTTGATTTCTTCACTCCATAATTCTATTTCATTTTTATATGTCTTCAATTCTCCGGTAATAAATGGATTAAGATTTTTAATGGCATGTTGGTTGAATTTAATGGCAGTTGTATACTCATCTACAGTAGCATAGGCCTTAGCAATGGTATTCAACACTACTGGGCGTAAAGGATCCTCTAAACGAAACGTATCACTTTCGAAAACATTTAGGAAGCCAGATACCTCTTTTCCTTGTGATGCCTCTTGGATAATTAGGTTAGCAAGTAGCAAGTAAGTTTTGAAAACGTGGGGAGACAATCGGGCGTAAAAATCTTCGTAATCATCCTTGGACATGGAGTTTTTTGCTTCTTTAAATTGAGCTTTGCTCTTTTCGATTGACACTTTGGCGTAGCTAAGAGCAAGCTCTGTTTTTTTCATTTGATCTAAAACCCCTGCAAGTATCCTCTCGGTCCACCCTTCGACCTCTTCTTTATCGAAAGTTTTCTCCACATACTTAAGATATTTATCATAATCTCCGTTTCTTATTAAGGCATGTCGGTAATGCTTCCGTACTTCCGGAATGTCTTCTGATTTCTCTGAAAGTCCCTTTAGCATCATCCGATACCACGAAACCGCCTCGTTAAAAAGGTCATAATTCTGAAGCCTCCAGCAAAATTCCAGGTCTCTTTTAATTTTAATTAGCCTTTGTGCCTTGCGGTCTTTATTGTTAGATCTTTCTAAATCTCGCATCAAACCGCTCATTTCCATTTCTGCCTCATAGTCGATATAATGACGCATTGCACCAAGAAATCCAAAGGTCTTTGAATAGTTTTCGTTTTGGAGCAGATCAACTAAAACTTCCCAGATTCGTCCGTCCCAAGGGGCCGAAAGAAGTGACTTTAGACGTATGGATTCATATTTTTCCACTGGAGCATATAATAATGGAATACCAAGGTTCCAGTCGCTTGCCAGCGATTCAGCAGCGCTTAGCGAAAGATCTTTTCCATTTCTTTCGAGAAAACCAATGGACCAGTTCAATGTTTTTTCCAGCTCTTTATCCGACATGACCTTCATCTGTTTTTTAAGTTCTGAGATCATCATTTTGTCTCCTGTTAAGCCAAGCCCCACAATACATTTAAGCTGACGATCTTTATCATCCGAAGTTAACCCATCCAACAAATAGCTTTTCTGAATCCCAGTAAGCAGCAGGACATCTTTTTCTGCTGCCATTAAGTAGCGCCTTATAATCTGAGGATCGTTGATTTTTTTCTCATTAATATCATCAATCAGTTCTAAAAGAAGGTTGTTATCTTTAAAAGGATCGTAATTACTCTTTACAGCAGAAAAACTAGGGTGGAGCATTCTAAGCAAATTGGGCTGTTCATCCCTCATTCCCTTAGGGTTAATGGTAATGGAGGGGGGCACATCACGAACATCTTCAGGAAATAGTGTCACAAGAGGATCCATCCCTTCTAGTTTTTCCGTTAATGCCTTTTGTTCTTCGTCGCTTAGACGCAATGCAAAGAGCGATTCCGCAGATTTAAAGAAATCATTGGGAGATTTATACTCCTCAGTGAGTAAGAATCTGTTGGGAATGGGTAGATGATAAATATTGTCCACGGCATCGTCTGTTTTCCTTTGAAGATCAATCTCTCTTTCGGGAAAAATGTCATAAACTCTTATTTTCCCGTCTGCGAAGAAAGTTGCAAATCGATCTCCCTGGTAATCAATAGCCAAATTAAGAGGTACGTTTTTGCGGGAACCCACAAATACTCCCCTGTGCGGATCTCCTGCCCTATCGTCAGTATAGGGGTTTGCATACCAAATGCGTAAGGTACCAGGTAAAGTTCCTCCTCCGTGATAACTCGGAGCATTGGATGTTAAAAGATATTCTCCAGAGGGGCCATATACAATAGCTTGCGCATCACCTGCGTACTCGTCAGCATTAATCAAGGGCCATTCATCACGTTCAATATTTAATCTTGAAGCGTAATTCTCTTCTCCTGAGATTCTCGATAGGCGCCATTGAATTATCTTTCCATGTTCCAGTACAGCGATCTTTTCACCGAAAGTGTCCGTGCTAAAGAGTCCTTTCCCTCTCCACTGCCAAGCGGACGAACCATCCCTTAGATCGATAACTTCCAACTCGATTTTGTCACCCAATCGTCGACCAACTACAATACATTCATTTTTAGCAAGAAGACTCACGTAGGTTTTGTCTCTCATCCAAGTCACGTTAAAGGAGGGTTTCTCCGCATTTTGAACATGGCTTACTGTTGAGAGGATTACCCTTTGTTCTCTCAGATCAAAAAGCTCTAAACTCCCATCAAGTCCCAATGCAGCCACTATGTTTCCAGAACGATCCAAGGATGTTTGAGCAATAGGGAAGCTAGCGTCCCAGATTAACTCAAGAACTGAATCGGATTCTAAATGATAAACCTTTCCTTCTTTTGTCCAAGCAAGGAGGCGGTTTAATCCGGCTTCTGAGGTTATTCCGTCATAGATTCCAGTTATTTCTTTTCTGTCAGATATCATCCCATCATGTCTAAGCCTGTACGTTTCTAAGTTTCCATTCTGCATTAGAACAAAAAGTTTATTTGGGTAGGTATCGTGTAAACAATAGCTTTTAACACCTACTAAATTATCTCCCAGAACCGATTTCTTTAAACCATTAGTTATATTCCAAACTGATAAGATTCCAGGGCGACCCAATTCAGTGGACATACCACCAAAGCTCCCGTTGGAATCCTTGTGCTCGATAACTTTAAAGCCCTCTATATGATGAACCAGGAGGACATCTCCGCTGTGGGCAAATGTCATACTTTCTAATCCAAAAAAGCTCTTAGAATATCCCTCAAAAGCTAGAATAGGTTTACGTTCTTCTGTCGTCAGGATTTGGTATTCCGGAAATAATGGGATTGCTTTCTTAACTAATGAAACAGCAGAAGCGGAATACCCAAAATTCTTGGTGGCAAAGGCTACGGCCACAGTCTTGCCCGGTGCATCTTCCAGCGTCTGCTCAGCCTGAAAGAGAGTAATAGCTCTATTTGCATTCTTTAACTTGGTTTCTTTCAGTTTCCTTTCGTCTGCGATCTTCTGTAGAGTATTTTGCTTCCGTTGAAATAACGCAAAGCCGAGCAGAGAAAAAACTAGCAAACCAATAATGGTGTTTATGATGATTCGCCTTTTCCGTCTTCGGGCGTCTTCCTTGCGAAGTAGAGGCATTTGCTCACGACTTACATGTTGTAATGAAGATATAATTGTCCGAAGACGGTCTTGGAGCAAGCTAGAACTTGTCCATCTACTAAATAGCGAACTCAATGATCTCATGTCAATGATTTCTATATTTGGATATTTCTCTTTTAAGCCGTTTGGTAAAGGATCATCAAAATTCCCCTTTGCCAAGACGATGATGACACGATTAATTCCGTGTATTGAAATGAAGTAATCAATTTCTCTCTTGAGCCAATCCACCTCACCGTCCGATTGGCGATCATATGCTTCCGGCGTGGCAATTAATACGAGATGGGCAGAATCGCTAAGCGCCGGAGCAATTGTAGACTCCCAGAAATCTTCGCTTGGTTTTTCATAAATGGCGTCCAAATAAATATTTAGCTTTTCCTTTCGGCCTTCGCGAAGCTCAGGAGGGAGATGATAACTTTGAAATTTGTTTCGAAGCCATCGTGCCGCATCGGACCCATCGGATCTCCGATATGAAATAAAAGCGTCAAATTTATATTCTCCTTTTTCTTTCATTTTCTTAAATCCTCCGTTACGAAAAGGTTTAAATGGCAAGGCTAACCCATGGGATGAAGTGAATCGGAAACGCTGTTGGGTTAATCACCATATTAGGGCTTCATTAGTAATCTAATCTCCGATAGATTTTGGATTTTGTGAACAACATCCGTATTTCCAGAGACTTTCAATTTAAATTTAAGAGAATATTATGATTTGAGAACTGTGAATTTTGGTAAGAAAGTTCATGTAATTACATCCTTGCAATAATAAACTTTTTTTAAGACAACTTGTCTACGCGCACTATGTGGTATAGTTTTTGTGTTTTTAGAATTGAATGAGATGGAATGGTAACTGTACACATCATTAAAGTCAAGTACAAAAGGGAAGCATTTGAGAAGCGGAGAGTGTCCAGGAACGGAGAAACAGAGAGACGGTGAAGGCGGAGTTAGTAAACTGTGAATGCTTGGGGTGTCGTATGAGCGCGATACTTAAATTATTTTATTTATCAACGTGATGCCAGAACTATTGGATACTTTTCTTTCGTCGGTGGTTTTTGGGGCTCTTCTGGCTGTAGTGTTATCAACATCTTCGTCATGACTTCCACTATACGCTCTTTTGCTCCCGGTCTTTGTGCCGGAAGCCCATAAGCGACAGCTCTTATTTCCCATTTGTCCTGAATATTGGAAAACAGGATAATAACATACCCATCATTTTCTCTACTGAAAACCACCTCCAAAGGTATTTGCATGTACGATGGATACTGTTCCCAATACTTCATATCACCTCCACACACTGTGACATTGTAATAAGGAGCCGGAGTTTCGTTGATTTTATAGTTTGACGGGATGCCAAATTCATCAACGAAGATCTTGAGTAATTTACTTACACGATGAATCACTTCAGATCTCTTCTCAGAAGTATAATCAACAGGGTAGTGAAATAACCCGGAAGCATCAGAATATTCGGAACTAGCCATATGCGAAAAAAACTCCACAGAAAGAGATTGGAGCCGGGCTTCAATTGATTCCTGTGTTTCAGCTGATTCCTGGCCAGATGCACGAGAACCCAAGGCCGATAGAAGGATACAGCATGTTAAAATCAGTAAACTCTTTTTCATAAGTTATTAACCTCTTGAATGTTCACTTTTATACAAATATTTCCTGTTCGCGATACCGGATTCATTTAATTTATGTGATGCCAGGACTATTGGATACTTTTTCTCCGTTGGTGGTTTTTGGGGCTCCGGCTGCAGCGTTGCCAACATCTTCGTCATTACTTCCACAATACGTTCTTTTGCTCCCTGTCTTTGAGCCGGAAGTCCATAAGCGACAGCTCTTATTTCCCATTTATTAAAAACATTAGAAAACAGAATAACAATCTGCCCATCATTTTCTTTACTGAAAACTACCTCTAAGGGAATTTGCAGTTGCGATGGATGTTCTTCCCAATACTGCATATCACCACCACACACTGTGACATTGTAATGTGGATCCGGAAACTCACTGATTTTACAGTCTGATGGGATACCAAATTCATCAGTTAAGATCTTGAGCAATTTACTTACACCAAGAATCTGTCCAGTTTTCTTTACAGAAGTATATTCTTGAGGACAGTGAAATAACGCGGCAGCATCAGAATATTCGGAACTAGCCATATGCGTGAGGAATTCCGAAGAAAGAGTCTGGATTTGGGCTTCAACTGATTTCCGGACTTCAACTGATACCTGGCCTGATGCACGAGTACTCAAAGCCGATAGAAGTATACAGCATGTCAAAATTAGTAAACTCTTTTTCATAAGTTTTTAACCTCACAAAATGTTCACTTTAATTCCGGTTTATATTCTTATGTAAGCACTGTCTATATTATCGGATTATTACAAATATTCTTTAATTATGCACCTTGCATGCCATATACATCCTGTGATAATGGTTTTACTTCATAAAGGACTCAAGTGCTGATTATTAAGCATGATACAGCAGATAATATTCCTCACTTATTACTTGAAAGAGGCTGGGTTAAAAGTATGAATTAGGCAAATATTTCCCGTTTAGGGTAATTTGTTGGAGCGTCTGGTTAAGAAAAAAGTATGGGCTATTTGAGAAGCAGAGATGTTTTGTGAAACGAAGAGACGGAGAAGGCGCTTGTTTCAGTGTTTCTCCGTGGTAAACAATTTTTCCACTCCAAGGAAAACGTCGTATGGTAGGATTGATGACATGCATATTGGATCACCGCATGTTCTTTTCCTGCACGGACTGCATGGTACGTCCTTTTTTATTACTATTGACTTGCCGTTGTACGGACCGTAGATTTCAGGGTCTTTCGGTCCGTAAATTCCTACAACCGGAATGTCCAGGACGGAGGCAATATGCAGAGGGCCTGTATCTCCACCAATAAAAAGACTGGCACGTTTTATAAGTTCTATGAGTTGCTTGATGGACCTGGTCTCGCAAGCAGGAATAGCCTCGTGTTTCATTTTCTTTACTATCTCTTTGACTACACCGAATTCATACGGCCCCCATGTAAAGACTACGTTTGCCTCATAGGTATCCAGTATCATATCCGCAAGTAAGGCATAGCTCAGAGGAGACCATTGTTTGTATGATCCAAACTTACTTGTACCGGGATGAATAATAATTATAGGGAGGGAGGGATTAGTGCTCGTAGTAATGAATTTAGAGATGTATTTTTTGTCTAGCTTGAAGACGGGAAGTTTTGGCTTTTGAAATCCGTTCTCAATACCAAGTTCTTTCAGTAGAAATAGATTTTTGTCTATCCTGTGCATCTTCTTTTCAGGTGGAAAAGCCTGGTATTGAGTAGTTAAATAATTCAATTCCTTGCAGGAACCTTTTCCAAACCCGACCTTTTTTTCTGATCCCGTTATCAGGTTCATTACCCCGCTCTTGAGGTTGCCCTGAAAGTCAATGATCAGGTCATAATGATTTCTTCGAAGTCTCTTGTAGAAGGAGAGAATTTCGGATAATGTGCCAAGGGTTTTATTGATCTTCAGTATTGTCCCTTGCCACTTCTTTCTGGGAAATACTATAACGTCATCAATATCAGGGTGGCCTGTCAGGATGTCGCTTGCCTTATCCTCTACCAGCCATGATATTCTTGACTTCGGGAAATGAGAGCGCAACAGACTGAGTGCAGGGAGTACATGGACTACATCTCCTATAGCGCTGAGGCGTATAATCAATATCTTTTCCGGCTTTTCAGTTATTAACATACCCATGGTCGTTATCTTACAGATTTTCAGTCACGAATGGAAATGTTTACTGAAATATATTCAGCACAAGTCTTTGTTTGTCGTTATCCTTTTCTTTCCGCTCTTTGCAGTATATTGTAGCGAACTATTTTGACATAGCAATTACACTTTAGTATAATCCTTCAACAATGAAGAGAGTGGAACTGCCTGCTTATTATTCAACTTTAACCAAAGGGAAAATAACCTTATATATAAAGAAGGAGTATGAACAAAGGTTGCCAGCAGGTGATATTGACATGCTGTTTAACCTGCATAAAGATAGTGATAAATTAACGACTTCTTACCACGGGAGAACACCCTGCAAAACCCTCAAAATAGAGAGTCTTGATAATGAAAGTTTTGTAGTGAGGGAGTACTGGCATGGCGGATTGTTTAGAAAGATATTAAGGGATATTTTCTGGGACGGACTGCGTCCTTTAAGGGAGTTGTCAATATGTGAGGCCGCCGGCAAGAGCGGTATTAAGACTTCAGAGGTAATTGCAATTGTAAAAAATAGAATTCTGGGGCCTGTTTATAAGTGCCGATTAGTCTCAAAGGAGATAACCGGTGCCATAGATTTAATGGAGTTGCTGTTTAACCCCGAAGAAAATAAGTTAGTTATACGAAAGAGACAAATCATTAATGAGACGGCAAAAGCTGTAAAAGAGATGCACGATGCCGGTATTTATCACGCTGATCTGCACCTGAAGAATATTCTCGTTCAATCTGCTGTTGGTGGGAAAGATAATGTATATATAATAGATTTAGATAAATCACATCAGTATGAAAAGGTTAACTCCCATAAAAGAGTGAAGAACATAATACGTCTGGATCGATCGGTTGAAAAGATGATAAGAAGCAATAAAGATGTTTTTGGCCAGGAATTTCCGTTTCCAATATCTAAAACTGACAAGTTAAGGTTTTTGAAAGAATATATAAAAGCAGATAATAAATCTGAGAAGCCGCTTAGATATTATCTTCAGTCTTATAAGACATCTCATAATCTGCATAGGTTGTGGTGGAGTGTGGGAGGTTGGTAGCTAGCTAGGGGCCCGCCAAACAGCGCGTCGGGTAAACAAGAGGTTAGATGCGAGATACTGGATATTAGCGGAATAAAAAAAGGGGGGGGTGTTTTGTGATAATATCATACATCGTTGGGATTATTATTTCATACCTGATCGGGGGTATTCCTTTTGGTTATGTGATAGCCGTTGCAAAAGGGGTTGATATCCGGACAGAGGGTAGTGGGAACATAGGCGCTACAAATGTAGGTAGAGTACTTGGGAAAAAGTATGGATTAATAATATTTGCCCTGGACATGCTTAAGGGATTTATAGTCGTTTATTTTGTTCCTGCGGTTGTCAGCAGTGCGGTAAATATCCCAACGACGCCTGATAACCTGCTGGTGGTTCTCTGCGGTTTTTGTGCAGTTCTGGGCCACGCCTTTCCCGTATTTCTGAATTTTAAGGGTGGTAAGGCTGTTGCTACAAGCTTTGGAGTGTTTATATGGTTAGTGCCAATATCTATAGGTATAGCATTTGGTGTCTGGCTTCTAACCGTAATAGTATCACGTTATGTTTCTCTGGGTTCAATGATTGGGTCTCTCTCTCTAGTAGGGGTCATTGTGATAGTTGTAGATTCTCCTTTTGGAGATAATATCTACCTTATGGCAATGTCTGTCGCAGTTGCTATTCTCATAATTGCAAGGCACACATCAAATATACGGAGAATTATTGCAGGAACAGAAAAAAAGGTTTTCTCAAAATGAATAAGAGTGTAAAGATTCTTGTGGTTGATGATGTTAAAGATATAGTGAATGTTCTTTCAGGAATCCTGAAAGAAGAAGGTTACAATGTGTTGACGGCTCACAATGGTCAAGTGGCTGTGGAAATTGTGGAGAGCCAATTGCCTGAAGCAGTTATTATGGATATAAGAATGCCAGTAATGAATGGTATAGAAGCTATGAAGAAGATGAAGAGTATAAACCCTCTTTTGCCGGTCATTCTTATCACAGCTTATGGGGAAATAGATTCAGCCGTCAAGGCAGTTAAGCTGGGAGCTTATGATTATATAACAAAACCATTCGATAGAGATCATATTGTCATTACACTCAGGCATGCCTTAAATGAGCTTAAGTTGAAATATGAAATAAAAAGACTTCGATCTGATTCTGATAAAAGATCAAGCCTGGCAGAACTAATGGGTTCCAGTGATGAAATAAAAAGAGTATTTAATCAGGTAAATCATGTAGCGCCAACTGATTTTACCGTTATCCTATACGGTGAAACAGGTTCAGGTAAGGATCTGATAGCCAGGGCGATACATAATCAAAGCACGCGAGGAGGAAGTAAAATTGTTACAATCGACTGTGGTGCAATACCTGAGACTTTGCTTGAAAGCGAGCTTTTTGGATATGAAAAGGGTGCGTTTACCGGGGCTGATAAGAGAAAGGAAGGATATATTGAATCAGCATCAAAAAGTACACTCTTTTTAGATGAAATAGGTAATTTATCCCTGCAGATGCAGGGTAAATTATTACGTGCCATAGAAGAAAAGTGCATTAGGAGGCTGGGAGGAACTGATGACATAAATATTGATGTGCGTATTATAGTTGCAGGTAATAAGAAGCTTGACGAACTCGTAAAAGCCGGAAAATTCAGAGAAGACCTCTATCATAGATTGAATGAATTTACCATTGAGATACCTCCATTAAGGAAACGCAAGGAAGATGTGATTTACCTTTCCAGACGTTTTCTGGATGAAACTAATCGGGCGTTGAACAAGAACGTCCGAGAATTTTCAGAATCTACACTTGAATGCCTGCTCAATTACGATTGGCCGGGGAATGTAAGGGAGCTAAAGAATGTGATCAGAAAATCGGTACTTATGGCTGATGACGTGGTGGAGTCTGTTAATCTGCCAAACGAAGAATCAAGATCAAATAATCACTTATTCGATTATGTTACAGGCAAACCGATTAAGTTGGAAAAGGACAATTTCAATGATCTCTCATTAAGGGATGTTGTAAGTAACGTTGAGGAGCAAGTTATAGCGAGTGCTTTAAAGCAAACAGCCGGTAATAAAAGCAAAGCAGCACGAATGTTAAAGATAGACTATAAAACTATACTTTATAAAATCAAGGAATACGGCATAAAGTGAGATAATCCACTATCAACCTTTCAATAAACCTCTACCTGGACACACCAAAGAGACCTGTCTCTGTATTTACTTCTGTATACCGTAATCTATATTTTGTTCACTAGTAATCTGTAATCTATAAAAGCTCATAACCAAGCTGACATTCCAATATAATGTAGGCTTATCCATACTATGGAATAAATCCATGGAAATATTCCATAATTCCAATGGTGTCTAATTCTTAAGTCTTTGTAAAATCGACTGTTACAAATTCTGTTAAAATGGTATTGCATTCGCGTTTCAATTTACTTCCCTAAGATGTTTTGTGAGAAGAGCTTATAAAGTTAATAAAGACAGTACTGGAAAAATTGAATATGTATGGTATTTACAGAAAGGAAAATTATGGATGAAAGGAATATCTTAATCGTTGAAGACGATCCGGACCATGCATCGTTGATTGTAGACGATCTAGAGGAAAAAGGTATCGACAGAAATAAGTTGGTAATAAAGAGCGATGGACAAAAGGCCATTGATTACATTCAAAAGACAGATTCGCTTATTACGCATTCACCATTTTCTTATAGACGGGACTTAGATCAAGAAAGTAAAGATGATAGCGAAAGGATAGACTCTCAGATTGCATTGATAATATTAGACCTTAACCTGCCGGTAGTTAACGGTATGGATGTGCTCAGATTTATAAAAGGGAGCCCAGGGTACAGTTCGATACCTGTCATTGTTGTGTCTACGAGTCATGATACTGAGACAATATCTGAAGCATATAAAAATGGCGCTAATGGTTTTATCACTAAGTCCTCTTTTTACGATGAAGAGGTTTCCGAGAATGCAAAGCTTTTGAGTGAATATTGCAAATCGGCACTGACAGAGGACTTTAGTACCAGTAGAGGTAATTGAGAAAACTATATGGCAAGGCAGCTGAAATCAATCTCAAGATGTTAACAAATAGAAAGTGAATTTTAAATTATAGAAAGGTGGAAACATATGAATGCAATAATAGATAAAAAAGGAACCACAGAAGGAAAATTCCTTACATTTATTTTAGGCAGTGAAGTATACGGCATCGAGATACTCAAGGTTAGAGAAATCATCAAGCTTATGGACATTACAACCGTACCACGAACCCCGGATTACCTGAAAGGCGTAATTAATCTGAGGGGAAAGGTTATACCCATAGTTGATTTGCGGCTAAAGTTTACAATGCCGGAGATAGAGCATACTCAGGAAACCTGCATAATCGTCGTAGAAGTTAGTCAAACATCAATAGGGATCATTGTTGACAGCGTATCAGAAGTATCAAATATCAAGAGCGGAGAGATTGAAGATGCACCGCACCTGGGACAAGACATCGATACGAATTTCATATTGGGCCTGGGCAAGACGAAGGAAAGAATAGTTATACTACTTGACATTGCACTGGTACTATCATCTGAAGAGCTGGCGGCAGTTGAGCAGTTATCGAAAGAATAAATACCGGTTAGTTAATTTTGACCAGACTGAATAGTTTCTAATCAAAATTCCATTAATCCTCACTGTCTGCCCCTGTCTATTGGACGGGCGAGGGCAGGCTTATTAAAGTGGTAGATATGGAATCTAAAAAGTAATTATTGGCCGAATCTCACTTCTCCTCCCCCTTCTTTTCATGAAGGTGGCTTTGGGGAGATTTGGCTTTTTTTTTGTAAGTGGGAAGGCTTAAAGCACTTTCCCATAGTAAGAATTAGTAAGGCAAACACACCTGTTCCATTAAATATTAAAAAATGACTATAAGAAGAAAAATATTATTCTGGTTTCTGGTTCCTTCTATATTAATAGCAAGCATTGCGGCGACGTTCTGTTATTATCACATTCGGCAAACAATTGAACAAAATATATTTGATCAATTGGAGATGGCTGCTGATGAATTGCGTGAACATGTTAATCTATTCCTGGAGGCAAAGAAGAACAGAATCGTTGATTTCAGTTCTGACGGTTTTATTAAAATTTGTACTGAGAATATAGTTCATGGAATTAATACCAGTTTATCTGCTTTCAGGCTGAACGGACATCTACTTAATAATAAAATGCAGGTAGATGAAGAGAACATATTAGAGATATTTATTGCCGATCTGGATGGTAAAGTTATAAGCTCAACAGAAACAAGTCATGTTGGACGGGATGTCTCAGGCGAAGCATTTTTCTCAAGGGAAAAACGAACATCTATAAGTAGCCTGCATTATTCACCTGAATATTGGCAGAACACATTTGAGGTAGCAGGATTACTTACTGCTAAAGAGGGGATGAGGGCAATAGGCATAATTGTTAACAGGTACAGAGGTGATGAGCTCACAGGGGTGACTCGCAGCGGGATATCAGGAGGATTAGAAAAGGGAAGACAGTTGGAGGGAATGGGAGAGACGGGTGAGGTGTATATTGTAAACAGTGAAAAGCTGATGATTACGGAATCGAGGTTTATAGAGGGTGCAATCCTTAAGCAGGTCGTTAACACAGAGGGTGTTAGAGCTGGCTTCGGAAATGATAGAGGAATGGTAGGCGTATATCCTGACTACAGAGGGATTCAGATATTGGGGGTATCCCGGTACATTGAGGATATGGATTGGGTTGTATTGGCAGAAAAAGATGTTTCTGAGGCATTTATTCCACTTGTACGAATTAGGAACCTTGCCATTATTATTGGAATTACAAGTATTATAATTATTATCGTAATAGCAATCTTTGTCTCTGCAGAGATAGCAAGGCCTATTATGAAGCTGATAGCAGGGACTAAGAGAATTGCGGATGGTGACGTGGCACATCCTATTATAACAGGTAAGAGGAAAGGCGAAGTCGAAGTCCTGGGTGAATCATTTAATATTATGATGGACAAACTCAGGATATCAAACGAGAAAAACGCCCGGCTTTTATCGGAGATAGAAGAAAAAGGCAAGGATGAATGGAATAAGACCTTTGATGTTATTACAGACATAATTACTATTCACGATAAAGATTATAGAATTGTCAGGGCAAATAAGGCATTTTATGAAAGGTTTAATATTAGCGTTGAGAAGTTGTCAGACAGAAAATGCTATGAGATCTTTCATGGTACCAGTGAACCCTGGCCTACCTGTCCACTCACAAAGACTGCAGAGAGTTTGAAACCGGAGCACGTAGAAGTAAGTGATCCTGGCATGGGTGGATCTTTCATTGTCTCTACGTACCCAATTCTTGATGAGAAAGGTAAGTTTTGTGGTGCAGTGCATCAGACAAAGGATATAACAGAATGGAAGAATGCTGAAGAAGAGATAAGCAGAGGAAAAGTGTATACGGAAAACCTGATAGAGACGGCACAAGATGCTATTGTCAGTATTGATGGAAATGGAGTAGTTAACATCTGGAATCAGGCAGCATATAAGGTCTTTGGGTATAAGAAGAATGAAATTATAGGCCGTTCTATAAAAAAAATTATTACTGAAGAAATTTTAGATAGATTCTTAGAGATGAGTATGATCCTAAGGATTAGCAGGGTATTGGAAGTTTGTGGAAGAACAAAAGAAGGGTGTGTCATCCCGTTAGAAATATCTATGTCATCCCAGGAAATTGATGAAGGCCGATACACTTTTACGATGATCATCAGGGATATAACCTTTCAAAAAGAGGCAAAAACAGAGTTGGCTGAAAAGGCGGATATGTTAGCAAAGATAAACAAAGAACTGGAAGAATTTGTGTATATTGTATCGCACGATCTAAAAGAACCACTATTTGCAATTGAAGGTTATACGTCAAAGTTATACAAGGCTTATAAAGACATTTATGAGGACAAAGAAAAACATTATATAGGCAGGATCAGGTCAAATGTAAAGAGGATGTCTCAGAAGATACAAGAGATTATGGAAGTGTTAAGGGCGGGGAGGATTGCATACAATTTTAGAGAAAATGATACCGATACAATTGTCAAAGAGATAGTGAGTTCATTGGAAGACAGAATAAAAGCAAGCAAGATTAATGTTTCGATCGAGCATAATCTACCTGCTGTAATTTGTGATGAAAAAAGGATGAAGGATATATTTTCAAATTTGATTACAAATGCAATCAAATTTATGGGTGATGGTAAGCAGACTGAAACTCCTCGCAATCCTTTGACTAAAGAGCAAAGTAATGGTGATCACGGGGTGATCAGGATTGGTTGTCATAAGCATGATGACTGCTGTAAATTCTTTGTTGAAGACTCGGGTATTGGTATTCGAAAGGAGCACCAGGGTCAGATATTTGAGATATTCAGACGTCTTCATGATGTGGAGGCGGAAGGCACAGGTGTTGGATTGGCAATAGTTAGAAAGATTGTTGAGTCGCATGGTGGTAAGCTCTGGGTTGAAAGTCCACTTAAGGATGGCAGGGGTTCAAGGTTTTGTTTTACAATACCATTAGAGATGAAAGTTTCTGACAAAGACGATATGCAGAGCGATGTTGACTTGCCTTTAGGAGTCTTGCCTGAAACAAGCATTGAAATTGATAACGGGGTTGTCTCACCTACTAAGGGGAGACTAGAAAATGCCTGTTAGTTCACAGAGTTTAAACTGATTGTTATAAGGAATATATCGTTGAGTGCAAAAAAGATACTATTAATTGAAGATGATCCGGATCATGCGGAGTTAATTCTTGACACATTCGATATAGAAGACGTTGAAAATGATGTCATCCTGATGAAAGATGGACAGGATGCCGTAGATTACTTTCAGCACACAGGTTCGTCTGGCAATGTAAAACACACTCAAATTGGTTTAGTTATATTAGACCTTAATTTGCCAAAAGTTAATGGGATGGATATTCTCAAATTTCTAAAGGGAAATCCAGAGTATCATTCGATCAAAGTAGTTATTTTATCAACAAACTCCGATCAAGAAACTATTTCAGAAGCGTATAGAAACGGTGCTGACGACTATGTTACAAAGCCGGCCTCTTATGATGAATTTATTGAGAAGATGGAGTTGTTAATGAGTAATTGGTTTATGTCAAGTACGTTGCCCGGACAGGATTAATTAATAGTTAGAGGCTTGAAGGGTAATTAATGCGTCTGGATTTGTACTTGATAGATTTTTATAATTTATTATATTTTGTTGCAGACTCTAAAGGCAATTATCACGGTTCGGGGTTGATATGAATCGGCATAAACTTTAACAAAGTAGTCTTTGCCCATGTCAATAAAGTCCAAATTACTCATATTTGCACTCAGCATTTCACTGATACCAATTTCCATAATCACAACGCTATACTACTTCAACGCCAGGAGTACAATTGAGCGGCAGACACTGGACTGGCTGACGGCTGTTGCAGAATCAAAAAAAATTCATACATTGTCCTTTCTGGATGGGAAAAGGGGACGAGTTGTTGATTTCAGTTCTGATGGTTTTATAAGAGACAGTTTGGAGATAATCTCCAGCAGAGGGATACAGAGCTATCTTGTCTCTGACCTGAATAAACATCTCAAGGCGAACAAAAAAACCTTAGACTCTCATATAACGGCAATAGCCGTTTTGGATATTGACGGTATTGTTGTAGCCTCCACCAATGATTTGTGGGCTGGAAAGGATATGTCTAAAGAGAATATATTTATGAGTTGCGTAAGCAAAAACTACGGAGAGACGTATACCGGTAAGTCTTATAATATTCCTTATCTTAATGAAAACTGCATATTCATTTCCTCACCTCTTACCAGCAGACAGAAGAATGAGACAATTGGTGTTATTATCAATGCCTACGACATTGCTATCCTGGATGAGATTACGACCAAGCGAGCCGGGATGGGGGAGACTGGAGAGGCTTTGTTAGGTGTGAGGAGAGGGGATAGTGTCGTATTCTTAACAACTCTGAAGTATGCTTCCGACATGCCGCTTAGCAGATCCGTGCCTTTGGATTCTTCCGGAGCAGAGCCTATGAGATTAGCGCTGAAAGGAAATAGCGGAGCAATTATAGCTCCTGATTACAGGAATATCGATGTCGTGGCCGCTTATCAATATATATCTGATATGGATTGGGGACTGGTGACAAAAATAGATAAAAAAGAGGTCTTTGCTCCAATTGCGCGTTTAAGAGTTTTTACTATGATCATGGGATGCGTAAGCGCTATAGTCGTTATAACGATTGCAATCCTTCTATCTAAAAGAGTAACAAGGCCGATTCAAAAACTGGTAGAAGGAACAAGGAAGATAGCAAGCGGGGATCTTGGTTTTAAAATACCAACAAGGTCAATGGATGAGATCGGTTTGCTTGCCACTTCTTTTAATGATATGACTTCTCAACTGGAAGAATCAAAGAAACAGATTGAGGATTATGCACATAATCTGGAGGAAAAGGTTGAAGAGAAAACACAAGAGATAAAACGCATGCTTGATGAGCTGATGTATAAGAATAAGGAGATGGAGCAGATTATATATGTGACTTCACACGACTTGCGGTCTCCGCTGTTAAATATACAGGGTTTCAGCAGAGAATTAGTGAAAGATATAGATAAGGTACGCCAAAAGCTAAATGAGAACAGTACATCTTCTGATCTAAAAGAAAAGCTTACCGAAACTCTTGAAGAAGATATTCCTGATGCACTCAAATTTATCCTTGCAAGCTCAGCCAAGATGGACACATTGCTTTCGGGGCTTTTGCGCATTTCACGTATGGGTCGTGTGAGACTTGACATCAAACAACTGGATATGAACAAACTCATATCCAACGCTCTAGTGACACAAGAATATAAAATAAAGAATGCGAATGTAAAATGTCAGATTGAAGAATTGCCATCGTGCAGTGGTGATGAGGCACAGATTGATCAGGTCTTTTCTAATCTTTTAGACAACGCCCTGAAATACCTTGATAGTGAGAGAGAAGGTATAATCACTGTTTCAGGGAAAAGTGAAAACGGACATATTGTATATTGCCTGGAAGACAATGGAATAGGCATAGCAAAGAATCATCAGAATAAGGTTTTTGAGATATTTCACCGCCTTGACCCCAGTGATAGCGTGGTTGGGGATGGATTGGGTCTTACCATTGTTCGCAAGATACTTGACCGTCACGGTGGGAATGTATGGGTAGAATCTGAACAGGGAAAGGGGAGCAAGTTTTTTGTGTCGTTACCTGGATAGACAGAAGATGAGAGATTATGACTACCTAAAATATCATTAGTCTTGAATATGGTTATAGCAATTTGTATATTATAAAACTAATTAATGATTCTATAGTAGTGATAAGTGGTGGGGGCACAAATGGCAGAAATAAATGAAGAGAGAAGAAAAGATTATCAACAAGAACTAAATATAATCATCGCAGAAGATGATGAAGGACATGCATCACTTATTATAAAGAACTTGAAGCGAGCAGGTTTCAGGAACAATTTTATACATTTCAAAGATGGGCAGGAAGTCCTGGACTTCTTATTTTTCAATGGCGAAGGCCCTCACCGGGTATCAGGTAAATCTTATCTATTATTGCTGGATATACGAATGCCTAAGGTTGATGGGGTTGAGGTCCTGCGTCGGATCAAGGAGGATTCAGAACTGTCTAAGTTGCCTGTGATCATGGTTACTACTACAGACGACCCACGGGAAATTGAAAATTGCCATAACCTGGGCTGTAATGTTTACATTACTAAGCCTGTCGATTACGAACAATTTACTGATGCTGTTAAGAAATTGGGATTATTTCTTAAAGTAGTGAAAGTGCCTGCGTTAGATGGGATACAATAGTCAATTAATGGAAAAAGATCAAAATAATGATGTAGAGGTTGGGTCAAACAAACCTTGTTCGATTCTTATTGCAGAAGATAATGAAGGGCACGCTGCGCTTATAATAAAGAACTTGAAGCGTGCAGGGTTCAAGAATGATATACTTCATTTCAAGGATGGACAGGAAGTCCTGGACTTCTTATTTATGAAAGGTGAAGGGCCTCACAGGGTATCAGGTGAATCTTATCTTTTGCTGCTGGATATACGAATGCCTAAGGTAGATGGGATTGAAGTCCTGGGTCAGATTAGGGAAGATCCTGAACTATCTAAAATGCCGGTGATCATGGTTACTACCACAGATGATCCGCTGGAAGTTAATCACTGTCACAAACTGGGATGTAGTGTTTACGTTACAAAGCCTGTCGATTACGAAAAATTCACTGAAGCTATTAAGAAATTGGGGCTCTTCCTTACAGTAATAAGAGTACCCATGATAGATGGAATAAAAAGCTAAATGTCAGAAAAAGATCAAAACAATGGTGTAGAAGCTGGATTAAACGAACCGTGTTCGATTCTTATTGCAGAAGATGATGAAGGGCACGCTGCGCTGATTATAAAGAATTTGAAGCGTGCGGGCTTCAAGAATGATTTTCTGCGTTTCAAGGATGGACAGGAAGTCCTGGACTTCTTATTACTGAAGGGCGAAGGGCCTCACCGGATATCAGGTAAATCCTATCTTTTACTTCTGGATATACGAATGCCAAAGGTCGACGGGCTTGAAGTCCTGCGGCAGATTAGGGAAGATCCTGAGCTATCTAAAATGCCTGTTATCATGGTTACTACCACGGACGATCCGCGGGAGGTTAATAACTGTCATGCGCTTGGATGTAGTATTTACGTTACTAAACCTGTAGAGTACGAAAGGTTTGTTGATGCTGTCAGGAAGTTGGGTCTCTTTCTTCAAGTGGTAAAAGTGCCAGTATTAAATATTATAAAATAGTTAAATGTCAGAAAAAGATCAAAACAGTGGTGTAGAGGATGAGTCAAACAAGCCTTGTTCTATTCTTATTGTAGAAGATGATGAAGGCTTGTCTCTCCTGATTAAGAAGAGCCTGAAGAGCACAGGTTTTGATGTGGAGATTGCCCATAATGGTGCGCAGGCAGTTGGCAGAGTTGTTAACAACCCTGTCGATCTTATGCTGTTGGATTACAGGTTGCCGGATATGTCAGCAAAGCAGATTATCGGCACCCTTAAGGAGCGAAAGATTGAAATTCCGTTTATTATAATGACTGGGCATGGAGATGAGAAGGTAGCAGTAGAGATGATGAAGACCGGTGCCAAAGACTATATAGTGAAAGAGGGTGAATTCTTTGAACTTTTACCTTCGGTGATAAAATGGGTATTTGAGGAGTTGCAAAGTGAGAAGAAATTAGCTCAAGCCAACAATGCACTGGAAGAATCAGAAAGAAAATATCGGCACCTTGTGGATAACGCTTTTATCGGAGTATACAAGGCTAATTTCAAAGGTGACATTCTTTATGCAAACAGATCATTGTCAAGGATGTTCGGATATGAATCACCAGAAGAAATGAAGTTGGATCATGTGCTGCAGAGCGATAAAGGTAAGAAAGAATGGAATGTTTTGATGGAAAGACTTAAGGAGACTGGAAGTGTTAATAACTTCGAGATGGAGACAGTTACAAAGGCGGGGGAACCCATAAACGTAATCCTAAGTGGGACTCTCGATGGGGACATATTATATGGGATGATTATAGACATCACCAAGCATAAACAGGTTGAGAAAAGAATGTTACAGTCTGAGAAATTAAAGGCTATGGGCGTAATGGTGGCTGGAATTGCTCACGACTTTAATAATGCGCTTGCGATTATCCAGGGTCATGCACAGTTAATGCAAAGTAACTGTGATGGTAATGAAGAATTATTGGATGGGCTTCGTACAATATGTAGGGCTGTAAAGGACGGCACAGAAACTGTGCGTAGGATGAGTGAATTTACCAGGATGGAGAAGGGTACGTCTAAGTTTGTGTCAGTTAATATGCTGGAAATAGTAGAACAGGCAGTTGATTTTTCAAAACCCAAATGGAAAGATTTAGCCCAAGCCAGAGGCGTGACTTATAATCTTGACATCGAAGGCCTGAATTCAGTATCAGATGTATTGGGAAAACCTTCAGAGTTAAGAGAAATAATAACAAACATGATAAATAACTCCCTTGATGCAATGCCTGGAGGCGGCCGAATCTCCTTTAGAACGTGGAATGAAGATCATACTGTCTGTACGAGTATTTCCGACAACGGCAGTGGTATGTCTAAGGATGTCCAGATGAAGATATTTGACCCATTTTATTCTACCAAGGGTGTTGAAGGTAGCGGATTGGGTATGAGTGTTGTATACGGCATTATAGGGAAGCATGGAGGCAATATAGACATAGAAAGCCAGATTGGAAAGGGTTCTATTTTTATAATTAGATTACCTGTTGCGACAGAAACGAAACATGCAGAAGCATCACTTGAACCCGTAAATAATATTAATGTAAAGGCCAATAATTATCGAATCCTGGTGGTGGATGATGTGAAGGAGATAAGCGATATACTGTATATGTTTTTGAATAGACAGGGTTATAACGTTGAAAGTGTTGAAAGTGGTGCTGAGGCCATTAAGCTGTTAGAAAAGGAAAGTTGTGACCTGCTTCTCTGTGATTTAGGTATGCCGGAAATCTCTGGTTGGGATATGATTAAAGCAATTGAATCACTTGATAGAAAGCCAAAGATAGGTTTGATAACCGGGTGGGCAGATATGCTAAAAAATGAAAATATGGAAGTA
Organism: uncultured Candidatus Scalindua sp.; assembly: GCA_964584595.1. Taxonomy (GTDB): domain Bacteria; phylum Planctomycetota; class Brocadiia; order Brocadiales; family Scalinduaceae; genus Scalindua. The sequence continues at coordinate 1,857 of CAZPAM010000006.1, read as the reverse complement.
GATTTTATTGTTGGTAAACCTATTGACTTCTCGATATTATCTGAGCACATAAAAGAAGCATTGGTGATAGAATCACAAGATACAGTTAATGAATAAATCCTTAAAGAGTTGTTACGACGATAGCCAGCGTGCGGCGTCTTTTGCCCAGTAAGTGAGTATGATGTCTGCGCCTGCCCTTTTGATACCCATCAATGTTTCCAAAGCAACAGCCTTCTCATCCAGCCATCCTTTTTCATGAGCGGCCTTTACCATGGAATATTCACCACTCACGTTATAAGCAGCCACAGGATATCCGAACTGATCTTTTATAAGCCTGATTATGTCCAGATACGGGAGTGCGGGTTTTACCATTACAATATCTGCTCCCTCGTCTATATCCAGTGATACTTCCCGTATAGCTTCTTCCGAGTTTGGTGTATCCATCTGATATGTCCGCCTGTCTCCGAAACTTGGTGGAGATTCGGCCGCATCTCTGAATGGGCCATAGTATGCCGAAGCATATTTGGCCGCATAAGACATTATGGGAACATTGTCGTAACCGTTGTCATCAAGAATGTCTCTGATCGCACCTACACGTCCATCCATCATGTCACTCGGGGCTACCATATCAACACCGGCCTCTGCGTGTGAGAGGGCCTCTTTAGTCAGTAGTTTAAGTGTCTCGTCATTGTCGATTAAATGTTCACCACTCTTTTCATCCTTTTTAATGAAGCCGCAGTGCCCGTGATTGGTGTATTCACACATGCAGACATCCGTTATAACCAGTATATCAGAAACGTTTTCCTTAATAGCCCTGACAGCCTTTTGTATGATACCATCATCCGCATATGCTTCTGTGCCTAATTCATCTTTGGTGCTGGGAATACCGAATAAAATTACGCCTGGGATGCCGAGAGAGGCAAGCTCTTTCACCTCTTCTACCAGTGTGTCTACGGAAAACTGATAATTTCCGGGCATTGAAGATATTTCGTTTTTAATACCGTTTCCGGGACGCACAAACAGCGGCATAATGAGATCTTTTACCGATAAATGATTCTCGCGAACGAGATCACGTATGAGTTTATTACTTCTTAACCTGCGTGGGCGGTACTTTGGAAACTGCATAATTAAGTTCCTTATAAAAACATATCTTTATAATAATGAATATATAGTTTATAGTGTACTGCCATTTTGTCAAATAATATATTTCATTCAGGAGGTATATACAATGCAGGAATTAGCACAATTTTTATTTGAAGTAGGTTATTTAAAGAAGGTTCGCAGGAGTGGATGGTGGTTGCTGGGGAATAAAGATCCCGAGAGTGTTGCAGAACACTCTTTTCGTTGTACGATCCTGGGGTATATATTGGCAAAATCAGAAAATGTTGATGCGTCTAAAGTGATTATGATGTGTCTGTTTCATGATGTGCATGAGTCCAGAACAAATGATCTTCATAAAATTGCACAAAAATACATAAATCTTGAAGAGGCTGGAGATAAAGTAACTCAGGAGCAGTTAGAACCCCTGAAAGGTTCTATAGGAGATGAGATAGCGGATTCATTAAGTGAGTTGACAACTCAGGAAAGTAAGGAAAGCATAGTCGCTGAAGATGCGGACATACTGGAATGCGCAATGCAGGCCAGAGAGTATCAGGTTCAAGGCTATGAAGACGCAATTGATTGGGTTAAGAGAGCCAAAGACAAACTAAGGTGTGAATCTTCAAAAAAACTACTCTCAATCATAGAAAATTCAGATCCGAATGAGTGGTGGAAGAAACTTAAAGGTTGATGATAAACTAACTCCATTAAAACAAAAATATTTTGACAATTATTGCTTATTATCCTAAAATTTTGCTGTAGCTTGAATGTACTTACATA